>CAYLYE010000118.1:0-19437 GCA_964387325.1 uncultured Planctomycetaceae bacterium
AACGCTGCGCCTCGACGAGCAATCGCAACTTTGAGGGTCGGCAAGGCAAGGGAGGCCGCACCCACTTGGTCTCGCCCGAGATGGCCGCCGCCGCCGCGATCGAGGGGCACTTCGTCGACGTTCGCCAGTGGAGCAACCAAGCCTAGCGATGAGCGTCACGTCGAATACCTTCACCGCCGCGCAGTTGGAGCAGCTTCCCTCGGGTAGCGAGCGGTTTGAACTCATCGACGGGGTGTTGAGAATTATGACTCCAGCGGGTTTTGAGCACGGCTTGGTTGCGATTCGCCTCGGCGCTCTGCTCCAGCAGTTTGTCACCCAGCGTCACTTGGGCGCAGTCTTGGGGGCCAAGACCGGCTACTCGTTGTCCAAAGACCCCGACACCGTGATGGCTCCGGACGTGTCGTTTGTCGCCAAAGATCGCTTGCCCTTGGTGTTGCCACGAGGCTATTTCTCTGGCGCTCCGGACTTAGCCGTCGAGGTCGTTTCGCCGAACGATCGTTGGACCGAAGTGGAAGAAAAAGTCGAGCGTTGGCTACAGAGCGGTTGCCGATCCGTATGGGTCGTCAGCCCCACCAGCCGCACGATCTCCGTGCATCATCCGGGCGAGAAGCCGCAACTGTTTAGCGCCACAGAACAACTTGTCGACCCTACAGTGTTGAGCGAGTTTTCGACCGCCGTAAACCAGATATTCGATTTAGGTTTGTCACTTTGAGGTAGCCAGTCATGCGTGCATTTACAACTCATAGCGGTCGAGTCTGTCCGATGGATCGGCCCAATGTCGATACGGATCAAATCATCCCCAAGCAGTTCCTTAAGCGGATCGAGCGAACGGGCTTCGGCCAGTTCTTGTTCTTCGACTGGCGATTCAAGGAAGACGGCTCCGACAATCCCGACTTCGAGCTGAACAAGCCCGCCTATCGCGGCGCGTCCATCCTACTCGCGCGACGCAATTTCGGTTGCGGGTCGAGCCGTGAGCATGCTCCCTGGGCGCTCGAAGATTACGGCTTTCGCGTGGTCATTGCCCCGTCGTTTGCCGACATCTTTTACAACAACTGCTTCAAGAACGGCATGCTGCCCGTGCAGCTGAGCGAAGAGCAGGTCGACGACTTGTTCCGCCGCGCAGCGGCCACGCCGAATTATGAACTTGTCGTGAGTCTGGAAGACAATACGATCCGCGACTCGGCGGGGCTTCACCTGCCGTTCACGGTCGATCCGTTCCGGCGTCATTGCCTGCTCCATGGGTTGGATGACATTGGCATGACTTTGCAACACTCCGATCAGATCTCGGCCTATGAAGCGGCGCACGGAGAAGTTGTCCCCGCCTTGTCGTAATCGTGCTGAAAAATCCGCTTGCCGCTTGCCCTCGCCTCGACGCTGAGTGACAATACCGGCCAACTTGAGCCCCCCCGGTTTTGCAACCAGGGAACGGCAATTAATGCTCTAAGCGGTGAGGTCGAGATGCGCATCTGGTTGGCAACGCTACTGGTAGTCGGTGTGTCATGGAACACGGCGGTTCGAGGCGACGAGGCGTCGTCATTGCCACTGCCGAGTGGACTCGCTCCGCTGAAAATACCTGCTGACAACCCACAAACCTCAGCCAAGGTCGAGCTTGGGAAGCAACTGTATTTCGAGCCGCGACTGTCGCGCGACAATACGGTGAGCTGCGCCAGTTGCCACGACCCGGCCAAGGGCTGGAGCAACGGCGAGGCGTTCGCCACGGGCGTACGTGGCCAAAAAGGGGGCCGCAGCGCGCCGAGCGTATTGAACTCGGCCTATTACCCGTTGCAGTTCTGGGACGGTCGCGCGACTGGGCTGGAAGGGCAAGCCTTGGGACCCATTCAGAACCCGATCGAAATGGATCTCACGCTCGACGAGGCGGTCAAGCGACTCAATGATATTCCCGGCTATAAACAGCAATTCCAGGCCGTGTTCGGCACGAGTGCCACGCCCGACGCGATCGCCAAGGCGATTGCCGCTTTCGAGCGGACCGTGCTCTCGGGCGACGCCCCGTTCGACCGATTCGTGGCAGGCGACAAGTCGGCGCTGAGCGAAGCCGCCCAGCGCGGCTACAAAGTGTTCTTCAATCGTGCTCATTGCAGCGCGTGTCATGTCGGACCGAATCTGAGTGACAATGGGTTTCATAATCTGGGCGTGGGTATCAACGATAAAGAGCCCGACCTGGGGCGCATCACCGTGTCGAAGCAGTTGGGAGATCGCGGCGCGTTCAAAACACCGACACTGCGTGAGATCGCTCGCTCGGCTCCGTATATGCACGATGGTCGACTGAAAACGCTCGAAGATGTTGTCGAGTACTACAGTCGCGGCGGAACTCCCAACCCGCAACTGGACGAAGAGATTTATCCGCTCAATTTGACAGCGGCCGAAAAAAGCGATTTGGTTGTGTTTCTCAAGGAAGGTTTTGCGAGCGCGAAGTACCCGTTGATCGCGCCGCCGAAATTGCCCTAGCCGTCATGGGTGATGAGCGGTGGCCAGCAGCCCGATGGGCTGTAACGCCATCGCGTTCTACTCGACATGCTTTTCATTTTTGCTTAGCCAACGAATTTTGATTGAAGGAGTCTTTTGATGTTGCACTCATGGAATCGAATTGCGATCGCCTGTCTAGCGATGGCGGCTCTGCCTGCCGTCTGTCAGGCCCAGGTCAAGGTTGCGCCGGTGATTGCCGGCTTGCTCAATCCATCGGGCGTGGCCGTGCAACCGGGCAGCGGTCATTTGTTCATCGCCGACAGTGGTGCTTTGCGCATCCTGCGTCTCGACCCGGCCGCGGCCGACAAGGCCCACTCGGTGATCAAAGGCTTTACCAAAGACATTTACGGCAAGGGGCCGATGTACGACATTGGACCGTTGGGCGTCGCGTTCTTGGATCAGAACACGCTGGCCGTGGGAGATGGTGGCAAGCCAGACGGTCAGGAGTTGGCTTACGTTTTTGCTGTCCCCGAGTCCGGCAAGGCCATTCAAGTCTCCGACGCCAAGCAGACGCTGGGACCTATCGCGGCGGGCGAAGAGTCGCAAAAAGGTGAGGGGAACTTCTACGGTCTCGCCGTGGCCAACGGAGCCGCCTACATCACCAGCAATGGCGACGACACCAAAGGCTGGGTGCTCAAATTTGATTACGCCAACGGCAAAGCCGGCGCACTCAAGCCGTTCATTGCCACGAAAGTAGCCGTGAACGTCGACGCCCCCGTGGGCATTACGACCGACAAAGAAGGTCGCCTGGTCATCGGCCAGATGGGCGAAATCAACGTCCCGGGCGACAGCCTGCTCACGATCTACGACGCCAAGGGCAAATTGGTTGCCAAGGCCGAGACGGGTTTGTTCGACATCGCCGGATTAGCGTACAGCCCCAAGAGCGGCAAGCTCTACGCGGTCGACTACGCTTGGATGGACAGCGCCAAGGGAGGCCTCTACCGGCTCGACACCAAGCTCGATGGCGACAAGCTCACCGTGAAAGCCGAGTTGGTAACCTCGCTCGATAAGCCGACGGCTCTGGCCTTCACGCCCGACGGTTCGTTGTACGTGACACTGATCGGAACGGCTAAGAGCCCCGCCGAGGACCGTCCCGGCTCACTCGTGAAAATCACAGGCGACCTGTAAGTCGCATGCGGCCTGTGTTGCAATCGATCTATTCGGACCGCCGAGGAGTAAAATCCTCGGCGGTTTTTTTTGCGCCCCCGGCATGATGCTTTTTTGCATCGTAGATTTACACGTGAGTGGATGAATGGCGGTGAGTAATCTACTTGAGGATACATCTGTGAGTTCGCGACACATGTGGTCAATCGCGTTGGGGTGGTTGGCTTTGGGGGGCTGCCTGTGCTGCCCCGTCGCCCAGGGAGCGGTCGCGCTATCGACGCTGCTAGACGACTCAGAGATCAACCGCCTCGAACGTGGATTACTACGCGACGGTCAAGACGGCACCCTGGATGAGCACGATCTGCTCACTGCGGCGCTGATCGCCAGCGGAGTGCGTGACGAGGGCTCTTTAAGTCGCTATCGGCGACAATTACGCCTTTGGTCGACTCGCCTGAACGACCAAACCTTGGGCCAATCCGATCCACTGCTACGCGCGAGTCTTGTGGTGGAGTTTCTCCATGCTCAGATGTTTCACGGCGAGTATCGTGCCATCGACAGCAACCTGCGCGATACAATCGAGCGGGGGGACTATGACTGCTTGACTGCGGCGATCTTATTCTGCTGGCTTTACGAGACGATCGGGGGCCAAGCTTCGATCCAGTATCAGCCCGGTCACGTCAATGTGCGGATTGAATGCAGCGGCCGACCCTGGGTGATTGAGCCCACCAGCCGCACCCACTCGCCGCAACTGTCAGCTGCTAAGTCTTTTGCAATATATGACTTGCGAAACACACACATCATCGCCCTGTTGTACTACAATCAAGGCGTGAATCTACTCGAACGGGGTGACTACTCCGTTGCTGCCGTGGCGAATCTGAAGGCGTTGCAACTCTTTGCTGGGCACCGTGACGCCCGGCACAATTTGCTCGCAGCTTGGAACAACTGGGCGATTGAGTGTTATACCGGGGGGGACTCGATTCGAGCGGCGCAACTGCTTCGACTGGTATTAACCGTCGCGCCGGAAAGCACGCAAGCGCGGCAAAATCTGCAAACCATCGACGGCTCTGCGGAAGTCCCCTAAATCCGCTTGTCGAAATTTGACGGCCAGCCGTTTCTGACCTAGATATCCTTTGCGGCCTCGATCGCAACTTTAGGTCGCACACTCGTCATTTCGGCCGTTCGGCCTATTGAATTGGGACCGTGGATTTACAGCATGGCAACTCGTTTGGCCAATTCTCCGACCACGCGCAGTCGACGTCTGGTTTTGCCGCGATACGACCATCGCAAGGCCATCGAACGGCTGATTATGAACTTGGATGTGAATCCCGGCGGGGTCGAACACCGCTGCGAGCGGCGATTTCACTATCCCAGGCTACTGGTGGTCGAACCGTTGGATGACCTCGGCCAAGTCGTCGGCGACCGACTGACCGTTGTCGGCAAGCAACTCTCCCTCTCGGGACTGAGTTTCTTTCATCCTGAATCGATCCCCTATCGATGGGTCGCTGCCGAGCTGGAAGGTCAAGGGGCACAAAGCGTTCGGTTGTTGATGGATTTGACCTGGTGCCGCTTCACCCCTCACGGGTGGTACGAGAGCGGCGGAAAAATTCTCGCCGCATTGAACCCTGTGGAGTAGCGGTGACTCACGAACGGATAGTCACCTGTGGCTGACGAAACGCTCGATGCCACGGTTGGCGTACCCCCCCAGGTTACGAGGTCGGCAGGATCGATTGGCAGTCCAAGTTGTCTGACCAATGATCCATTCAGCGGGCGATGAGGCACTGTTCCAGAAAGTCGCATTAAACCACCTGTAAGGTGTGTTGTTCGAGGTGACTTTCGTGCCTTAAACCCTTGACGCGCATTTTCCTTGCGTTTCGTGTAAGCGCCGTTTATCGTGGCGCAAATGGCCCCCTGTGTTGTCGCGTTGAGCCTCGTCACGCAAATATGCGTAACCTCAACCACAACATGAAGTTGTCAACCAAGAGGTCAGTACTAACGTGCTCCGTGTGTTATGCGGCGGGATAGCCGTGTCGCGCGGTGCGTTAGCGTCACTTCGCGCCCGCTTTGAAGGACTGCGCTGTGCCTTATCGAGCCTGGGATTTTATCAAGCGAATCTTCACGAGTTGCGGCAAGGTCCGCGCGCGGAAGCCGAGCAATCAGAAGTTCTTTCATGGCCCTGTGATCGAGCCATTGGAAGAGCGTCGGTTGATGGCGATTCGCGTCTGGAGCGGACTTGGCGGCGACGCCAATTGGAATACGCCAGCCAACTGGGTCGGCAGTACTGCGCCGTCACCCGATGACGCGCTGGTCTTCGATTCCACTGGGCAGCAATCCACAACCGTCAACAACTTCGCGAACAACACACGTTTTCGATCGATCACCTTTGCCTCGGGTGGATATTCGATCACTGGAAATCCATTCACGCTTCTCGAAGGTGTGGTGAACAACGGCACCTCGACGGTTGCCGATACGATCTCGGCAACGATCACGCTGGGGCAAAATCAATCGT
The DNA here is from genome assembly GCA_964387325.1 of uncultured Planctomycetaceae bacterium. GTDB lineage: Bacteria > Planctomycetota > Planctomycetia > Pirellulales > PNKZ01 > CAZZBK01. The sequence goes on from CAYLYE010000118.1 coordinate 6,095, forward strand.
TCGTGGTGAGCAACACCGGCGCGGCGTTGGTGCTCAGTAACATCAATACCGGCTCACTACTGAATGCAACCTTTGACGGCTTGGGGACCATCTCCGCAAGCGGCTCGATCAGCGGCGGTGGCGGGATTACCAAAAACGGCTTGGGCACCTTGGTGCTCTCCGGAAGCAATTCATATGACGGGCTGACGCAAGTCAACTTGGGCACAGTCAGCTTACGACGTTCTAATGCGTTGGGTACGGTGAATGGCTACACCGTGGTCAATCCCGGCGCAGCGGTGCAAGTCGACACCAATAACACCTTCAGTGAACCGATCACGCTCAATGGTTCAGGCGTCGGGACATCGAGTACCGGTGCGCTACGGAATACAGCAAACAACGCAACATGGCTCGGTGAAGTGCAGCTTTTGGGCAATGCCGCTATCGGTGCGGATGCGGGTACCTCGCTTTACTTTGGTGGCGCCGTCGGGGCGTTGGGGACCGGTTTTACCAAGGTCGGGAGTGGTACGGTCGGCTTCTTTGGCAGCACCCCCAACAACATCACCGGCACGGTGTTTGTTTCGCAAGGCTTGCTCGACCTGCAGAAATTCGATGGTGCGAACAATGTCGGCGTGCGTGCTCTCTCGGGCAATCTGGTGATTGGCGACTCGACTCAAGCGGCTGGAACCGCCACGGTTCGAGCGTACTGGGACAACCAGTTGGCAAGCGTCGATGTGAACGGAGTCAACGCGGTCGGCGTGACCGTGAACGGCAGTGGCCAATTGCTGTTGGATGGTGCCAACGTAACGACCGGCTATTTGTTGTTAACCCGCTCGGCCACGACCGCCGGTTCGGTGACAAATAATTCCTTTGGGTCCTTATACGTCCGTGGAAATGTCGTGGTGCAATCGCTACCGGGATCGAGTGACACGACCCCGGCGGCCTCGATTGGTACGAGTAACTTGTTTTTTGGACCTGACTTTGGCAACGGCGTGGCTGCTACCGCAAATGCGGGCTTGGTGACCGCCTCGCATCAGTTCATCGTGGCCGACAGCCAAATGCCCGGTACGGCCGACGATCTGGTGGTTTCAGCCGCCATCGGTGGATTCAATAACGTCGGTTGGGTGAAGTCGGGCGCGGGGACCTTGGATCTTACCAGCTCGTTCTCGACGTCCCCTGTTGCTAATACCGTAGTGCTGGCGGCAGGGGTATTGGGGATCGGCAACAACAACGCACTCAGCAGCTCTCAGACACTCGTCGTGCAAGGAGGCGAGTTGCAGGCCATTGGCGGCGCACGTCAAATTTCCTCACGCATCGCCTTAGATGGAAACATGGCCGTGCGGGGCTCGAACAATCTTACGTTTACCAACACCGTCGTGCTCAGCGGCGGTACGATTAACAACGTTACCCGTACGATCAACGTCGAAGCAGCTGGCCAAGTCACCACGTTCAACCAAGGTTTGAGCGAAGACCTCTTTGGGAACGTCAGTCTCATCAAGGCGGGTCGCGGCGAATTGAATCTTCGCGGCGCCAACAATATCAGCGGCACGGTCACCTTGGCCACAGACGGTGGAACCGTGCGGTTAAGCGGCTCGGGGACCCTGGTGGATACCCCCAGCATTACGCTCAATCAGGGCACTCAACTGCTGCTCGATAACTCGACCACCGCCCTCTCGAATCGCATTAACGACAACGCCACGATTACGCTCAACGGTGGCGAGTTCGGCTTGATCGGATCGAATGGTGTAGCCAACGCCATCGAACAGGTCGGGCCAGTCGTCTTGTCGCCGAATTCATCTTCCACGATCTCCTCGTCGAATGTCGGCAGCGGTTCAACGGCCCTGGTCATGGCCACCCTCACCCGCAGCACGGTGACGCCGGGCACGATCAATTTCGTGGGGAGCGGAGCACCGCTGTCGGCGGTAGGAAACAATTCAATCTTGGTTGAGAACAACCTACCCACGGTCGCAGGGGTGGCTAGTGTATTGAACACCTCGGCCGCAAACGGCATCATTTCCGGGGCGATTATGCAGAACGTTGGTGCGATCGATTTTGCTTCGATCGCGGGTGGAAACGCGCTGGGCTTTGCGATCGTTCCCTTGCCTGCCAGCGCCTATACGACTGACCTCACCCAGGCGACGGCTACGAGCAATGTCAAGTTAATCTCGAACACCACCCTGCCCGGTTCTATCACGGTCAATGCGCTGTTGCTCAGTGGCAGCGGGATCAACTTATCGGGGAGCGGACAGCTCACGGTCAACACGGGTACGATCGTTAACAATGGTGTCGGTAATCAAATCTCGACCTCCTGGTTGTCGTTGCCTAGCACCGACAACATGCTCCATGTCAACACCGGCAACCTGTCCGTGAGCAGTGCGATTGTCGGAGCATCGGCCAACTTGACCAAAGCGGGCGTGGGACAATTGACGTTGCAAGGCAATAATGAATACACCGGCATAACGTATATCAATCAAGGTGTGCTCAACATCCAGAATTCGGCCGCGCTGGGTTACGCCAATGCTGGCGCAGCCGCCGCAGGTACCATCGTCTATCCGGGCGCATCGCTCGAAATGCAAGACGGGACCGCAGGCCCCGTGCAGATCAATCTCGAACTGCTGACGCTCATCGGCAACGGATTCAACGATCAAGGCGCGCTGCGGAACATCAGCGGCAACAATTCTTGGGCGGGAGATGTGTCCCTCTCCGGAACGTTCTTCGACCTCTACAGAACTTTTGACTCCTCGGCGGTTTACACCACCAATACGGCGACGACGATCCGCAGCGACGTGGGGCGACTCACGCTGAGCGGCATTATTTCGGGGGCCAGCGATCTGATCAAAACCGGCTTGGGCACCGTCGAGTTTGGTGGCGTGTCCGCCAACACCGTGGCTACTCCCTTGCGAATTGCCTCCGGCACGCTCGAGTTTAACAAGCCAACGGCCATCAATGCCTGGGCCGGTAATCAAATTATTGTCGGCGACAATGTCAGTTCCACCTCGGCCACCTTGCGCCTCGTCGCCGATCATCAGATTCCGGACACCACGCCCGTTGTCGTCGGAGCCAGTGGAATTTTTGATCTAAACAACCGTAGCGACATCATCGGCGGATTGTCGCTCGCCGGTGGTTTGGCTTCTGCCAGTGTCGTGAACACCGGTACGGGCGTGCTCACCATCCCCACGGGGATCGCTGTCTTGTCTCGCGGTAATGTCGCGACCTCGGTCGCCACGATCAACGGTACGCTTTCGCTCCAGGCAGCCACGGCCAACCCGGTCGCGGCTCCCGCCGCAGTCACGGTCACGATCGACGTACAAAACATCTCGGGCGACAGCGGGCCTGACTTGAACATCAATGGCACGATCATGGATGGGTCGCGCAATTCCAATGCCCTCATCAAGACCGGCAGCGGCACTCTGCGATTCAGTGGCTCGAGCGCCAACACCTATAGCGGCACGACGTCGGTGAACGAAGGGGCGCTCGAACTCAACAAAACTCCCGGCGTCAATGCACTCACGGGGGCCTTGAATATCGGCGATGGCTTCGGTGGACCGCAAGCCGATGTCGTTCGCTGGTTGCAAAGTGATCAAATCAGTGACTATCAAGCCTTCATCACGGTTAGCGCCTCGGGCTGGATGAACCTCAATGGTCAGAACGAAACGATCGGTTCACCGACGGGGGTCACGTTGTCGGTGACCGGCGGTGTCGTCGATACCGGGGTCGGCACCCTCAGCCTGGGTGCTCAACTGAGTGCCAGCAGCGGCGAATTGCTCTTGGCGGGTGCGTCGGGCTCACCCGCTCGCATCACGGGCAATCTGGCCTTGGGAGCCGGTACCCGATTTGTCCAAGTGCAGACCAATGCCAGCGCGAGCACAAACCCGTTCGACGCCGAAATCTCGGCCAATATTACCGGACCCAGCAACGCGACCTTGCGGTTCTTGGACGTCGGGCGGGTGTTGTTCTCGGGGAACAGTAACACATTCGCCGGCGACGTCATCAACTACACCGGCACGACGATTTATGTGGCCGGCTATTCCTCGCTCGGAACAGGGACGATTCAAACGGGCTCAACCAGCGTCGGTGCCTGGAACGGCCCACTCACGTTGACCAATAACATTCTCATCGGCGGCGCCGGCGCACTTACGGTTCCGCTCACTAATAACGTAACGTTCGCTGGACCCGTGAATGTGGCTCTCGACTCGTTCATTAATCCAGCCAGTGCGTTTACGCTCAATGTCCCACAACTCGCGACGGTGACTTTTGCAGGAGGTCTAGGTGAATCGCTGACGGCCAACACGACATGGACTAAGAACGGCGCGGGGACCGTCGTTCTCTCCAGTCGAAACACGCTCAGCGGCGCGCTGGTATTCAACGCCGGGACCCTGTGGGTACAAGGTAATGGCACGCTGATCAACACGCCGAGTATTACCTTGGGGCTCGGCGCAACGTTGCATCTCGACAACCGACAAGTCAATCTCGACAACCGCATCGCCGATGCGGCGGCGATCACCCTCAATAGCGCAACCCTGCTGTTCGAGGGGATGCCCGGCAATGCCACATTGGCCGGGGTGACGTCCACCGAAACCGTCGGCGCGATTGCGTTTAATACGGTGGCGCTCGTCGGCGCCGGCCCCGTGTCGGATGCGATCATTGTTCGCACCAGCGGCACGACCGGTTCCGGCGCAATCCTCACCGCGGCCAGTCTGACTCGCGGTACCACGTCTTTCATCAATTTGGTTGGTGAAGGGCAAGCACTCGGCAGCGCCAACAGCAACGTCAGGCTGCGGGTCACTGCGGCCATTGCGGGGACCACCAATAACGTTATCCCTTACGCAATCCTCCGCGGCCCGAACGGTGCCATCGATTTCGCACAACATACGTCGGCCACGCTGGGCATTTCTCCGGCTCCGTTCGTCACGAGCATGGCTGCGGCGACATCGCCGACGATGAATGTGAAACTCTCGAGCAACGATTCGGTCGTCGGCGCGCAATCGATCAACAGCCTGATCTTCACCGGGAGTGGCATCACATTATTTGGTACGGCCGGTACGATCCTGACCGTGGGCCCCAGCGTTGGCGTCGGCGGGATGATTTATAACCCGACCGGTGCAAACAACACGATCGGTGGCGCCAGTATCGGGGCGTTCACGCCGCTCAATTTCGTGACCGATTCGCTTTCCAGGTTGACCGTCAACAGCGATATTGTGACATCAGCCAGCGTAGGGGGCGTACTGAACAAACAACTCACCGGCACGCTGGTCCTCAACGGCGCTAACTCGAATTATACGACGGCGATGAACCTCAATTCGGGCTCGCTCGTCGTGTCGACCAGCAATGCCTTGGGAAGCGCTGTAGGCGGGACCTTTATCAACGCCGGCGCTGAATTAGATGTCATCGGTAGTGTTACGCCAGGCGCTGTGAATATCGTAGAACCCTTTCCGTTGGTGGCAGGCTCAGGCACCGGCGGGTCGGGCGCCATTCGCTTCCTCGACGCGTTGCCGGGTTCGGCTGAGTCGGCCATCTTATCGGGAGCGATCACGATCGGCGCAACGACAGACACTTGGATGAGCGTCGATACGGGTGGCGCGAATGCCGATCGACTCACCTTGCGGGGCGTCGTGAGTGGTGGCGCGGCGACTTTTGCGCTCAATAAGGTGGGCCAGGGGATCCTGGAATTCGGCGGCAGTGCAAACAACACCTACACCTCACCGACCCGTGTCAGTCAAGGCACCTTGCGATTATCTCCCGTGAGCGGCGTGGCCATTCCAAATGCTTCTGCTTTATTCGTGGGCGACGATGTCGGCGGCCAGGACGCAGATGTGCTAGAGTCCAACGCCTCCGAGGCGATTGCCAACGGCGGTGCGGGCAATCCCATCACCATCACCAGCTCGGGACGTTGGAATTTCCTGGGCAATTTTAACGAACAACAAACGTCTCCCATCACCCTCTTGGGTAGCCCGATCGGTCGCGCAAACATCTCCACCAGCACCGGCACGCTCACCCTTGGATTCGCTGCCGGGCAGTCGATCACCGTTTCCACCGTAGCCAGCACGCTCGGCAATCGAAATTCGTCGACGATCGCAGGACAAGTTAATCTGAATATCGGTGGTAGTGCGGTCCCCGCTTCTTGGACCATTAATGACACGATCGCGGTCGAGGAATTGGCCGTTACAGCCACGATTGCGGACGGCGGTTCGACCAATAGCTGGGTGAAGTTGGGGGCCGGCCGGATGGCGCTATTCGGAACCAACACCATGGCCGCACCGGTGAATATCAACGCCGGCGAGATTGTGGCTTACAACACCAGTGCCTTGGGGAGCACGGTGGGCGCCACGAACATCGCGCCCATCGGACAACTTATTCTCGGCATTCCCAACGTGGCCTTCCCCACGGAAACGCTCAACCTGGGCGGCGTCGGCTCCAACGGCGCTGGCGCGCTGCGATTGAATCCCACCGTGGCCAGCGCGACCGTGCAATGGTCCGGCGCTCTCAATTTCACGAGTGCCGGTTCGATCGGTGTCGAGTCAGGTCATAGCCTGGAACACACCGGCATCATGAGCGGAAACGTTGCCGTAAGCAAAGTTTTGCCCGGCACGTTGATTTTGGGTGGATCGAATAGCAATACCTTTACCGGTGGCTTTAATCTGTTGGATGGTACGGTTGCCTTGCGTAAAACCGCCTCGGCGATTGCCATTCCAGGATCGCTCACGATTGGCGACGATTTTGGTGGTACTTCGGCCGACCTCGTGTTGTTCCTCGCCGATAATCAGATCACTCCTTCGAGCGCGATCACCATCAACTCGACCGGTTATCTGAATCAAAATACCTTCGCCCAATCGTATGGGCAGTCGGGTACCACGCCTACGATCACGTTGAAGTATGGCCCGACATCGAGTGCGCAATTTGGCGGGTTAGGCAACACCGTCACGCTGGCTGGGCCGCTGAACATGAGCGTCGGCCCGGCGACCCCCGTCGCTGGCGGTGTGTTCAACACCTATCGGTCTCCCGCCGCAGCGATCACCGCCAATCTCAACCTTGGCTCGTCGACGATGGCCTTCAACGTGCAGGACGACACGTTCATCGTCTCGGAATTGTCGGTCGGTGGTACCCTCACGTCGACAACCGGGGGTGGCTGGATCAAGAACACCGGCCTCGGGGCGATGCAAATCGGCTCGAGCAATTCACAGACGATGTTCGGCAACGCGACGCTGTCGGCCGGTGTCCTCGATATCGCCAACAACGGGGCGCTGGGCCCCAACCCTCTGCTCGTGTCCGGTTCGTCCTTTTTGCGGGCATCCAGTGCGCAGACCATCAACACCCCAATCAACCTAACGGCGGCCTCACTCACCTTCGCAGGCCGAGGGAACATCACCCTAACCGGCAGTCTGATCTTCAACGGCACGGCCGCTCAGTCGGTGGCTTCGTCGCTCAATTCAGCCAACACCTTGAGCTTTAGCGGCGGTACGTTATTGCAACCGGCTGGCAACAACCTGATCGCGATCACCAATAACACGCTCAACAATCAGGTTCGGTTCCCTGTTGCGATCAGCCAAGTCCCCTCCGCCACGACTCTCCTCACCAAGGCCGGGGTCGGAACCGTGGTCCTCTCGGCCCCTAATACCTTCACCGGCAGCGCTCAAGTCCTCAGCGGCGTGTTGGCTATCTCCAACTCGAATGCGCTGGGGTCAGCCACCGTGGTTACAGTCAACGGCACAGGAACCTTGTCACTATCGGGCGGCTTGTCGGTTGCCGGTACGCGGCTGGATTTGGCTGGACTTGGCTTCGGCAATCACGGCAACGTTCGCGTCTCCGACTCATCCAATAACACGTGGACTGGCGACCTGCGTGTGTTTCCCAACATCATCGCCATGATGACCCCTGTGAGTACCGGTGGTTCCTTGAACTTCTCGGGCTTGGTTGCTAGCGGCGCCGGATCGACCCTCATCAAGTCCGGTTTTGGAACCGTTCAATACAGCGGTTCAACGGGCAATAACACGTTCAGCGGCACAACCAATGTTGCCCAAGGCACGCTGCTGTTGAACAAGCAAGGATTCGTCGCGCTCGCCGGCCCGCTGGTCGTGGGTGACGGTGGCGGTGCGAACAATTCTGACGTCGTGACGGTCCAACAACCCGGTCAATTGGGGACCGGGTTCGCCTTGACCGTCGGAGCCTCGGGCTTGTTGCAACTCCAACCGGGCGTGTCCGAAACGGTTGCCAGCATGCTCTTGTACAACGACGATCTGATGAGTGCCGATGTGGTGATGATTGGTTCCAGTTCGATCACCATCACCACGGGAGGAATTTCAGCCGGACCCTCGAATATTAGCGTAACCAGCGGTGTCGGTCCTGCCGCCTCGATCAGCGGTGGTGCCGTGAGATTCACGGCCAGTGCGGCTACGCGCTCGTTTTCCATTTTAGATTCGACGGTTTCCAACCCCAATGACGACTTGGTGGTGAACTCCACGGTCAGTTCCTTGAGCGGTAGTTTCTCCGCGAACAAGCTAGGGACCGGCACTCTGGTCCTCACGAGCCAAGTTGACGTGATCAATTGGATAAATCTCGCGGGCACGACGGTGTTACAGAACACCGGAATCATGCCGAACCTGTTCCTGTTAACGGCCAGTGCCGGCTCCTTCGTGATCGATCAACCCTCGACCGTTGCGCCGCTAGGATTTGGCCCTGGGATTTTGTTGGGCGGTGGCGAATTTCGCTATAACGGATCGTCCGGCGCTTCGGTCGCCAGTTTTGGCTCTCTGCTGGTTACACGGTCGAATTCCCCCTCGCGATTCACCTCGATCGTGGCCCCTGGGGGCAGCAATCAAATCAGTTTTGGCGCTATCAATTTTGACTCCCTTACCTCCTCGCCACTCTTGACCGGATCGAACCCCGGTATCGTGCTGATGGATGGCGGCAGCAATCCGATTGGTGCCTCGACGACCAATAATGTGCTGTTCTTCGGTGTCTTCGTGAACACCACTTTGGGACAAGTCAATCAGGTCTTGCCGAGCTTCTTGCTCGTCAACTCAGAGTCGGCCGGGGGACTTGATTTCGCGGCGAATCGGTTCGACTCGGACTTCGGTTTGCAGCGGATTGTTCCGGCAACCACGGTTCTAGCTTCGAGCCCGACAGATCTACTGACGTCCAGCTTGCCCATTAAGATTGTTCAGCCAGGCGTCTACGATTTGAATGCGGGCAACTACAATATCAATTCATTGATGATTGCCACCTCGGGCGTCACGCTCTTGGATTTTACAAGCCTGAACATTGCCACCGGATGGTTGGTGAACACGGGCGACAACAACCTGATCCAGGGACCGCAGTCGCCCGCGAGTTTGGCGGGTAATATCAGCCTTTCCTCGGCTCAACCGGGCGTTGGGCCATCATATTTATATGCTCCGAGCGGCACGCTGACGGTCTCGGCTCCCATCATCTCCGCTTCCAATAATGGTGTGGCTAAGTACGGGGCCGGTCGTGTGAATCTGACCGGCAACAATACGTTCAGCGGAAATTTCACCATCGGTGAAGGCATCTTGGGCGCCGGCAGCAACAACGCCCTCGGCTCCACGCTTTCGCAGACAATCCAAACGCTAAACTTTATCAGCATCACCGGTGGTAGCTTTACCATCGGTTTCAATGGCGCTACAGCCGGACCTTTTGGGGCGTCGCAACCGCCGAGTGTCATTGCCGCCCAACTCGAGGCCAGCCTCAATACGTTATCGACCGTCGCTGGCGTCAACGGCTATATCTCGGCGACGGGTGCCGGCAACTCGGTCACGTTGAGCTTCTATAACTCATTTAACGGGTTAAGCGTTGCACCGGTGGTCGTCACTCCAACCAATACCGGCGGCTTCATTCAGGTTGTTGCCACGACCCCTGGCACGGTCTTGTCGGCAGGTAGCACTACGTTTGTGCAAAGCGGTGCAACCCTCAATGTCTATAATTATGCCACGATCATCAATGAAAACCTGACGCTCAACGGCACGGGCTACAACAGTCAAGGTTCGACGCTCGGCGGCATCGGCGCTTTGCGAGCCGAAGGGACCACCGGCTATCTTACCGTCAACAGTGGTCAAGTTGCCGCGGTCAGTGGCGCCACGATTGTCACCCCCTCGTCGACCGATTATTTCACGCTCAACGGCAGATTCTCTAACTCCACCTCGTTCCGCAAATCAGGCTCGGGGTCGCTCGAGTTAACCGGCAGTTTTGCAAACGTTCCACTGACCGGCGTTGCATTCGTCGACCAAGGGACGCTGGTGTTGAATAAGTTCGGCTCTGTGCCGATTGGCGCCGTGGTCATCGGTGATCATGACTCGACCGGCGGTCTGGATAAGGTCCTTCTCAAGGGGAGCGATCAGATCGCTGCCGGAAGTATCGCCACCATTAACCGTTCGGGCGTGTTGGATATCAACTCGAATACGGTGACATTGTCGACCTTGAACATGACCGGCGGCTCGCTCATCGACTCCAGTCAATCGACCGTCGCGCATTCGTTGAATGTTACACAATTAAATTTACGCAGCAGCAGCATCGATTTTGGCACCGGGGCTGGCGTCATCACACTCACAAACGTCGGTTCAGTAAACGTCGCGGCAGGCACGACGACACGCATCAATGCGACGGTCGTGGTACCTGCGACCGGGAACACCGCGCGTCAGTTTATCGTTGAAGATGGTCCGAATGTGATCGACCTCGAGTTCAACGCCCCGATCAATGCCACGAACGCGGCCGCTAAACTAGGCGCTGGCGTGATGCTGATCAACAGCCCCAGCTCGTTTGGTTACATCAATGAGCAACAACTGATCAACCTCACGGGGTTGATTAACTATCAGTTTACGTACACAAACCAGTCGGGAACGGCGACTTCTCCGGATGTGCTCAATTCCGGTTCTGATATTTTTGCCATCACAAGCGCCATTGGAAAAATTCCTGCGATTGGTTCGAACAACGTCAGCGTGAGCAGTACCTCCACGCTAGGTATCTATAACGTCACGTACTTGAACGCACTGGCAGGTCAAAACGTTTCGCCACTCTCGTTCTTCGACAATCAGTTGTTGGTGAACTGTGTGGCATCAACCGTGGTTGACGGTGGCAACGGATTAATGCTTGCCCAGGGCGTATTGGCCTTCGGGGTTGATAACCCGATCGGCACCAGCGGCTTAACCATGTTGAATAATACGACCTTATGGTCGTATGGCGGCAATCACAGTTCGGCCATGCAACTTGGCCTTGGTGCGCAGACCGCGACTTCGTCAACCGTCAACATCGGTGGTCGCCGCGACTATGGCGGAGCGAACTCGTTGTTCCTCAGTGGACCAACAACGCTCTTGAGTGCTACCGGTTCGATCCTGGTGGCTGATCCTCTCGCTAGCGTCACCCTGGCCGGCTCGATTTCAGAATTAGCACTCAACTCGAGCATTGTTAAGACCGGCATCGGTGAACTGATTTTGTCAGGCAACAACGCATACACCGGAATAACGTCTGTCTCGCAAGGGCTCCTCACGGTCGCCAGCAATAATGCATTGGGCTCCTCGGGGAACCCCAAGCAAATCCTCACCATACCGTTCGCCGATGCCGGAACGAGTTCGGTCTTCCGACTCACTTACAATAACAACGCCTACACAACGACGAACATCGGTTTCGTCAACACCTCTCCTTCTGAGTTGCAAGTTACGGCCGCCACGATGGAAGCGGCGCTCAATAATCTACCCGTGTTTGCGTCGGTTGGGCCGATTCGCGTCACCAGTGCCACGACTAACGCTCAGAGCGACGGGGTCTTCACGATCGAGTTCTTGGGCGGCTTCTTGCGTGCCCCGGCGAGCGGCTTGTCGATGGATCCCACGAGTCCTGTGCCTATCCAGACGATTACGACGGCCTTGGTCGGCGCCACGACGAGTTGGACCCAGGTCAGTGGTGGCGCTGCGCTTGCGTTATCCGGCGGTGTGACCGTTATGGATTCGATCATCGCCGGTGGTCGCGGTTGGAACTCTGGTCCAACTTCGCGCGGCGGGTTAACGCCACTGGGGGATAGCCAAGGGGCCGTGCTATCGATCGCCGGCAATAATACCATCCTCGGATTGTTCGATGTGCGGGCTGCCGCCGCCGCTAGCGACACCATTTTCATCGGAGCCAATGCCGACAGTCGATTAAACTTGGCCACTCAAATTACCGGCACCATTAATACCGGTGTATCGAACGCCGCGGCGTTCGCTAACAGCCTGGTCGAGGTCGGCGCAGGGACCGTGGCTTTTACTGCCCAAGGGAACAACCTGCTGAATGGTAACAACTATGCGTTCGGCAGTATGTTGGAGTTTAACAAATCCATCAATCCCGCCACCCCCGTGCTGGCACTCAACGGGCCACTCGTCATTGGTAACAACACCAGCACTTACACCAGCGTGGTGAAACTCGATGGTGCGAATCAGATTCTGCTTGGTACCACAACCAACGTCACACTCTCAGCCAATGGCCAACTCAACCTCAACGTCGCGACCGATGCCTTCAATACGATCACCGGACAGCTAGGTCCCAACCGCAGTTCGTCGATCTTGATTGGGTCATCGAGCCAGTTGCTACTCAATGGCAATCTGACCGTCAATGCGCTGATGGGAGCAACGACCCAATCGACGATGCAGATTTCGGGCGGGGGCTCCATCGTCTCCAGTGCCAATCGCACTTTCACGATCAACGATGGACCTGCCGCCAACGATCTTATCTTTAGTGCCGCCTACGGCAATTTCGGCACCTCGGCTGCCGGTATCAGTACAACCGGATTAGGTCGAATCGTGCTCAGCGGCAACAGCACCTACACCGGTCAGACGACGGTCGCCCAAGGCATTTTGAGTGTTCAAAGTAATAACGCGCTTGGAAACGTCATTGCTGCAAACAGCAACACCGTTGTGCTCACCGGCGCCTCGCTCGAACTGCAAGGGGGCGTGACCATCAACGAGTCACTGCAACTCAGCGGTCTGGGATTTGCCAGCAGCGGCGCGTTACACAGTGTCGGCGCGGGAACGAATGCGATTGCCCCGGGCGCTTTCAATTCGCCGGCCATCGACTTGCGGATGGCTGCGGTCACGGCCACACCCGACATCATTCAATTCAATTCCGATGTCGGCAGCTATTTGAATCTAAGAGTTCCCATCTCTGCCACGAATACGCTGGGCGCGGCGACCGGCAACGGTCTGATCAAGATTGGCGGTGGCACGATCGCTTATGCCAGCTCGAACGCGAATTCGTATTCCGGCGCGACGGTGGTCAGCGAAGGAACGCTGTTGGTGGCTGCCACCAACAACAATACTTCGATCCTCGGAAATATGACGATCGGAAATGGCCGCATCAACGGTCCTTCCGCGCTGGTGTCCGTTGACAACACC
>CAYLYE010000119.1:0-19408 GCA_964387325.1 uncultured Planctomycetaceae bacterium
GCCGTCATTCAGCTTGGCATCGTCTGGGCAAAGGTCGCCCCAATCGCCGACACAATGCCGCCGAAGAAACACGGCGGGCGACTGGCCACTTGATGCAAGCGCTTCGAGGGCTCCGGGCGTGGCCACAATCTGACCGAACGAGAACAGCGGCTTCGATGAAGTAATCATGCCCACTTCGGTACAAATATACTTGCCCGAATAAGGACAAGCCCGGCTCGCCGCGAGCGAGGCGGGCCTGAGTGCATCACCCGGCCACCATGACCGGCGTGACGAACTCAAGTGAGTGATCGACTTCGACGCTAACCGCCTCTTGTCCCATCGCCTCGGCCATTCGGGCGGCGAATTCCTTCACGTCCTCGATGAATCGCAGGCCCTCCGAATCGGTGAACGACGAAACGACCGTCACCGATTCTTCAATCAGTCCATGTTGCTCCGAAACCCAACCGCCATTCGCAACATGCGACGTGAAGCCGCCGAACATGCGAGCGAATTTCAGCTTGGCAGCCTTGACCCATTGATTGACCAGTTGCCGAGAGGCCAGTTCGCTCCCATTGACCGTGCTGGGGACGATGATGGCGACCTTGTGCTGAAGCATGGCGTTGTTCCTTGGGAGTGAGTGTTGTGACACCCACGTCGGTACAAGGAAACTTCAGCTATGCTGCGACAAAACCAAAGTAGAGGCGAGGCGAGGATTATGCTGAAACATCAGGCTCCCCTTCACGCCATCGAAACGACGCCGCACGACGACCACGGGGGCCAAGAAGCCCAGAACTTCGTAATCTTCCGCCAACTGTTGGGTGTCCCAGACTCGGCCATGATCGGCTTCGAGAGCCGCACGGCTCCCCGGCTCGGCATTGATTTGTGCAACAAGCTCTCGACGAATTTCCTCAGTCGGGTCAGACATGAATTCCTCTGGGTTTTTGCTTGCACAACGGCGTGTCGTGTCGATGCGTCATTCGGTACAAGGTTACTTCGGTCAGCCCGCCTTCCGCTTCTGCCGTCGTTCTTTGGCTCGGGCGTGGTATGCTCGAACGCCTTCGCGCCACGACTCGCTGGCCACCACCGGCACCATGTCGAGATATTTAAGCGGACACGAATAGAAATAAGGTCCGCTCGCTTCCTCCATGTCCTTGTAGCCCCAGCCGTAACCGTTCTGAAAAGAAAGCAGGCACAGCGTTATCCATCGTTCCGATGGCTGCACGTCTTGGCCGTCACGCACGAACACGCGCTCCCATACCGCCCAAAGATTGCCGCTGAATGACCCGCCCCGGTAGCACCGGGCAAGGCAAGTGGTCTTGATCGTCGTGCCGTCAGCAAGTCCCCGTTCCCAGCCCTCGGAGAGATTCCGAATTTGCGATCGCAGCGTGCTGCCGTGCGTGAAAAGCCAACCCATGATCTTGTTCCCTCAATCTATTCTCGAATAACCAATTGCATCGAAGGCGGCTTCAAGGTCGTCCTCGCTCGGCCAGCCGCCCTGGTCGTCGCAATTTTCGAGTGCCGAACACCGATGGTCGGAAAGCCACGAATAAACGTCCGACTCCCAGCCCTCGGGCAGTTCGTATTGGCTTTTCAATCGCCATGCAGCGAGCGGCAGATTCTCGAACGTCGCTTCGAGTTCGCGTTCTGAGTAATCCGATTCGTCAAGGATCGGATAATCGGCCATACGCTCGGCCAAGTCGTTGTAGGTCTTGAACGCCTCGGTGATCTGGCCGTTGCGGACAACTCGAATCGAAAAACCATCGACATGGCCGACAGCCCAATGGCTGTGGCTCTCGAATACCACGTCGGAATCGTTGCCCTCGGCAAAAGATGCAAGGGCTTCGGCAATGACGTGGGCGTTGCTCTGATCGAGTAGGCCGCTGTCCCGGTTGTGCGTATAGATGATCGCCCAATCCTGGGCGTCTTCCACCTCGCGCTCGCGCCACCACACGAAGCAGTGGAAGTCTTGCCAGTTGCCCACCATTTCTCTGGCAGCATCTTCGACGGTCAATTCACCCGATTGCATGGCTTGGTCCCTCGCGTTACCTGATGCCATGTCTGGTACAAGGATACTTTGGGCCACGCACTGAATCGGCAGAATAGATGGCGACAGCCGTCAATAATTCAGCCGGTCTGCGGCGTCAGAGAGTTGCTGTTCGGACCGCTGGGAATACCGGGCCGTCGTGTTCAACGACTCGTGGCCAAGGATTTGTGCGAGCGAAACCAAATCATTGGAATTGTCAGCCAGAAATTGCTTGGCCATCGTGTGCCGAAACAAATGGGGGTGCAGCTTGACCCCAATGATCGCGGAATACTTGTTGCACAAAGCTCGAAAGCCACGGTCGGTCAATTCGCCGCGCTCGCCGACGAACACCTTGGTGGTAGGCATCGGCGGTCGTGATTCCAAATAAACCTGCAATGCCCGTCGTGCTGGGAGTGGCAACGGCACCGTCCGCTGCTTCGAGCCCTTGCCGTTTTTGAAGACGACCGAGCCTGCTCGATCGCTGAGTATGATGTCGATTAAATCCAGGTTGACCAGATCGCCGACGCGGCAGCCCGTGTAGAGGAGAGTCTGAAAGATCGCACTGGCGCGTACGTCCTGGCGCAATTCAAGTTCACGCAGTAGCCGGCGCACTTCGGCGCGGTCGAGTCCTTTGGGCGACAACTGCTGACGACGCAGTTCCTTCACCGGCTTGGCTGGGTTCGCAAGGACGTGCCCCTGATCCTGTAGCCAAGCAAAATACCGTCGCAACAACACGATCGCTCGATTGACCGTGGCGACGGCCTGATGCTCGACTCGTCGTTGGTGATCGCGGAAGTCGGCCACGTCGCGGGTCGTCACCCGAGCCGCAGTGAAGGGCTCCTTGTTCGCCCGGACAAACCACCCGGCAAATTTGCGAACGTCTTGCACGAGCGCGCGCCGAGTGTTGGCAGCAAAGTCAAACGAAGCCACGAACCGACCAAAAAGGATCGCCTCGTCCTGGCTGACCGACAGGCTAGCGAAAACATTATCACCTGAATTCTGACGGTCTTCTGGATTGCGATTGGACATGAATTGGACACCTTTCGGACACGATTCGGGCTGATAAGGCGTCTTATCAGCCCTGGTTATCAGACGAATTCTGGCTCTTTAAGGACAAGAAAATGGCCCGAATGGCCGTCCCCGGATCAACGCCGGTCAGGCCACCAGGGAATAATTCTTGAATCGCTGCTCGGACCTGGACGACTGTGGTCGTGGTCAGGCCGAGCGCACGAACACCGGCTAAAATATCAGCGTGCCGGTCTTCGATGATGGTCGGTTTCGGCGTTCGCTTCGCCAGCGGCACCACAGGCTTGCCACGGGAGGCGTAGAACAGCACTGGCTTGCCATCGACGCCGCAGTGGCGACGACGAACCTCTAGCACGACGCGCTGCTGTTCTTCCGAGAAGAACGGACGGCCAGCAGCATCCCGGCTGGGCTCGGGCATCGACGTGCCGATTAGCTGATAAAACCGTGACCGACTGAGCCCGACCATTCTCGCCATTTCGGCAACTGTCACCGCTTCTTTGAATTGATCGTTCATTAAATGTCTTTCGTGCTCGTGCCAGCCGGCACGTTGTTGATCTCAGCGACATGTTCATAACCGCGAGCGGTCAATTGTCGCTTCGATTGATCGTCCTTGACGATCAGGTTTGCTCGAATCA
This sequence comes from uncultured Planctomycetaceae bacterium, assembly GCA_964387325.1. Classification (GTDB taxonomy): domain Bacteria; phylum Planctomycetota; class Planctomycetia; order Pirellulales; family PNKZ01; genus CAZZBK01. The sequence continues at coordinate 3,664 of CAYLYE010000119.1, forward strand.
GAAAGGGCTCGACCACCTGCGAGATTGTCCGGGAAGCGAGTCCAAGGGCAGATGACAAAATATTCAAACGGGCGGGACCATCGACCAACAAGCGTATGTATTTCTGATCGAGCGGGCCAAGGCCCAAGCTGTCAATTTGATCGAGTTCGCAAGCACGCTGGAAATGCTCGGGTGTAATCGTCTCGCAACCGTCGGCGCGGCAAACACGATGACAAGCCTGAAGTATCCGCAGGGCAAGTCGTGGCGTGCCGCGACTTCGCTGGGCAATCAATGGATAGAGCACTTCATGGATGTCCCAACCCAGGGCTCGCATTCGTTGGTGGACGATCGTCACCAGTTCTGATTCAGAACAAAAATCAAACCGCAACACCAACCGCATTCGATCGCGCAGCGGCGCGAGCAGGTGGTATTCGTCGGTGGTGCTCACCAACAAAGTGAAGTCTTCTACTGGAATTGCGGTTGGGGATTGCGAGCCGCTGACGAAAATCTTTCTCTTATCGAGTGCCAAATAGAGCGCCGTTTGAATCTGCTTTGGAAGCTCGTGCGCCTCGTCGATATGCACGACGGTCTTGTCGCCAGCTTGAACGAGCAAGCCGTATAGATCGGCAGGCTTTTTGATCGACTGCCCCAAAACCTCGATGAAGCTCGTCACCATTTCGGCGGCGATGACATTGGCCACCGCCGACTTGCCCATTCCCGGTGGACCTACCAACATGGCGTGATCGAACCGGCGGTGATCGGCAAATGCCGAATCGACAGCGATTCTGACGCTATTGACGACGGCTTGCTGGCCAATAATGTGGGAAAGCGACGACGGCGCAACGTCGTTCACTTCGCTACGATTTTCAGAATCCATTTGTGCTCCCGTTCGTTTTCCGGTCCTTGCGGTACAAAGATACTTCGAGCCGCTTGTGGCCATGCGCGCACGAAGACCCACGGAGGGGTGCCACGGGATATACCCGCAGCGGTCTATAGAGAATGCCGAACGAGTTGCTGGCCGGTTTTGCGGCTCCGGTCATGCTCCACGAGCATCGCAGCAACAGCACCTTACGGGTGCCAATCAACCGGTTGATAGACCGGCGAGCGGGGGGGGAACGGCAAGAGTCCCCAATGGCTCAGCACCCATTATACCCCAAAAGCCGCAATCATAAATTCGAACCGTCGTGGATTGGTGCGGCCCCCCGAAACCTCTTCCGCATTTTCGGCAATTGTTCCAGCCTCATTCTGTGCCCACAGGCTGGCGCACTAGCGACAACAATTTATCGACGACCCTACCGGCCTGCGCCGAGGCTTTGAAGATGTAACTGGAATCGGCACGCATCGCGTCGAGCCACGATTTCAGGTAACTCGCATGGTTCGTCAAGTCGTCTGAATCGGGGACGCCAAGTTCTGCGCCGAGCAAACAGGCAGATATTTCGGCGACGAGTTCTCCGTGCGCATATCCGTGCTGTCGGTGGTCGTAGTTCAATCGGCATTCGCAAAAATGCGCTGCTTCGTGGAAGAACGTTAGGTAAAAGTCGCTGACGCGATTAAACTGCGACCGATGCGGAAGTTGAATGAAGTCGCCGCTCGTGTGATTCGGCCACGATCCCTCGGGCATTGGGCGAACGTAAAACGCCTTCTCGCCACCGTAATGGGTCGTGTCAGCGCCGATGGCGTCCAGCAGTTGCTCAGCAGGTTCGTAATCCGGCAACGACTGCTCGCCACCGAACTCGATCTCCCGAAGTGCGTCAGCTTTTGGACCAGTAACTTGATCCAAGTTGAATACGTTGAACGTCCGCAGGAGAAAGAAGTCTCGGTTCGATTCTTCTCCGGTGTCCTGGTCAACTTCGGTCTTGTTGACCGGCTTGAAGAAAACGATCTGCGCCGACCAGCAACCCGGCTTGACGTGATCGGGTCGCTTATTAACAGAGCAGCCCAAGTCGGCCCATTGCCGAAACGTGCCCCACGATCGGGATGAAAGCCCGAGGCCGAAAGCATGAGTAGCCAAGATCAGCGGGTTGATTCCCGAATACGGCCTGCCAACGAGATTCGAGTGCCGCACCGGCCCACCTTTGCGACCACGCCACGGCTGCCGCCACGGCACGAGGTTCTGTTCCAGGGCAGTGATAATCTGATCGGTGACGACTCGGCGGATTTCGGCTGGCGACGACATTGGACTGGCTCCTTGGTTTGGACTTCCAGTCCCCATCGGTACAAACCTACTTTGGTTCGGGAGCCGTCCTGGAGCGACCAGGACAGCGGCCTCCGCGGCAGCGAGCGGCTCGGTCTCGTCGGTTAATAGCCGCCCAGCATGGTTCGTCGTTTTGATTTCAAAATCAACGAATTCAAAGCTCCGGCCAGTAGCCCGGCCTTCGGCCGGCGAGCCCGAAGGAATTCAGAATTCGCTTCTGATTTGAAGGTTTTTGAAAAACGAATCGGGCTGCCGTGGCCGGATCGACCTTGGGCCATCGAGAAGGGCTCAAGGCGCTTTCCGAAAAAAACTAGCACAGGGATGATACAGACCGCTGCAAGTGCCTTTTCCCGCAATGCTTTCGGCGAGGAGCGAAAAACCAATTGGCGGCGAGGAAGTCTCTGGCCACCGGCTCAGGTGCGCCGTCGAGGCACGTGAATGCCTCGTGATCGAACCCTCGTCGCGGTTCCTTGACGGGCACAATCGACTGTTGGCCGGCGGCAGGTTCGAGAGCGGTCACCGCAAGAGAAAGAAACGATCAAACGTAAAGCATATTGTGTCCAATCAATTTGGTGGTCACGCGGTTGAGCTTGACGCAGGAACCGTTCGCGGTCACGGTATGCGACCCAACTTTCAGGCAGGAATGACCACTGGGGGGGTAGTCAAGTGCCGCTAGCAGCGTGAACACGTCGCCGCGCGCGACAGAATGCCGCGAAAGTGCGGATTTTCCGGATCATGCCGCTCATGCTGAGTTGACTGAGCGGCCGATAATGATATTATGATAATAGTTGGTCTAGGCAAACTTTGGTTCTTACGATGCATTCCGTCCTCTCTATCACCGTAGCAGCCATTTTAACCGTTCAGACGGTCTTTGGCCTATGCTGGCATCGTGGAGACGGCTGTGCTGATGGCAAGACGGCGGCGAAAACGACGGACGGTTGTGGATGCCATCAGCGGATGCCGACAGAGCGGCAGTCCGATTCGTCTAGTGGCTGTCCAGGACAAGGCTGCCAACTCGAATGCCGCGGAATCTGCAAGTTTCTGCCCGGCGAGCGCGTGCAACTCGACGAACCGGGCCAGTCGTTCATCGTAACATTGCCCACGCTGGACTTGGCCACGCTGTTTGAGGCGGGTGCCGAATGTCGCGGGGAGTTCTTCACATCGCACAGGGCCGAGTTCCCGGTGCGTCTTCATCTTGCGCATCAATTACTCCTGATCTGATCCCGCGCGCACGCTCTTGTTCGCGCTGGGACGTTGCGCCGGTCGCATCGTCCTGAACCGCCACGGCAATTTCGGCCATGCGGTTTTTGGGTTCATTTGTCGGGAGTCCTGTCATGTCTCAAACAATCGTCCGCGGTGAAGTGCCGCGCGCCGCCCAACAAAGCGCCGGAACCAAACGTCGGAATTGGATTCGCCTCGGCTGGCAATCGGCCAAAGCGATTGCCCCATCGCTAGCCGTCGTCGGCGTCCTAGTCGGCCTGGGAGTATGGGGACACCTGACCGATTGGACATTGCCAAAATTCTCGGCCCTCGTCGGCCATGAGGTCGCCCACGTCGAGGATTGGTGCAAGGAGCACAATGTCCCCGAATCGAAGTGCATTGAGTGCAATTCGAGCCTGGTCCCGCGCTCGACGGATTACGGCTGGTGTAAAGAGCACGGCATCGCACAATGTCCTCTCGACCACCCCGATGTGGCGCAGCTCAAGACAGTCCCCCCCGTGTCGGCTGACGATCTGGAACGGGCGTGTCGTGCGCTGGCTTTGCGACCGCGGGCGGAAAACAACAGCCGTTGCAAACTCTACCTGCGGCGCATTCAGTTTGCGTCGATCCAGGCAGTAGAAAAGGTCGGCCTCGACATCGCGGTCGTGCAGCAGCGTCCGATTGTCGAAGCGTTGATCGCCAACGGGGAGATTTCTTATGACGAAACCCATACGGCACATTTATCCAGCCGCGTTGCGGGGAGCGTGTGGCGAGTCGAGAAACAGATCGGCGAGAGTGTGCGGAAGGGGGACGTGCTGGCCCTGATCGACGCCGTCGAAGTAGGGCGAGCGAAGGCGGAGCTACTCCAGGCCATCGCCCAACTGCGTTTGAAGAAAACAATCACCGAACGATTGAAGCCGCTGGCCGATGACGGTGCGGTCCCCGTGCGACAATTCCGTGAGGCTGAAGCCGCTTTGCAAGAGGCTGAGATTCGACTATTGGGTGCCCAACAGACACTGGTCAACATCGGGTTTACAACGCGAGCCGAGGAGTTCGCGGAACTGAACACCGAGCAAATTGCCGAGCGAATTCAATTTTTGGGGTTGCCGTCGGACATGATCGCCAGCTTCGACGGCGGCCCCGTCAGTTCAAATCTTTTTCCGCTTCGTGCGCCACTAGACGGAGTCGTGGTATCCCGAAAAGTCGTACCGGGGGAAGTGGTCGATACCAGTACGACGATCTTCGGTGTGGCGGACGTGCGGCAGATGTGGCTTGTTCTCGACGTGCGACAGGACGACGCGAAGTATTTGTCATTGGGACAAAAGGCGCTCTTTCGTGCAAGCGACAGCAAGGACGAGCCGGAGGTCCAGGGAACGCTCGCTTGGATCAGCACGGAAGCAGACAATCAAACGCGAACCGTCAAGGTCCGCGTGAACTTGCCTAACGACGACGGTCGGCTCCGGGCCAACACTTTCGGCAGCGGTCGAATCGTGCTCCGTGAGGACCCGCGGGCGATCGTAGTCCCGAGCGAGGCCGTTCATCGGGACGGTTGTTGTGACGTGGTGTTTGTGCGCGACAAGGATTTCTTTCGCGAAGATTCTCCGAAGTTTTTCCATGTCCGCCAAGTGCGGATCGGGATCAAGGACGGCGATACAACGGAAATCATCGTCGGCGTGTTACCGGGCGAAGTCATTGCCGCCAAGAACAGCGTCGTGCTTGAAGCACAATTACTCAAAGGCAACTTGGGAGCGGGTTGCGGCTGCGCGGACGGTAAATAACGACAAGGAAGCGAGAATCGAATTCGCAAGGAGCGCAGGTGTGTTGAACTGGATCATCGACGTTTCGCTACGGCACCGTGTATTCGTCATCCTGGGCGTTCTCTCCCTGGCGGCGATTGGCGGCGTTTCGTTGCGCTATCTGGACATCGACGCTTTTCCAGACACCACGCCGGTGCAGGTGCAAATTAACACTGCCGCGCCAGCTCTCGGCCCCGAAGAAGTCGAGCAGCGAATCACATTTCCGATCGAGCAGGCCATCGGCGGACTTCCCGGATTGGAGAATATGCGGTCGGTGTCGAAGTTCGGTTTCTCTCAAGTCGTCGTGACTTTCGAGGACGGCACCGGCATCTACTTTGCGCGGCAGCTCATCAATGAGCGGCTGGCCACCGTCGAATTGGCCGAAGGCATCGGGCGACCGAAGATGGGACCGGTCGCGACCGGTTTAGGCGAGGTTTTTCATTACGTCGTGACTGGCGCGGGCAACGACGTTACCGAACTGCGAACGATCCATGATTGGGTTATCAAGCCCAAGATGCGGACCGTAAAAGGTGTCGCGGAAATCAACAGTTGGGGCGGTTATGAAAAACAGTATCAAGTCCGCATCAACCCGAATCTGCTCATCAAATACGGACTGACGTTCGATGAGGTCGTGCGCGCCGTCGAGGAGAACAACCGCAACGTCGGCGGCGGCAATGTCCGAGAAGGGTCGCAATCGGTCCTGGTCCAGGGGCTCGGACGAACCGTGAACGTGGAGCAAATCAAGGGCATCGTCGTTACAGCGAAGGATGGCGTGCCGATTCGCGTGGCGGACGTGGCCGAGGTCATGATCGGCTCGGAGATTCGTCGCGGGGCCGTGACGGCCGACGGTAAGGGCGAAGTCGTGCTGGGATTGGGTTTCATGCTGATGGGGGAGAACACGCATGAAATTACCTGGGCGATGAAGCATCGGCTGGACGACATCAAAGCGACTTTGCCGGCCAATGTGGAGGTCCAGCCGGTCTATGACCGCACGGAATTAGTGGACCACGTCATCAACACCGTCAAGAAGAACCTATTTGAAGGCGGGCTATTCGTAATCGCCGTACTGTTCGCGTTCCTCGGCAACCTGCGGGCGGCGATGATTGTGGCCGTGGCCATTCCGCTCTCGATGCTCTTCGCTTTCGCCGGCATGCTGCGGTTCGGAATTGCGGCGAGCCTGCTGAGCTTGGGGGCTGTCGATTTCGGCATGATCGTCGATAGTTCGGTCGTGATGATCGAAAACTGCGTGCGTCATATCGCTCACGGCGATAACCAGCGACGAAGCATGCTCGACGTGGTACGGGACGCCGCCGTCGAGGTTCGCAAGCCGACGATGTTCGGCGAACTCATCATCATGATCGTCTACTTGCCGATCCTGACGTTGGAAGGGATTGAGGGGAAATTGTTCCGACCGATGGCGCTGACGGTCATCTTCGCACTCGTCGGCTCGATGTTTCTCTCCCTGACGTTGATGCCCGTACTGGCCAGTTTGGTGCTGCCCAAGCGCGTCGAGGAGCGCGAGCCGCTGTTGATGCGGATCGCGCACCGCATTCATGCTCCGATCCTACGGTTCTCGATGCACCATAAGACGTTGGTTATCGGCTTCGCGGCTTGCGTGCTGTTCATTGCGTTCGGAATGATCGCGCCCAACCTCGGTTCCGAATTTGTTCCGCGGCTTTCCGAAGGGACGGTCGTCATCAATGTCGTGCGGCTCACAGGCACTGACCTGGATGACTCGATCAAATACAACACGCAAATGGAACGGGCGATTCTCGGCGAGTTTTCCAACGAAGTCGAACACGTGTGGAGCCGAATCGGCAGTGCCGAGATTGCCACCGATCCGATGGGCATCGAGCTATCCGACATCTTCATCAGCTTGAAACCGCGAAAGCAATGGCGAAAGGCACAAACTCAAGAAGAGTTGACCCGGCTGATCGAAGAGCACCTGCGTGACATGCCAGGCCAAAGACTGGTGATGCTGCAACCGATCGAGATGCGAATGAACGAGATGGTCTCGGGCGTGCGGGCGGACGTGGCGGTGAAGCTCTATGGAGACGATCTTGACGTACTGGCTGCCAAAGGGAAGGAGATTGAAGCCATCCTGAATCGCACCCCCGGCAACTCCGACGTGAGCACCGAGCAGGTGACCGGGCAGCCGATCCTGCAAATTAAGCTCGATCAACAACAGTTGGCTCGTCATGGAGTCCCCGCCAAGGTCGTCACCGATGTTCTCGAATCCATCGGCAGTAAACCGGTGGGAGAGGTCATTGAGGGTCAACTGCGGTTTCCGCTCGTGGTTCGCCTGCCGGAAGAAATGCGCAGCGGAACGAATGGGATCGGCTCCATTCTGATTCCCACGGCCTCCGGCGAGCGACTGCCGCTTGCACAACTGGCCGACATTCGCATCGCGCAAGGTCCGGCGACGATCACGCGGGAATGGGGACAGCGGCGAATCACGGTTTCAGCAAACGTTCGCGGCCGGGACATCGGCAGCTTCGTCGCCGAGGCGCAGCAGCGGATCGCAGCGGAACTCAAGCTACCGCCGGGGCGATACTTCTATGAATTCGGCGGGCAATTCGAGCACCTCCAGCGAGCGAGAACGAGACTGATGATCGTGGTCCCCGTGGCCGGCATTTTGATCTTCGTCTTGCTGTACCTGACCTACCATAACTTGATCGACGCCTTGCGCGTCTTCACGGGCGTTCCCTTCGGTTGGGTCGGCGGGATTTTCGCGCTGTGGCTGCGGGACATGCCGTTCTCGATCTCGGCGGCGATCGGATTCATCGCGCTGTCCGGCGTGGCCGTGCTCGACGATATGATTCTCGTCTCTTATGTGCGACAGTTGCGGCAAAACGGCTTGCCGCTGGACGAAGCCGTGATGCAAGCGGCGATTACGCGTTTGCGGCCGGTATTGATGACCACGCTCGTCGCCAGCCTTGGCTTCTTGCCGATGGCGTTCAGCACCGGTGTCGGTGCGGAGGTGCAGCGGCCATTGGCCACGGTGGTTATCGGTGGTGTGATCGGCGCGATGGTCATGTCCCTGTTGGTGCTGCGCGTGCTGTATTTGCTGTTCAAGTCGCCGCTGGAACGCCGCGAGCGCGATCCGGCTTCGACAAAAGAATCTCTAGTGGAAGTGGGCGTTGGATAATTTGCAACGAAAGGAATGCAAAATGTGCAAAAGTTACACGGTCATCGCGTTGTTCGGAATCGGTCTGATGTGGACGCTCGTGGGTTGCGGCAGCGGGTCCAAACCCGCCGCAGGCCCAACGATGGACAAGGTAAGCACCGACGGCGGATCGAGTCACGACGGCTGGTGGTGCAAGGAGCATGGGGTGCCTGAGGGGGTCTGCGGCCAGTGCAGCACCAAGCTGGCGGCGGATTTCAAAGCCAAAGGGGACTGGTGCAAGGAGCACGACCGGCCAGAGTCGCAGTGCTTCATTTGCCATCCCGAAAAGGAGGCCGAATTCGCGGCTCAGTATGAAGCCAAGTACGGCAAGAAGCCGCCGAAGCCCGAGAGCGACGGCCAAGAATAGGAGCGAGAGTCGTGAACGCATTGCTAATGGAACTCTTGTTGGGGGGGCGGCAATCCCTGCGGATTGCGATCATCACACTTTTTTGCGTGACACAACAAGGCTGTCTGTGTGGCTGTAACTCGGTTCGGCCGGTTCCCTGGGCGACGATGGGCACCGCTGCGCATGGGGCGGGTTTGCAGTCGCCGCCTTCCTCGGCGGCCGAAACAACAAGCCCGCCATGCAGAACCGACGGCCGGCCTTGCATCTGTCCGAAGGGATAATTTCAGGTAATGCGTATCTCTTAGTTTTTCTCACGGAAAGGAATCCGAATTATGTTCTCAAGTCAAAAAATCTGGCTGGCGTCGGCAGTGATGATTGCCCTGGTCGTTGTCGGCGAGGCGAAGGCCGCACAGCCAACTCCAACCGTCGTCACTCTGGCCAAGATGTGCCCGACGTGTGCCAAGAGCATCATGGCGAAGTTGCAAAAGATTCCCGGCGTGCAGACGGTGGAAAGCAACCATTCACAAAAAACGTTGACCGTGATTCCCAAGCCTTCAGTCGCCCTGTCGCCGCGTGCGCTTTGGGAAACGATTGAGGGTGGCGGAGAACAACCGATTCACCTCGCCGGACCAAGTGGCGTATTTCGCAGCAAACCCAATTTTTGAACAAGGTCGTAGCGAGCGCAGCCATTGGCGGATTTCATTTCGTCGAGGGAGCTAGGTGTAGAATCGGCGAGCATTTTATGCAGCAACGAGCGGACTTCAAAGTAACGGGAATGGACTGCGCCGATGAAATTTCGGCGCTGAAGGCTGAAGTTGCGCCGTTGGCGGGCGTGCATGGCCTGTCTTTTGACGTGCTTAACAGCAAGATGACCGTTGAGTTCTCGGCAGAGACGATCACGCCTGCCGCTCTGATTGCCGCCGTGGCCGCAACCGGCATGCGAGCCGAACCTTGGGCGGACGCTCGGCATCGAATTGTCGAAGTCGCCGGCTGGGGCCAATGGGGTCGAACGGCGATGACCGCCGCCAGCGGACTGCTGCTTGCCGTCGGATTCGTCGTCCACGTCATCGTCAGCGGCTGGCAGACGGCCTTCGGGGGTATCGAAGGAAGCGTGATGCCGATGGCAGCGCGGTCGCTGTACCTCTGCGCCATAATCTGCGGCGCTTGGTACGTCGTTCCCAAAGGCTGGAAGGCGCTGATGCGTCTGCGGCCCGATATGAACTTGTTAATGACGATCGCCGTCGCCGGAGCACTCGCCATCGGCGAGTTCTTTGAGGCGGCAACTGTCTCATTTCTCTTCGCCGTCTCACTCGCCCTGGAGTCGTGGAGCGTGGGACGCGCGCGGCGCGCAATTACCGCTTTGATGTCGTTGAGTCCCGCTCAGGCGCGGGTGGTCGGACCCGATGGTTCGGAGTCTCTGGTCGGGGTGCAAGACGTATCGGTGGGCACCACGGTCGTCGTGCGGCCTGGCGAAAAGTTCGCGCTCGACGGCAGAATTGTCAGCGGGGAGACGACCGTCAATCAGGCCCCGATCACAGGCGAGTCGCTGCCGGTTTCCAAAACGGTCGGCAGCGACGTATTTGCCGGCACGATCAACCAAGACGGGGCGGTAGAGTTCGTCACGACCAAGCCGGCCGAAGACACAACCCTGGCACGGATCGTGCGCATGGTCGGAGACGCGCAGAGCAAACGTTCGGCGAGCGAACAATGGGTCGAGCAGTTCGCTCGATACTACACTCCGGCGGTCATGGTGTTGGCCGTCGTGGTGATGACGTTGCCGCCGCTGGTGCTCGGTGGCCTGTGGTCGCACTGGTTTTACGAGAGCCTCGTGCTGTTGGTCATCGCCTGTCCCTGCGCGCTGGTCATCTCGACCCCGGTGAGCATCGTGGCGGCACTTACCGCTGCGGCGCGGCACGGTGTGCTGGTGAAAGGCGGGCCGTACATGGAAGCCCCCGCCAAATTGAAGGCCATTGCGTTGGACAAGACGGGCACCCTGACCGAAGGGCACCCGGAAGTTCGTAACATCGTGGCGCTGCCGCCCTATGCAGAAGCAGAAGTGCTTGCGATTGCCGCCGCGATGGAATCGCGATCAGAACATCCGCTTGCACGGGCCATAGTGCGGGAAGCCGAAGCGCGTGGCGCGCGAGTCGCCCCGGCTCTGGACTTCCAAGCCATCAAGGGCAAAGGCGCAACGGCACGGCTTGACGGCGCTATCGATTGGCTGGGCTCGCAACGACTCCTAGCCGAACGCGGGCAAGAGACGCCGGAGATTCATGAGCTTCTCGAAGGAGTGGAGCGTAGCGGCGCGAGCGTCGTGGTGGTCGGAAAGAACGATCATGTCTGCGGTCTAATCGCCGTGGCTGACCGCATTCGTCCCGAAGCCAAGGCAGCCGTGGCAGCCATGCGCGCCGCCGGAATTCAACACGTCGTCATGCTTACGGGCGACAATCGAGGCACGGGCGAAGCTATCGCCTGCGAGGCGGGCGTGGACGAAGTGCGGACGCAACTTTTGCCGGAAGACAAAGTGGAGGCCATCGAAGAATTAGTCGGGCGTTACGGCCAAGTGGCGATGATTGGCGACGGCGTCAACGATGCACCCGCGATGGCCCGAGCCAGTCTCGGCATCGCGATGGGAGCGATGGGAACGGACGCCGCGTTGGAAACGGCCGACATTGCCTTGATGGGGGACGACCTTCAAGCGGTCGGATGGCTGATCGGCCATTCCCGCAGAACCTTGGCCGTCATCCGACAGAACATCTTCGCTTCGTTAGGTGTCAAGGTGGTCTTCGTTGTGCTGACCCTGGCAGGCTATGCATCGCTGTGGTCGGCGATTGCGGCCGATATGGGCACGTCGTTGCTGGTGATTTTCAACGGTCTACGGCTCCTGAAACTCGCCAATGAATCGAGCCGTTCGCCGGCGTTGTAATTGATTCAAAAAGGACTCGCTTAGGTGAACAAGGAGGTTCTCATGCAAGCCATTCGACTCCTCGGGGGGGCGGAAAACTCCGTTTTCCGATCGCCCTATAAATACCCATTATTCATCACAGCGATGGTGATAGTTCTCCTGTGCGCAAATCGACGGGCCGACGCGCAAGCCCAACTCGCCGAGGACATCGTCTTGATTTCTAAGGGCGTCAGGGCGCAAGAAAATGCGCGGACGACATCGCATCTGGGGAATGCTCCGGGTGCGGGCGGAAGCCGGTTCCGCATCGTGCCGGGCAGCGGCGAACCGGCCCTTGGCGAGCGAACTGGCGAAGCCTCGATGGCACGGAGAGACGTACTCTCCGCAGCATCGGCCCCCGCAGGCGGACAGGCCCTTGGAGGTGCCCCAGAAGCGATCATCACGCCGTCGCCAAGGTTGTCGCCAGCGGAATTGCCTCTATACGGGGCTTTGGAAGTGCCCGCCCAAGGTGAGGAAGGGCCGCTCGACGGGCTGACGCTGGATGCGGCAATCGAGCGACTTGTCCAGGGGAACTTTGATCTACGGACAAAGTTTCAAGAGCTACCTAAGGCGCAGGCAGACATTCTTTCAGCAGGGCTACGAGGCAATCCCTTGGTCTTTGCCAGCGCAGATAATGTCCCTTACGGTAGTTATTCGCCTCAGCGGCCGGGCGAGAACGGGTACGGGGTTACTATCATTCAACCCGTCGATGCCAATCGAAAGCGACTCGTGCGAGTCCTAGCCGCACAACGAGCCAAGCGCGTGTTGGACGCCCAGTATCAAGACGCGGTGCGACTGGAAATCGACAATCTTTATACGGCGTTTGTGGACGTGCTGGCCGCGCGCGAGACGGTTCTGTACTTGGAAGCGAGTCTCACAGGGTTGAACGAAGCGCTACAAATAACCGAGAAGCAATTTCGAGGCGAACAGCGCTCGGCCATCGAACGGGACCGGCTCATGATCCAGCGTAATTCTGCCCTGATTGCCTTAGATGAGGCGCAAGCAATCCAGTCCAAGGCAACACAAGTCCTTGCCATGCGACTAAACATTCCGGCACTGGAGGGTGATCGGCTCGCGGTCCGCGGAAGGATATTGACTCCGACCGACGACTTGCCCTCGCTCGAAGAACTTGTCGGATTGGCGGTAGCCAGTCGGCCCGACCTCACGGCCTATCGCCTTGGTATTCAACGTGCGCAGGCCGACGTGAGTCTGGCAAGAGCCGAAGCGTTCCCCGATGTCTTCGTGCTCTACACGCCATACGGATTCAGAAACAATACGCCGACGGGCGGTCAGGACGCCACTTCGTGGAGCCTGGGTGTCATGGCCAGCGTGCCGCTATTCAACAGGAATCAGGGGAACGTCCGTCGCGCCGAACTCAACGTGTCCCAAACCCGAACCGAACTCGCGGGTCTGGAACGACAGATTGAAACGGAGGTGCGAGGAGTGTTCAAAGACTACGAAACGGCGCTCACCGCCGTACGTAGACTCGATCGCGATGTCCTACCCCATGCACGTAGCATTAGGGACAAGACGTTCAATCTATTCAAAGCGGGAGAGGAAAGTACCATTGGGTATCTCAACGCGCAGCGTGAGTACAGTGAAGTCGTCCGACAGTATCGAGACGCATTGATTCGGCATCGCCGGGCTGCCTTGCGGCTGAACACGGTCGTGGCCCTGCGGATCGTCCCGTAACGGCATGGCGAGAGACAGATGAACAGACGCCTATTTATTGTGGATATTGGCGGTGAGGGCCGGCATCCAGAGGCATGGAACGTGAATCCGAGCCCATGCAAGACCCTTGGACCGCAACGAGGACAACCGATTCCTCGTCTGATAAGGAGTCGCGCGGAGGCAACGCCTCTGCTGGACCAAAACACTGACCTGATATTCGTGGAACGAACGCCGCTGTCGCGAGCCTCAATTGAGGAGATTCGGCGAATCGCGCGTCCTGGCGCGACGATTATCTTGCGGCATGCTCAAGCGTTCGGCCTTGACCCACACCGGATAGCCAAAGAAGTATTACGCGGCCGTCGTCATGAGCGGGAATGCATGATCGGACCAAGAACATACCGCGAGACGGTCATCGAGCTAGAGAATGGTGAACCGGTGTTTGGAGCCCTTGAGGTAATAGCATGAATGAGGGGAGGTTTCGACGCGGCGGGTCCGGTTACCGTCCGATCCGCAAAGCCCGCGCGGCCCTAGCGGGCATCAAGCACGCGGTGCTTTTGGACTTGAGCGTTCGGTACAAGCTGGCACTACCCAACGCGGCCGCGGTGTCTTCGATCGCTCCATCGAAGCCTTGCAACGTCTGAATGCGCTGGGCTACGGCGATCCGCGCAGCGGCTTAGTTCTGGACCTGATGTTCAATCCCATCGGCCCGAGCCTGCCTCCCGCAGTTGAGAAACTCGAAATGACCTATCGCAACGAGTTGTTCAAACGCTACGGCGTGCGTTTTAATCGACTTTACACATTGACGAACATGCCCATCAGCCGGTTTCTCGACGAATTGGTTTGTAGTGGCCGATTCGATGAGTATATGCAACTGCTCATCGGAGCTTTCAATCCGGTGACGGTCGATGGCCTAATGTGCCGTACGACACTATCGGTTGGATGGGACGGCCGTCTTTACGATTGCGATTTTAACCAAATGTTTGAACTGGGCATGGAGGGTTCAAAGATGACCATTCACGATGTAGACCTGACACGATTGATCGGTCGCCGCATCGCCCTCGGTTCTCACTGTTACGGTTGTACGGCAGGCGCTGGTTCGAGTTGCCAGGGAACGCTCGTCGGTGCGCGCAGCCGCGCAACGGAGTCATGAAGCGGATCGTGACCTATCGACTCATCATTTTCACTCGCTATCCGCAGCCAGGGGACGTGAAGACCCGGCTCATTTCCAGCTTAGGTGCCGAGGGCGCTGCGGCGTTGCACCGTTCCATGACGCTTCATACGCTCAACTGGGCACGTAAGTTCCAGCGTCAACATGGTGCTAAAGTAGAAATCTATTTCTCTGGCGGCGACGAGTGCCGCATGGCTGCTGAGTTTGGCGAAGAATGGACGTATCGCCCACAAGCGGAAGGGGACTTAGGACGGCGGCTAGCAGCAGCGTTCACCGGTTGCACGCAACCAACCGTGGTGGTCGGAACCGACTGCCCGGAGTTGAGTGAACGGGAAGTTACACAGGCATTTGCAGACTTGTCCCAACACGACGTGGTGCTTGGACCGGCAGCAGACGGCGGCTATTACCTGATTGGACTCAATCACCCTGTCCCCTCTCTGTTTGACGGGATCGCATGGGGAACGGCAGAGGTGTTTGCAGAAACGCAACGTGCAGCAAGGACAAATGGCCTGGCCGTCGGCTTGTTGCCAACACTGAACGACATCGATCGACCGGAAGACCTGCCATTGTGGGAACGAATCTCACGACCAAAGGTACAACCGTGTATCACCATCGTAATTCCTACGTTGAACGAGGCCGATCATCTTCCTGCAACCCTAGAATGCTTGGCCGGACAGGAAGACCTTGAGATTGTCGTCGTTGACGCCGGTAGTAAGGATGAAACATGCCGTATTGCTTCGCGCTTTGGGGCGAGAGTGTTGGATTCCGCTCCCGGCCGAGGCCGACAAATGAACGCGGGGGCCGCCGTTGCCGGGGGTAGTGTATTGTTATTCCTTCATGCAGATACGCGACTGCCCCAAGTCTTCGCGCATAGTATTGGAACGGTTCTGTCGCGCCCTGGCGTGGTTGCAGGCGCATTTCGACTCAAGATCGACGCAGAAGGTGTGGGATTGCGGCTCGTAGAGCGAGGGGCCAATCTTCGATCACGCTTGTTTCAATTACCGTATGGAGACCAAGCTATCTTTACTTCGACAACGATGTTTCGTGCGGTCGGCGGCTTCCCAGAGCTACCAATCATAGAGGATGTTGAGTTCATGCGTCGCATGAATAGCTGCGGTCGAATCGCGATTGCCTCTTCCGCGGCAACAACCTCAGCACGCCGCTGGAGACAAAGGGGTGTAGCCAGAATGACTTGCCTGAACTTATTCTTACTAACGGCATACTTACTAGGTTGTAATTGATTACCGAGTTGAGCTTGCGCCCTTCGGGAAATGCTGGTAGTCT
>CAYLYE010000120.1:0-19181 GCA_964387325.1 uncultured Planctomycetaceae bacterium
ACGGCAACGGCGCAAGGCCCGGAAGACCCGCGAGCGCCAGGACTGTGCCCACAAGCGCATTTGCCGTTAGGGCCGCGATGAGACTCTTGCTGGGCATTGTCGCCCAGAACCAGCGCCGCTCGCGTGCGGACAGAACGGAGAACACCGCAAAGTAGAGTAAGATCAGGAAGCTGAACGTGTGGAGGGGCTTGTCTTTGAGATCGGCGATCGGCACCAAGTCAAACCTCGACCAGCAGAAGTACAAAAAGAGCAGAGCCTCCACGACCATCGCAACGCCCAGCACCACGGACACGGTGATGAAACCGCCGATGTTCCAGGTCTCCGGTTTCCGAGATGGCCGAACGCGATCGGTGGCGAGGGTGATCTTCGCGAAGTCCGTCATGAATGTGAGCAGCAGCATCGCAAAGGCGGAGACCACGAAGTGCCCGGTCACCACGAACGCGACGGCCACGAAGGCCGACTTCAGAATCGTCCGACTGATCTTGTTGATGATCCACGTCAGCACCCGCTGGTAGATGGTCCGCCCTTGCTCGACCAGTGCCACGATGTTGGTGAGCCCCTGGTCCGTCAGGACGACGCTGGCCGCCCCTTTCGCAACGTCGGTCGCGCTGCTGACAGCGATGCCCACTTCGGCCTGGCGGAGGGCCGGCGCGTCGTTCACGCCGTCGCCGGTCATCCCGACCACACGACCCGCGGCCTGCAGGTGCCGCACCACGAGGTATTTGTCCTCTGGGTACACCTCGGCGAGGCCGTCGGCACCCGCCAGGAGATCGGTCGCCTGGTGGCCGGCCCGAGCGTCCACCGCCTTCAAGTCCGCCACTCGTCGGATGTTCGCCAACCCGACACCCTGACCGATCTCCCGAGCGACCGCCAGCGCGTCGCCGGTCAGCATTTTGACCGAGACACCGAGGTCGTGGAGTTCCGCAATGAGCGGCCGGGCGTCCGGTCGAGGGGGATCGTATAGAGTCACCAGCCCGAGCAACTGGGGGACACCCGCTTCGGGGCCTCGCGCCACCGCGAGCGTCCGATAGCCCTTGGCGGCGGATTCGCTGACACGGGCCTCCAACGCCTCGACCGCTGGGGGCTGGAGTCCGCACACCTGGGCGACTGTTCGCACCGCCCCCTTCATCACGCGGAAGCGGTGCCCGTTCTGCTCGACCACGGCTTCCGTCCGTCGATTCTTCGCATCAAACGGAGCGAACGACACCGGCGTAACCGCCGGAACGCCGTCGAAGACATGATCCGCATTCGCAGCGGCGAGGAATGCCAGGTCGATGGGGTCCTGGTTGGCTTCTTGGGATGCGAGGGCCCCGGCGAACAGCACGTCGGACCGCTTAGCAGGTTCCAGCGGGATCACCCCGGTGACCGCCAGTTGGTTCATCGTAATCGTACCCGTCTTATCCACGCAGAGCACGTCCATCGTCGCGGCGTCCTCCGTGGCGCTGAGCCGCGTGACCAACACGCCTCGCTTCGCCAGTTCGGCCGAGCCGATGGCCATGCTCACGGTGAACATGACCGGGAGGGCCACGGGCACCGCGCTCATCAGCAGGACGAGCATGAGCGGAATCATCTCGATCAGCGGCGCGCCTCGGATCAGTGACAACACGATGACCACGCTCAACAGCGCGCCGACGATGACGAAGAGCCAGCGAACGACATTGGACACCACCGCTTCGATGTGGAGCTTGGGGGCCGCAATCTGCACGAGCTGGGTGGTGCGGCCAAAATACGTCTTCGCCCCGGTCAGCATCACCACACCGTTGCCTTCCCCCCGGCGGACAATCGAGCCCGATGAGAGCAATTCGCCGGGAGGCTTGTCGATATCCTTCGACTCCCCTGTGAGGGCCGACTGATCGACGCTCAGGGTTCCGGTCAGGACTTTCACGTCTGCTGGAACGATGTCACCGGGGCGGACGCGGACGATGTCGCCGGGCACAAGTTCTCGGGCCGGAACGACCTGCCAACTCGCATCGCGCAGCACGCGGGCATTCACCTGAAGCCGTCGCCGCAAAGCCTCCATGACGCCCGCCACGCGACGCTCTTGCCAGAACCCCAACACCGCATTGACGACCAGCAGTCCGCCCACGATGGCGAGATCGGCGTAATTCCGCAGCACCAGCGACAGAAGCATGATCAGCTCGAGCATCCACGCCGACAGGCCCCAGAATTTGCCGAGGAACTTGAGGACCGGGTGGCCTTTTTGTTCGACCACCTCGTTGTAGCCGTGCTCCTTTCGGCTGGCGTCCACCTCCGCGCCCGTGAGACCAGTGTCGGGGTTCAGGTGGAGCGCCGCGAGCGTGGGGGGAAACGACTTAGATGCGGTCGCAATTGGCTTGTCGTTGGCTGACACTTGATCGCCTTCGGACTTATTTGGGGGCGTTGACATAGATACTTCATCCTCTTCTGGGACTCCAAGCGGTTTCACGCGGGATAGCTGTTGGTTAGACTCCAATTTCGGTTACGAATCACTGGCAAGTCATCGCGCCGAGTGACACCATGATCTTGCTGTTGAGGCCTCCAGCGATGGCGTTGGTGATGACGTGCGTGCAGTAACTGACCACTTTTGCTAAGCGACAGACTGAAATCTATCGAGTAGCTTGGCCCACAACGTGACCGCAATGTAATTTGCCGTTGCGCTCACCGATAATGTCGTCCAGTTCAAATCATGAATTCTTGGCGTAGCCATCCATTATCGCACCGATCGGTCCGTTAGAAGTCTCAAGCCGTTCACGATCACAAGCAAAGACGCTCCAGTATCAGCCGCGATGGCGGCCCAAAGCGAGGCATGACCTGCTACCGTTAAGACAACGAAAAGGACCTTCACAGCCAGCGAGAACAGAATATTCTGCTGAATAATCATTATCGTTCGGCGCGAATGCCCAACCAGCCACGGTAGCTGACCGATGTCGTCTCCCATGAGAGCGATATTCGCCGTTTCAATCGCAGCATCACTACCAATTCCACCCATCGCGATCCCAACCGTGGCTCGTGCGAGAGCCGGTGAATCGTTGATGCCGTCGCCGATCATGGCAACGCTCTTGTAATTCGCGACGAGTTCATCGATTGCGGTTACCTTATCGGCTGGCAGCAGGTCAGCGCGAACTTCGTCAATTCCAACTTCGGCCGCGATTGCCTCGGCTGTGGGGCGGTTGTCGCCCGAAAGCATGACAAGGTGCTCAATCCCGATCGCGCGAAGCTTCTTGAGGGTCTCAACTACAGTCGGCCTTACTGCATCCGCTAAGACGAGGAACCCGCAGACATGCTTTTCATTGCCGACGACGACCACGCTTCGCCCTGCTGCCGACAAACGAATGATCTGCTGGTGGATGTTCTCCGTTTCTTGACCACGTTCCTCCAGGTATCGGTGCGACCCGATCCAGAATGTTCGTCCGTCGTAATCGCCAATGGCTCCTTTGCCAGCAATGATTTGTAATCGATCGGCAGGACGAACTTCGATTCCCTTTTGTTTCGCGTATTGAGTAATAGCCACAGCCAGAGGATGCGTGCTTCTCGCTTCCAAAGCGGCGGCACGTTCGAGGAGTTGACGCTCGTCGTGGTCTTGGAATGTCACAACTTGCTGAACCGTGGGTTGGCCGATCGTGAGCGTTCCAGTCTTATCAAAGGCAATCGCACGGAGCCGGGCCGGTGCTTCGACGAACGGGCCGCCTTTGATGAGGATACCACGTCGCGTCGCTCCGGCTAGTGCGGCGACAATGCTCACAGGCGTAGAAATGACCAAAGCACAGGGGCAAGCGATGACGAGCAACACTAACGCTCGATACAGCCAGATTGCGAAATGCCCGCTCGCAATTCCACCGATCAGATAGATCGCCAGTGCCATTCCCATCACAATCGGTGTGTAGTACCGAGCAAACGAGTCAACCCATTGCTCAGAAGGCGCTCGATTCGATTGGGCTTCACCGACAAGCCGGATAATGTTGGCGACCGCCGTTTGGCCGGCCAGTTTGGTACTCTCCACTTCGATCGTTGTGTTCCCATTTACGGTTCCCGCATAAACTTCATCGCCAATGGTTTTGGAAATGGGGACGCTTTCTCCGGTCAATGGCGCTTGATTGATTTCACTTGTGCCTGACGTGATGCGCCCATCAAGCGGAATCCGTTGGCCAGCTCGCACGATGAATCGAGTTCCGATCGGAACATCTGCTGCGGTGACGTCCTTCTCCGATCCGTCTGCCGATAAGATTAAGACGCTTGGTGGAGTTAGATTCAGCAGTGCGGCGACGGCACGCCGCGCACGTCCAATGCTCCAGGACTCTAAAGCCAGTGATAACGTAAACAAGAACGCCACCATGGCCGCTTCCAGCCAATCGCCGAGATAGATCGCTCCACAAACGGCGACGACCATCAACAGATTCATGTCAGGACGAAGTCTGCGAGCAGACAACAATGCTTTTGGAACGAATGTCCAAACCCCCGCGACAATCGCTAAGCAATAGAGCAGTCGAGCGACAAGCGGTATGGCCGAAGCTATTTCGTTTTCATTGCCCCCCAGCGCCGCTCTTAAGCTTTGACCAAGAACGACCTGCGCGATGAACCCCGCCAGAGACGCCAATCCACTTATTGTCGCCAGCAACAAAATCTTACGCCGTTGGGAATCGACATCGTTGTTGGTGGTGCCTTCGCTGTCCAGTGGGATCGCCGTCATGCCTGTTCGACTCACTGCCTCAACGACATCGCGTGAAGTGAGTCGTGATCCTTCCAACCCCTGCACGCTCATGCGCCTGTTGAGGATGTCAAACGACAGTTTCTCCTCACTCCCGACAAGTGGGCCGATTTCGCGACGAAGTACGGCAATTTCTTCGGCGCAATCCATCCCGTCGATTCGGAACTTCATCAGAGGTCTCATGGAATGATTGTGCGCAAGTCGTCTGGTAAATTAGTAGACGAGCCGAACTCCAACGACCGTGTTCACATGCAATGCGGCTCGTCGCAAATCGACTAGAGCATCACGGTATTGGCGTACGATTTCAACATACTCACGTTGCGATTGCAGATAGACGAGCGAATCTACTTGGCCACCTTGAAGCTGTGCCAAGGTTTTATCGCGGATATTCTTGGCTCTAGGCAGAATTGATTCGTCCAATCGTTTGACCTTTTCAACAGCGACCTGGCATTCGCGCGCACTTTGCCTGACTTCTGATTCAATCTGGCGGGTTAAGTGCTGCCATTCAAGTTTAGTCTGGCCGACGTTCACCTCGGCACGTCGAATATTCCCTTGATTGCGATTGAAAATCGGTATGCTCGCCATGGCGCTAATGCCCCACGAGCTTGCGTTTTGGCCACCCGTTTGCGAATTGTCGCGCAAACCCCACGGCGTATACAGCACGAAGATGTCTGGGTAGCGTTCCTTCACCGCCAAATTAACGTCAGCAGCAGCGCGATTGACGCCGAGTTGGTAGGCTCGAAGATCGGGTCGATTGGCATAGGCAAGTTCCAATAGCTGCTCTGTGTCGGGCAGGCCGGAAAGATCGGTCCGAATTGAACCACGAACCTCCAAAAAAACAACATCGGGGGCGGGTAGAGCGAGCATTGCCGCGAGATTCTGTTTTGCTCGATCCAGGTTTGCTATCGCCTCTTGTCGGGCCAGTTCGGCGGAGTCGATTTGCACCGCAACGCGATCTAATTCAAGTGTAGATACTTGCTGACCGCGCACTAATCCATCAATCGTCTTTCGCACTTCGCTTAAACCAATCAGGCTTGCGTCTACATAACGAACCGTTTCTCGCGCCGCGAGAACATCGACATAGCGAAGCTGCAAGTTATCGATCTCTAATCGCACCGCGTCCTGGTACTGCGATTGCAATACGTCGCGCGAGCGCTGGGCCGCGATCACGCGATAATGCCGCTTTTGATTGATGTCGACGGGCTGGATGATCGTCAGCCCATAGCCCACTTCGCCGGGGCGTGCAGGAGAATACCTTTGATACGGAATCTGATCGACACTACCAAAGAGGAGCGGATTCGCTCGCATACCGGCGGTCAGAATATCTGCCGTGGCCTTGGGAATCTCTTGAAATTTCGACCGCAATGACAAACTCTGATCCGCAATCATGGCAACGGCAGCATCTAAAGTGAGTCCATCGGACGGTCCCTCTTCATCCGTCGCTGGCCGCTCCAGGGCACCGCCGCCGGGCACTTGACCAGGAGAGACGCGGGGGGGTGCCGTCAAGACTTCTGACTCGGGTTGAGATAGCCCTGGAAGCGGATTCGATGCGGCAGAGAGCACATCACGACGCTGGGCAAAATTGCGATTGGCTACGGGGGGAGACTGGGGCAATGCAGTCGAACCGGATGCCGAAAGGGAGCCGAGTCGATTGTAATTGCCGCCAGGCCCCGGCCCGCCATGCTCGGCGTCGCGCTGTCGATCTTGGGCTCGTTGTCCTGCGGAAATCACGATGAGATCATCCGCTAATTGCTTTTGAGCCCAGGCCTTCTGCTCGCACAACGACCACAGCGCGAATACAACTAGAAACATCGCGAATGAAAACGACCGATGTGCGCATTGTCGATTGTCGAATATGGTTTGGATCATGAGCGCCTCCCTGCGCCTAAGAACGGGCCAAAACGTCTTCAATTGACTGGCTGAGAAACGAACTCTCGATTGTCGACGATCATTCGCATCGGTCGGCAAGGCATGTTCTCGATCGCCTGCCAGATTTGCTTAGCGGACAGTGAGCGATCGGCTCGCAGCGATACGATCTCATTGCCGTTTACGGTTTTGCGGAGTACATCTTGCGTTGATGGCAAGACCGATAATGACTTCACGACGGGACAAGTTTCAAGCGACGAACAAGCGCTGGCAAGTGTTATTTCAATGGTCTGATAACTACCTGGCATGAGATTAATTAGGCCGGAGACGGCGACCACCAGCGTCATAAAGCACATTAGAGGATAATCGCGATATTGATACGGTAAAGGCATGATCTGGAGTTACTCCGTGTTAGGCGTAAGGATTGTAGAAATACGTTTTGTGAAGTCTTAGGCGGCTCGGCGAAACAAACTGGGGGACGCTTCCGCTATCGCTCCATCGACTAAATGCAACCAACGTCCGGCTCGTTCCGCAGCAGCAGAATCGTGCGTAACCATAACAATGGTTCGCTTCTCGGCGTGTAGTTCGTCAAAAAAGTCGAGGACAATGCGGCGGCTGTCGGGATCAAGGTTTCCGGTCGGTTCGTCCGCGAGAATCACGGGCGGATTATTTGCCAGCGTTCGAGCCAGGGCGACCCGCTGTTGTTGTCCCGTACTTAACTCGCTCGGCTTGTGGTCCGTTCGGTCGGCGAGCCCGACACGGTTTAATAGCTCGACGGCGCGCGCTAACTGCTCCTTTTGTGGAAGTCCGGCGAGGTACAACGGAATTTGTACGTTCTCGACGGCCGTCAAATACGGCACGAGATTGAACGTCTGGAACACGAATCCAATCCGTTCTCGACGGAACGCCGCTCGATGTGCAACCGATAGATCGTAGAGCGACACTCCGTCGAGTAGAACCTTGCCACCGTTCGGAGTGAGCATACCGCCCAAGACTGAAAGTAATGTCGTTTTGCCACTACCACTCGGCCCCACAATCGCGGCGTATTCTCCCCCACTTACGTCGAGCGCTGGCGCTGCTAACGCAGTGACCTCTCTTCCCCGACGAGAATAAGTCTTGTTCACTTCTCGTAGTTGAAACACAGCTTATACCTCCTTGAAGCAGGTGCAGGGATCAAGACTGGCCGCTTGACGAGCAGGCCAATAGGCGGCCAACAGGGTAACGGCGAGTGCCGCGCAAATTGCGATGCCCACCAAGGATGGCAACGGAGATACCGTTACACCAGCCCATTGCGGCCCCAAGACGACTGCCAGCAAAACACCCACTAGACATCCGCCGATGCCACCGACGAGACCAAGCCATAATGCTTTGAGCAAGAAGATGCGCATTACAAGGGTCGGAGTTGCTCCAATCGCCATCAGTGTCCCAATTTCTCGACGCCGTTCGCGCACATTGGAGGAAGTCGACGAGGCTACGCTGGCTCCTCCGACAATCACCAACACTCCCAATACAAAGATCGAAGAACTCGCCATGAGCCGATTGACCCCGACTTGCGTCTCAACGACCTGGGAGACCGTCACGACTTTCGCATCGGGTAAAAGGGCCGACAGTTGTGGGACCAATTGACCAGCAGCATCTTCACAGCATCCCATGACTTCGATAGCACTCACAACCTCACCGGTCTGAGCAAGTTTCTGCACGGTGTGCAAATGTGCAAAAATACGAGCGTCGTCTACCGTTCCCATTGATGGCAGCAATCCAGCAACTCGGAATTGCTCGCCGAACAACACGAGCGACGATCCCACTTTCAAACTCGTTCGCTCAGCGACATCGGCGCCAACGACAACGTCATGGTCTCCTAGCTCTTCGATCGTCCGTTGGGTCGCCAACGATGTTGGCGACTTATCCGTCGGCGACGCGCAAGCCTTTTTGCAACCAACGTGCTTCTTTTGGCTGAACATCGAGACCGTCTGCCAAGCGGCCTTAGACTGGAACTCACTTTGTGGAAGTACGCCCGTGACGATGACATCCTTGCCAGCGATTTCCACAGGTACGCAAAGTTTTGGCGCGAGCTTCTCAACCCCTGCCAATCCAGCAAGTAGAACCTGCGAGACCTGTTCCTCGGGTAAGGTCTGACCGTTGAGATCAGCCGAGTAATAGTCTTGCAACGATGCCGTCTTTGGCAGAATGAGAATGTTCGCGCCGAGCGATTCCAGTTGATGGGCCACTTGTCGTTCGGAGAACACGGTCACATGACGGATGGCCACAAGTGCTGTCACCCCGAGCAGGATGGCAAGTAAACTCGTAATCATTGCCGTAGGACGTTCCCACAGTTCCTTCCAAACGATCGTTTTCAGATTCATGTTTTTGCTTCCTTGACACTAAGAGGGGCCGAGACGACTAGCGAACGCCGGCTTTCGGTTCGGTCGCGTGGCCGTGCTTGCAGTTCGGATCGTCGCAGCACTTCCCAGCTTTGTGCAGTGCCGAGGCGATCTCGGCCTTCGTGGACGCGAGACTGAACTTACCGACGAGTACTCCCGGCGGAGCGAAGAACACGGTGTTCGGTTGATTGGGCAGTGTCGTTCCAATCCCCAACTCGCCGAGGAGTTTCGCTTCGACGGGGTCGGTGGCCTGAACGGGCACAACATTCGCGCGATCTTTGAACTGCGGATCGGCCAAGAAATCCGCCACGCCTTGCGGAACCATGACCTTTGAGGTCGTTTGTACGCACAGGAACACAGACTTTCCTTCTTGCATGGACTTCATGCAGTGCGACATTGCAGGAGTCACAAAAGTCTCAGTTAGCTGTTGTTCCGTCACTCGTTGCGAAAAAACTCCAGTGATTGCGCCATTCGGAGCAGTGACGAACGTCATCGGCATGGGTGCTCGACCGACATCGAATTGCTTGACGATCGCCTGATCTCTGGGATTGGTGATCTGAACAAAGGTCGTCGCGACGGAGTCTGGTTGCTGCTTCGCCTTCGTCGTGACGACTTGAGCCATTGCGCGCGTGAGTTCGTTGTCATCTCGATAAAAAACGATGAAAGAGAATTTGCCTTGTGAGGCAGCTTGCGCAAGGGCTTGCTGAGCGGTATTCACCGATGACACATCCGCCGTAGGCGTTTGAGCCTGAATCGAAGCCGACGTGAGCAATGTGCCACACAACACGGCTGTGATAGATAGTTGGATCGAGCGTTTCATGTGAGTGAATCCTTTCGTGTAAAAAGTTGTCCGTTATGTTTTGCGAATCCGATCATCGCATCTTGCGAAGGTCGGAATTACTTGTGATCGCCGTGACCTTCGTGATTGATTTCACCCGAGAACTGCTTACCTGCAATCATCACATTCAGTCGGCCCGTACTTTTCGGAGCATCCCAGCCGTCGCACAATGCTTTGTCGGACAACTCAAAACGGGACGATTGTCCAGCCGGATCGCCGGACTGCGGGGCAGCCGGTAGTTTGAACTGAATCGGTTTGCCGTTGACTACAAGGTTGATTGTCAATTCCTTCTCCGCAATCGCGACGCTTTTCTTTACCTCTCCGTCGAGCAAGTAAATCGTTACCTTGTGAGTGGCGTCATCATGAGTAAGTTCAGCGTGGTACTCTTCTTTGCCAAGTTCGATCAGGTGGCCTTTGTGCGGGCCTTCTTCGGCATGAGCGTGCCCCGCTTCACCTGCCTTGTGACCGTCTCCTTCGTGGTGTTCGGACTTTTCGGCAGTCTTCTTGGCCGCGTCGCCACCACACCCTGTAGTAAAGGCGAGACTCAGCATCACCAACATTCCCCCGAGTACGAGCCCGCATCGGCCTTTGAAAACAATCTGTTCGTTTCGCATGAGAAGTTCCTTAAAAGTTACTGCAAAGAGTAAAAAATCTAAGACGAATCAAGAACCGAATTGGAACCACAGCCCGATGGTCACCGAGGCGACTGCAACTCCCACCGCCAGCGCCGACCAAAAGCCCAGTCCCAGTCGATCCGCGTAGGCAAGTGGGACGAAGAAGACCAACCCGAGCAGCACGAGTACTAATGTTTCGCGAGCCATGCGCGAGATTGCCGGTAAATCGCCATGCTGCGTCCAACTCATCACGAAGGCCAGGATGCTGATGAGGGGCAGGGATAATAGCAAAGCACCGACTCGTGGGAATCGTTGCGATGTCTCGGAGACTGCGACGATTGTCACGGCTGCAATAATGGTTCGAGTTAGGTTCCACCAAAGACTCATGTTCGTTCTCCTGCTTTAGATCGCTTTCACTCAAACCGCAACAGCGGTGGCATTTTCGGAATACCGTTGAGTTTGCAAATCGTTTGCTGGTAAGGGTGGATGTAACGGGGCATCGAGTTCGTCGGTGTCACCGGCTTCCAATTGCTGCTCAGCATCTTTTCGGCCGAATAGCCAGAAGAGTGCCGGATGAACAAAGAAGTCGAGTAGCGTCGAACTGATAAGCCCACCGAGAATCACAGTCGCTACCGGGTACAAAATCTCTTTACCTGGCTCACCGGCGGCCAATACCAACGGGATCAGGGCGATGCCAGCGGTCAGAGCCGTCATTAGCATTGGGGACAATCGTTCTTTGCCAGCGCGCTCGATCATTTCCGGTGTGAACTTCTCCCCCTCGTATCGCACTAGATGAAGGTAATGGGCTATCAGCAGAATTCCATTCCGCGAGGCGATGCCGGAGAGCGATATGAATCCGACCATGCTGGCGACGGTCAGCGATTGGTGCGTGACGACCAGAGCACCGACGGCTCCGATCGCTGCCATCGGCAACGCGGAGAGGACTTGCAGAGCCATGTTAACCGAGCGGAACAACGTGTAGAGCGCCAAGAACATGGCTGCGAGCGAAATCAAACTCAGCAATCCGATCATGCGGGTCGCGTTTTTCTGACTCTCGAACTGTCCGCCGTATTCGACGAAGAAACCGTGCGGCAGTGTCGCCTGAATCGGTGCGAGACGCTTCTGGATGTCAGTGACCACCGAGTTCAGATCGCGACCCGCCGTGTTGCATTGCAAAATGATGCGACGTCGGACATTCTCACGGTTGATCGTGTTGGGACCACTACTTCGATGAACCTCGGCGACCGTCGACAGGGGCACTCGGCCTCCGTTTGGCAAGTTCAGCGCCAAGCGTTGCAGTTTCGTTGGATCTTGGCGAAATTCGTCATCTAGGCGAACGACTAAATCGAACTTGCGTTGTCCTAAGACGATTTCCGAAACGACACGGCCATTCATAGCCGTTTCGATAAACTCATTGACGTAGTCCGATGTCATCCCATTGACGGCCAACTGCTGACGGTCGAGCTTGATCTGGAGTTGGGGAATTTCAATCTGCTGTTCGACCATCAGGTCTTTAACGCCGGGCACGTCGGCGATCGCAGCTTTCATTTCTTCGGCTTTAGTACGAAGAATTGTCAGATCGTCGCCGTAGAGTTTGATGCCGACCTGCGCTTTGACGCCCGAGAGCATATGGCTGATGAGATGCGCAAGCGGTTGTTCGGCTGAAATGACAACGCCAGGTACTTGCGTAAGCTCCTCGCGCATTTCGGCTAACACTTCCTCGCGCGTTTGATGAGATTGAGGGTTCGCACTAACGATGATTTCGGAGACATTAACACCTTCGGCATGCTCGTCCAGTTCGGCTCTGCCGGTACGACGTCCGAACGCCAAGACTTTTCCATCGTCCTGCATTTTCTTGAGCCGTGCGTCGACCATCCCAGCAATGTAATTTGAAGTAGCAAGCGAGGTTCCAGGTGGCAGAAGGACGTTGACTTGCACGCTTCCCTCATTAAAAGGCGGCAAGAAATCGCGTCCAAGCTGAGACACCGTGATCAGGCTCAAGGCAACGGCGGCGACGACAGCCCCAAGAATTGGCCACGGATGACGGACGCTGAGCCGAATGGCAAAACCGGCGAGGCCCTTGAGAATCCGTACAAGTAGCCCGTCCTTCTCATGGTCCATGATTTTGGCCTGTGGCAAAAGCCAGTAAGAAAGCACTGGCGTCACAGTCAGCGAAACGACCAGCGATGCCAAAATCGAGACGATGTACGCGACGCCAAGCGGTGTGAAAAGTCGGCCTTCCATACCACCCAGCGCGAACAGTGGTACAAAGACCAACACAACGAGAATCGTGCTAAAAACGATCGAATTACGGACTTCGCTGCTCGCTTCATAGACGACTCGCAACGCCGACTTGGGATGCTCGGCATGGCGATTCTCTCGTAAACGACGAAAAATGTTTTCGACATCAACGATCGCATCATCGACAAGTTCGCCAATTGCGACGGCCAAACCTCCAAGTGTCATCGTGTTAATCGACATGTCCATCCACTTAAAGACGAGACCGGTGACGACGATCGATAGCGGAATCGCCGTCAAAGTGATGAACGTCGTGCGGAAGTTCAGCAGGAAGAGAAACAGGATGATGACAACGAGTATTCCGCCATCTCGCAGGGCTTCGATGACGTTCTGAATGCTCAAGTCAATAAATGTTTTTTGTTGATAGACGTTGGTGTTGATCCGAATGTCGGCTGACAGTGACGGCTTTAGCTCGTCCAAAGCTTTGACGACATCGTCGGTCAGTTTCCGCGTGTCGGCCCCCGGTTGCTTTGAGATCGTGAGCATGACGGCGGGCATGCCGTCAACAGCCGCGTCACCGCGTTTAACCTGCGCTGCTTCGGCGACGCGAGCAACTTCGGACAACAGCACGGGCCGGTCGGAAATCGCTTTGACCACTACGCTTTCCAATTCACGAACCTCTTGGACGCGACCGAGCGACCGCACCAAAAGTTCGTTTCCTCCCTCATCCAAGTATCCGCCGGTCGCGTTTGAGTTGCTGGCGGCGACGGCACGCTCGACATCTTCCAACGTGAGGTCGTATTTCAGCAATTTGTCGGGATTTACTAAGACCTGAAATTGCTTGCGACCTCCGCCCATCGTCACGACCTGCGCAACGCCGGGGATGGTCAACAATCGCTGGCGAATCAACCAATCAGCCGTCGTGCGGACTTCAATTGGGTCGGTCTTCCCTCCTTCACTCCATATCCCCACCTGCATGATCTGTCCCATAATGGACGAGATTGGGGCCAATTGAGGCCGAACGCCTTTAGGCATACGATCACCGGCCAAGGCGATTTTCTCGGCGACAATCTGACGGTCGACATAGATGTCAGTCCCCCAGGCAAATTCGACATAAATCACCGATAAGCCAACGCCAGAAGAACTCCGAACCGCTTGCACGCCGGTTGCCCCATTCAATACCGACTCCAACGGGAACGTAATTAGCGTCTCGACTTCCTCCGGTGCTAAACCAGGAGCTTCGGTCATGATGGTGACACGAGGGCGATTTAGATCGGGAAAAACGTCAATCGGCAGGAAATAAAGCTCGTAGCCTCCATAGCAAGTGACCACGAGCGCGAGCGCGATTGTCACCAAACGGTAGCGGAGTGAAAGGCGGATAATAGCGTTCAACATAGCGACCTATCCTTGCATTCGATCTTGAATCGATGGTGCGTCTAGTGGTTGTGACCCGCGTGCGGATCAATGGCTCCGCCCGACTTGTTCTTTAGCGCGAGCTGCATCTGTTGCGCACCAGCGATGACGACAGCATCCCCAGGAAAAAGAGAGCCGTCGTTTGCAATGACCACGGTAAAGCGATCACGATATTCGACATGCACGGAACGTCGATCAAAATGATCGCCGTTTGGCGAGAAAACATAAGTCTCGACACCGTCCTGAGCAACGGCCTGCGCGGGAAGAACGATTCTCTCTTTCCATTGCTCGACCGGCACCGTTAATTGCACACGTTGCCCTGGCTTATATCGCCAACTGATGAACCGGTGTCCGATGTCGCTGTTTACGTCTCGCAATAAGATGTTTGGAAGGCGAACGTAGAAATGAAATGTTCGCGACTCGGGATTAACGGACCCTGAAACGTAGAGGATTTTCAGGCCAGGAATTATCTCCGGCTGGACATCGTCGGCTTCGAGAATTGCTTGGACTAGCCAGTTATTTTCGACCGCACGATTCACGCTGGAGACATCTTTGTCGAAAGCATTCCCTTCGATGAAAAGTTCTGCATGATCACAAAGAACGGCGAGTGTCTCGCCAGCGGTCACGCTTTGCCCTTGCTCGACCTTTAGTACTCGGAGTTCGTAATTCCTTTGCCGTGGAGATTCCTTTTCTGCGCTCGTCCCACGATCTTCTGGAACAATCACCGTCAGATTCCGCAACAAGGTGCGCTTCGTCAGGATTTCATTGATCTGTGCTTCATCGAGGCCATGCAGCAATAACGCTTGTTGCTGAGCACGGAGAACGGCCTGTTTGTTCTGTTGGTCATACTTCCGTTCGAGCACTTGCCGTCCAGCGATCGCCCCATCAACCGCAATTTTTTCCAGTCGCTTCACTTCTCGATCGATTACGTCCAACTCTTCCGCAACACGCAGGAAGTCTCCCTGCGCCTGCACCAACTCTTCATGCGTTAAGCGCAGGTCGAATAGCTTTTGTCCTGGTCGAACTGCTTCGCCCTCGATCGGGTAAATTTGGGTCACGATGCCGGTCAATGGAGCCGTTATCTCGACGGTCGATCGACCGGGCCTTTCCCGCAACATGCCTGGGATGGTGATCGTACGGTCGAACGTCGTCAGCTCGACCTTGCTGAGCTTCAAACCGATATTCGCCTGCGCTTGCTTACTGATTTCGATCGAGTTCGCTTCGTTATGCCCCGCATGATCATGTCCGGCGTGGTCGTGCCCAGCGTGATCTCCCTGTTCGGTCGTCTTATTCTTCCCTGTTGCCGCAGAAGCATTTGGGCTGACAAAACCAATCAGCCGTTCGCGCACCGACGGGATTGTAAACGCGACGATTGTGCCGCCGATGACGAGCATCGCGGGAATGAGAATTCGCATTATTCGCGCTAGCTTGCTACTCATGAGGCGCACCTGCTGCAATAAGATCAAGGCCCGATATGGGCGAATGGACGACAACCTGAATTCGGCTTGGAACCGAAAACGCTTACGAAGGTTCGAGATCAATTAGGATCGCGAAGGCGACTTGGTTAAGTCGCGTGGAGGGCAGAAGAAAGTCGCGAAATCAAGCCGATGAAGACTGATCGCAACACGCCCTCAAAGCGTTAGATCAAGAGAAGCTGGTGCAGTAGGTGCAGACGTAGCGGCGGTGGATCAACCGTTGCATCGTCCGACTCATATCGCGCAACTGCTGGCCCCGTCGCTACGGTAGATAGCGGCGCGAGAGGCAGCCAATTGAACACAGCTAGATCCAGCGATTGGTCTACCTGAACGCGGCTCACACTGAGGTAAACGCATTTTTCGCCACAGGAGCCGGGGCATTTCTCAACCGGCTCTTTGTCGGACGGGGTTTGAGCGACCTGCTTTTCGCCCTTATGCGATTGATGGTGTTGGCAGCGACAGGCCTTGGCCGGTGGACTGGTCTCAGTTTGAGCGAAAGCATTCTTCGCGACCGGCTCGTGCGCGTGGTGCCAGCAGCAACCCAGCACCATGTGCAGGATTACGGCGAAAGCAACAACGAGTGAAACGAGCGACCGCACAAAATTCCCCGATCCGGTTAGCCTATGGCAACATCTTCATTATCGGCAGCGTCGTCTAGATAGATCACCAAATTCAATTTTACTCCCTTACGCATTTCTATAGCAACTGGTTCGCACTGATGCCAGAATTTTGCCCGCACGGACCAGGATATGCCAATGACGACCCCCATTGTAGTGGACGTCTATTGCACTTGGGCCTCCTTCAGTAATCTCCTGGCAGAAGGTTTGGCTCGCCGATTTCGTGATAGCTCATTCGAAAGTTTCTCAAAATCCTTACATCTTTGGACTAGGAAGCGAAAACTGGGAGCCCTTCCGTTACGCCTGCCCTTAGCCCCACTCCATGGTCCGCATTGTGGGCCAACTCTGCTTCGAATCGCGACGTGCACTCTCAACGCGCGCAGTCAGTTATTGCTCATCGTGACAAGCTTCGCGGCGTTACTTAATGCTGAATGCATTGCTGTCAGAGATATCGGCAATCATCAACCATCGGCAATGGATAATGCACCAGCGATTTTTGGCCTATCAAAAATATGTCGTTATCGATAGGCATTAAGTTGTCGATACTCCGAATGAGCTAACTGAGCTATTCCGCCCATGTCGTTTCAATGCAGTAATAGTGGCATCGTCGGCGCTCCCTCTACCTTGTGTTCCATTACCCAATCGACGTCATGCAACCTATACTCTGCTTCCTCAGTGGCTGGATACTTGCTTGGCTAGCACTTGTTTGTACCGCCGACGCGCAATACTTTTTTTCTCGACGCGACATGGGGGCGCGCGGCCCCAAGACTTTGTTGCAATGGTCGAATAGTGTGGAATCGGAAGGACCTGAGGAGGAGAATCTTCGCATCATCACCGACCGACCTCACTTCGCCGAAGCAGCGTCTCTTGTTGGGCTGGGGCGAGTGCAGGTCGAGACAGGTTACAGTTACTTTCGCGAAGCAAACAGTGGAACAACGGTACAAAAACACTCATTCCCTGAACCTCTGTTTCGCATCGGCATGTTCCAAGAATGGTTCGAGTTTCGCTTCGCGTACAACTATCTCATTGAAGAGACCGTTGATCTTACTGGCCGCAACGTGCTACGTGGCAGCGACGATATTTACATTGGTGCCAAGATTGCCCTAACAGAGCAATCGGGCATCCTTCCCGAGTTCACGATCTTTCCACAAATGCGAGTTCCATCAGGGCACCCGAACTTTACAGCGGGCGAAGTCTTGCCAGGAATGAACTTTGCTTATGCCTGGATGATTACCGAAAAACTCGAACTGGAAGTAAACACGGTGCTCAATCGTCGTCGTGACGACGGGCTCGATCACTATTATGTCGAATTATTTCAGCCAATCAATTTCGAGTACAACCTTCACGAGAAGTTGATGGTATTCAATGAGTTCATTCTGATATCTCCCGTTGGAGCGTTGAATGCCAGTTGCCAATACTATCAGCATGCAGGCTTTCACTTCTTTATTTTGCCAAACTTGCAACTCGATATTCATGTTGGGGTTGGCTTAAACCGGGCCGCCGACGATTTCTTCGGTGGCAATGGCTTGTCATGGCGATGGTAAATCGTCAGTTGTGACAACACACAGCTTCGACACTTTCTTGGTGATGCTTCATTATTGAGCCTTTCGAACAAATCATGAGCGTAAGATCGCGCGGACGTCCCCCAACCTTTGACCTTGTTGCCCGCCAATACTTCGCGGAGTTACTGCGGGTTCACGGTGCTCGTCGAGCACGCGAAATGTCTGAAATTCCAATATCGGTTCAAACACTTTTGAAGATCGCACGTGAGTTCGGCATTCCGTTGAAGAAGGGGAGACGTTTGCATTTGGAGCCAGTCGGTACGCAAAACCACACTTTACGAAATGCGTAAGACCAGACTACTTGAGATAAGTCCATTGCAACCCACGTCAAGCTTGGCGTAGAGCACTGACGATCTCCGCTCGTGCCGCTTGCCACCCTGGAATAAGCCCCGCGAGAACACCCACAATGAGGGAAACGACTGCGCCCGTCGACACCAGATCAACTGAAGGCCGAAACGAAATCGTCACTCCTTCCGCGCCTACCGCAAAGCCGCCCCAGGCAAGCAAGAGCATGCCAAGGCCGATTCCCAAGGTCCCTCCCATCGTGCTTTGTAGAACACTTTCCGCTAGGACCAGACGAAAAATCCGTAACGGACGCAGACCGATGGTTTGAAGAACTGCGTGTTCTTTGAGACGATCCTGAACCGCCATGACGGTTGTCGTCGCTACCAGAGCAAGTACTAATCCGACGCAAGCGTAACCAAGCCAGTGAGCCAGCCCGATCAATTCCGCTAAGTCCGAGAGCGTATCGCGTTGAAATACGCCCTTGGATCGCGTGGTCGTGGCAACGGGACCGCTATGAAAGGTTTCGTCGATTTTAGCGGCTAGCGCGTCCGCGTCCGCATCGTCGGTCAAAATAATTTCCAATTGCGTAACCGTGCCGACCGAGTTTTTGCCGCGTGCTCGCTGCAAGAAATCAAGATGCGTGTAGATGAAGTTATCCTCGGCGACAACTGCTGACCGGAATGTGCCGACGATACTCACGGTTACTTCGCCGATCGTGAACTTCTGACCAACTTTCAAGCGGCGACGGTTTGCCACGGCTTTTCCAACAACAGCAGCGTCCGTCCGAGATGCAAAATCGGACCAGTTTCCCGAGACGAGCGTCAAATCTCGGGCTGTCTGAAGCTGCTCAGTCGGTAACCCCTGGAATACGACGACATCGAGACTCGCTCGGCAATTATTGGTGAACACCTTGATAGGCACGACCTCTTTTACGCCCGAGAATTTGGCAACCGTGCGGGCATAGTCTTCGGGTAATTTACTACTCGCCGGGCAGAATCGATTCTCCTGAAAGGAAATCAAGGTGCGTTCCGCTTGTCGATCATTCGTCAGACGTTCCAATCCCTGCTGCACTGCGCCAACAAAGCAGAACACGAATAGTGCCACGGCGGAGCCTGTCACGGTCAAGATTGTTCGTCCTCGATGACGCCAAAGGCTCTTGAAGACGTACGGAGCAAACTTAAGCATCCTCAGGCCCTTTTCTCGTGAGG
>CAYLYE010000121.1:0-19165 GCA_964387325.1 uncultured Planctomycetaceae bacterium
TTGATGCGCACCTTGCCTCGCGTTCGTCTCCTCGTCGCGTCGTCCTGCGCCGCCTTAATCGCTCGGAGTATCAAAACACGATTCGCGACCTGTTTCACGTCGATGTGGATCTGAAAGACCTGCTCCCGATCGACGACACCTCCAGCGGCTTCGATAACAGCGCTGAATCATTGCATGTTTCGTCGTACCTGATGGAAAGTTATCTCGAGGCGGCCGAGCGTGTACTGGACATTGCCATCGCGAAAGGTCCACGCCCGCAAACAATCAAGCGGCGTTTTGACATCAAAGAAGAACGAACCGTCAAACCGACAGGGAGCGTGTATCGTCATATCGATGATGGGGTGGCGATCTTCAGCTCGTGGGTGTCAGCCAACATCCAGGTCACGCTGTGGAACTTTCGCTCGCGCGAGCGGGGTAATTATCGCTTCCGCATCTCGGGGTACGGCTACCAGAGCACCAAGCCGGTCACCTTTCATGTCACGGCCGGCACGCTCACGGCCGTCACGGAAGAGCGCCTGGTCGACTACTTCACCGTTCCTCCGATTCAACCCAAGGTTGTCGAATTTACCGAGCGTCTTGAGGCACGTAACACGATTCGGATTGTGACCGATGGCCTGGGCGCACTCCCGCCCGAGGTGCAGAAAGTGGGGGCCGAGAACTACCAAGGGCCGGGGTTAGTCGTGCAGTGGGTCGAGATCGAGGGGCCGCTGATCAATGACTGGCCTCCACGAAGCCATCAACAGTTGATGGGTGATCTGCCCCAGGCTGCCGCTCCTTCGGCCGAGGCGCCGAACCGTCGTGAAGTGGTATCACAACAGCCGCTCATCGATGCCGAGCGGATCCTGCGGTCTTTTGCTCGCCGAGCGTTTCGTCGCGCCGTGACCGACAAGGACATCGAGCCCTTTCTCGCGCGGGTCAAAACGAAGCTCGCTCAGAACGAGTCCTTCGAACAAGCACTTCGTGTCGGGCTTAAAGCGGTGCTCGTATCGCCCCACTTCCTTTTCCTCCGCGAGCGTGAGTCGACAGGCGCTCCGTCGCAGCTCGACGACTTTGCGCTGGCCAGTCGGTTATCGTATTTTTTGTGGAGTTCGATGCCCGACGAAGCGTTGCTGCAACTTGCCGAGGCCGGCACGCTGCGCCGCCCCGACACGCTTCGCACACAGGTCGAGCGGATGCTCGCCGACCCCAAGGCAGCAGCACTGACGGAGAATTTTGCTGGCCAGTGGCTCGGACTGCGCGCGATCGACTCGACCTCGCCCGACCGCATGCTGTACCCCGAGTATGACGATGTACTCAAGGTATCCTCGGTCCGTGAGACGCTGCTCTTTTTTGACGAGGTCCTGAAGAACAATTTAAGCCTGACCAACTTTGTCGCCTCGGACTTCACGATGCTCAACAGTCGGCTGGCTAAACATTACGGCATACCCGGCATCGAGGGGCTCGATTTTCGTAAGGTTATGCTGCCCGCGGGGAGCCATCGCGGCGGCGTGTTGACGATGGCGAGTGTTTTGAAAGTCACGGCCAACGGTACGACGACCTCGCCGGTGCTGCGCGGCGCCTGGGTGCTCGATCGGATACTGGGAACCCCGCCCCCCAAGCCGACCGTCGATGTCGAGGCAGTCGAGCCGGATATTCGGGGTGCGACAACGATCCGCGAGCAACTCGCCAAGCATCGCGAGCATGGCGCATGCGCCAACTGCCACAAGCAAATCGACCCGCCGGGTTTTGCACTCGAAAACTTCGACGTGATCGGAGGCTGGCGCGATCATTACCGCAAGATTGGTGACTTTGAGGCCGTGGTTGTCGATGGCCGCAGGGTGCGTTACCGTTCGGGACCCGTGGTTGATGCCAGCGACGTGTTGCCAGACGGTCGATCGTTCAGAAACATCGACGAGTACAAACATCGGTTACTCGAAGACAAAGACCCATTGGCGTTCGCGCTTGCCGAGAAGCTCTTAACCTATGCCACGGGCGCAGTTCCCACGGCGGCCGCCCAGCCGGAGCTCCGCGCCATCGTGGACAAGCTTCGCGAGCAGAACTACGGTCTCCGCTCGCTGATTCACGAGATCGTTCAGAGCAATGCATTTCAAAAAAAGTAACGTTGATTGTTTCAACGAAACAAGAATATTGGAAGCGAGTTCATTATGAAATTCAATCGACGCCGTTTTCTCCGCGCGACAGGCGTGTCACTCGCTCTGCCGTGGCTCGACGCCTTTACCCCGGCGAGTGCATCAACCGGCTCACCCAAACCGCGGCGTCGTATGATCTGCATCTGTGCGCCGCTTGGCTTGCATCCGGCCTTTTTCTTCCCAGAAAAGTCTGGAAAAGATTATGAGCTGTCCCCTTACTTGGAGTTGCTCAAGGATTTCCGTGACGACTTCACCGTCATCTCCGGCCTGTCGCACGCAGGTCTGAGTCCCGGATTCGCCCATCAGGCCACGGCCAGCTTTCTTACAGGGGCTCAAGGTGCGGGACGTCCCGGCTTTCGCAATGCCATTTCGCTCGATCAGTTCGCGGCCGATACCATTGGCAGTCAGACGCGGTTTCCCAGCATCGCGCTCTCGGGCGAAGGAGCCGGCTTGTCATGGACTCGCACCGGAGCGTTGATCCCCGCGGCCACGTCTCCCGCGCGCGTCTTTGCTCGACTATTTCTGGACGGGCGTCCTGACGAGGTTCAGACTCAAGTTCGCCGGCTGGAAGATGGCCGTAGTATTTTGGATGACGTCAGGAGCCAAGCCGGGACACTTCGAGCTGAGTTGGGTTCAGGCGATCGGGACAAACTTGACGAGTATCTGACCAGCGTGCGCGAGCTTGAGCAGCGTCTGCTCAAGGACGAAACCTGGGCCAAGACCCCCAAACCCAAGGTCGATGTTGCCCCGCCCACGGATATTCCAAACGTCGCCGACCTGATCGGCCGTACGCGATTGCTGTTTGATCTGACGCACTTAGCGTTGCAGACCGATTCAACTCGTCTCATCACGATTATGCTGGCCGGCTCGACGTATGTGCCGCCGATCAAGGGCATCACGCTCGGGCATCACGACCTGTCACATCACGGCAAAGACCCCGGCAAACTCGAACAGCTTAAGATCGTCGAGTTGGAAACGATGAAGACCTTGCGAGATTTACTCGCCAAGCTGAATCAATCCCAAGAAGATGGAGCGAGCCTGCTTGACCGTACGATGGTCTTCCTCGGAAGCAATTTGGGGGACGGCAGCAGTCACTCGGTGAAAAACCTGCCGGTGCTCTTGGCGGGAGGCGGTTTCCGGCACGGCCAGCATTTGGCGTTCGACCCGGCGAACCCGCCGCCGTTATGTAACTTGTACGTTAACATGCTTCAACGGCTGGGCATCGAGACCGATCTATTCGGTTCCAGTTCCGGCACCTTGAGTGGCTTGGAATTTGATCGCAGTTATTGACGTATGCGCAGCCAAAGAGCCTAGGCGAGCAACGCGAAGCTGCGAAATACCGGGCTATCGATGGTCGCCCTGGTTCATTTACCACGCAGTCGTCAATCAACGCGAGTGATGGCGGCCGTACACCGCTTACGAACCGCTCGAGTGTCGTACGATGAACTGTACGACCGGCGTGGGATCGCTGAGGCCATGCGGATGATGCCCTTCCGCGCGTCGAATCAACTGAAAGATGCCCCCCGCCTTTTGATACTCTTGCTCCATTCGCGCCCCATTCTCGCGATAGGGGACCACATCGTCCGTATCGCCCGTGATATAGATGATGGCCACATGATCGGCGGCGAGTTTGGCCGCCAGATCGACCGGGTTGCCATTATAAGCAAGCGCCTCGGCCTCGGTCTTAAAGCCATATAAGGGGAGCAAAGCCGCCCAGTCACGCGGACTGCCGCGACTAATTCCCAGTTTGCCACCGGGCCAGCTTTTGAAATCGCACACGGCCTTGTCCATGTACAGCGAGCTCACTCGACCCGGGTGACGCGCGGCCCAACGGGTGATCGACAACCCTTCGCGGCTCAGGCCGAGCATGGCCATGCGCTGAGCGAGTCCATGCCGTGTGGTCATCTCGTCGTACACGACATCCCATTGAGCGATCGAGTCGGGTGCGCCAAACGTATTCCCCAAGCCAAAGGCCACGACATGAAACCCGTGTTTGACGAGTTCCAATTCGGTACGCGTGATATTCGCAACCGGCCCGCTGCTCAAATTGTACAGCGAAGGCGCGAGGACCCAGGGATTGCCGTTCAGCGGCTTATCGGGGCACAGCACCAACGCGACGCCATTTTTAATCTTGACCTTGTACAGCACTGCTCCGTGATAGTCGCTCTTCTCACCGGCAAACGGTTCAAAGGCGAACAACGTGCCACGAGAAAATAACAGCAACAGACCAATGATGGAAAGTAAGTGTTTCATTGTACGAATGCTTAAGTGACCGCAGTGAAACCATGTGTCAAACCGACGACACCGGGTCACGCAGCCATCCGTTTGCCCCCGCCCAGCCTTCGATCGGTAACAAGGAACGCTCGGTCGTTTGGCCACCCGATGGCGTCGCTTACTGTGACTTGGTGTCTACTTCCATGTCGGCTTCAAGCGTCTGATAAATGGGCAGGTGCCGATAATAAACTTCGAGCATCAGCAGATGCAGGCAGGTCACATAGATGCGGCCGGCTTCGCTCCCCCAGCGATCGGGCACGGGCCGATGCGGATGCCAACTGCCGGCGAGTGCCCCTTGCTGCTCTTGTGACGAGACGAGCAACTCGCGAAGCGATTGGTTCCAATCGCGCCAGTGGTCGCCTTGCATCTGGAACATGACCTGCGTAGCGTAATACCAGTAGTAGGCGTCACGTTCGCCCCAGGGTTTGGCGGAGCTGGGCTGACCATAACTCGGCAACAGCGTGCGGAACCAGTCGGCGCCGTCGATCATGCTGGGGGTTTCACGCTTCCAACCCATGTACTGACGCATGAGCAGGGCCTCGGCCGTCATGACTTGGCTGGGCTCGCGTTGGTCGGGCTGCTCACTCGCCGGGCGATACGCGTAGCGGGCCGGATTGCCCCCGGCCCCTTGAGCATAGTCGAGCCAGCGGGTGACGCGCTGATACGTGGCCTTGGGGACCGTGAGCCCGGCAAGGTCGCCGCTCTTGAGCGCCATGAGTTGCCAGCCGGACACGCTCGTATCGCTGCCAAACTGCGGGCCGTAACGCCAGCCGCCGAGCTGCGGCTCTTGGCTGTTGATAATGAAGTCGAGCGCGAGTTGGGCGGGCCGCTGCAACTGTCGATCGCGGGTCATGCCATACGCCTCGCACAGTGCGATCGAGGCAATGCCATGACTGTAATACCACAAGTAACTAGGCTCGATGCTGCCATCGGGTCGAAAGTACAGATCGCCGTTGGGTCGTTGGTGCGACACGAGATAGTCGAGCGCGAGTTCCACCTGGGCGCGATATTTTCCGTCGGTGTGCGTGTAGCCTGCGCCGAGAAAGGCGAGCAAGGCCATGCCGGTCGCGGCCGTGTCGCTGCGCATGTTCCCTTGGGCGGGATCGTCATAGTTGCGGCCAGCGGCAAAAGCGTGCAAGCTCCAGTGACCATCGGCAGCTTGGTGACGGGCCAGGAAGTCGAGTCCCAATTCAACCGCCTTCTCGCTCGCTTCGGTGCCACCGCGCTGGCGCGCAATCGCTTCGCGACCTTCACGGTCGCGTTGCTTGAGCCCCGGCACGGCGACGTCGCGCACCTTGGCATCGATCGCCGGCGCGCCACCGGTCTTCTCCAACATGAGCCGCGGAGTCGTGGTCGTGACCACCTCGACATCACGCGACGCCTTGCGTGTCGGCAGTCCGATATCGACCGCCGGAGAGGGGCCCAGGCCGCCAATGCCGCTCGGCGCGGCGATGGGAACTTCGCGGCGATCGGCCAGTTTGGCAACACCACTTCCGTCGCGAGGATTGATCACGGGCATCTCGACCGCATTGCTGGTCGACTGCTTGCCCGGTGCTCCACCGGTCGGTGTGCTATTGCCCGGCTGAGGAATCTCGACGACCGTGCCAATGGGCACGCGGTCTGTTCCGCCACCGAGATTCGAGCGGCCCAGCGATACACCGGTCGAAGCGAGAGGCGAACCCCCTTCACTCGCACCGGTCACGGTGTCGCGACGCGGTCCGATCGCAACCCCGCTGGAAGCGACTGCGGCGGGGCCCGTGCCGCTCATGGTTCCCGTGGTCACGGGAGCGGCCAAGCCACTGGTGGTTCCGGTGCTTGCCGGCGCTGCACGCCCCACGCCGGCAATGGCAACGCCCGGCGATCCGCTGCTCGTGCCAGGGGTACCCGTGCCGACTTGTGAACCACCGCTGAGTGGATCGCCGACGTCGACACGCGAGGCGAGTTGTCCCACCGAAGAGCCTGAGGATGCGCGACCGACGAGAGCACCTTGACTGAAACCGCTCTCGCTCGGAGAGGGTGGTTCGCCGCCACTGGTTGCACGACCCAGGCCGATTTGTGAAACGCTCACACTCGGCGTACCGGCGATGCTCGGCGCGGCACCGGAACCCACGAGCGCGCCGCTCTGTCCGGCGGCCGACGAGCGACCCACGCCGGTCGCGCCACTCACGCTCAGCGGAGCGGGTGACTTCGCGCCAGCGGCATCGGGCAAGCTCCCATCAGTGATGGGAATTTGTGGAGCGGTTGCTCCAACCCCCACGGTCGCTTTAGCGACGCTGGCGAGAGACTCGCGTCCGGTCCCGGTCGCTCCGGCAACGATCGATGTCGTGGCGCGACTGACTTGAGGAATACCGGCCGAGGCACTGCCCGCGCCATACGTTCCCAACTGGGGCGAACTGCCTGCGGGTGAGTTGGCCGCGTTCGTCCCGCCGGCCTTGCTCATTC
This sequence comes from uncultured Planctomycetaceae bacterium, assembly GCA_964387325.1. Classification (GTDB taxonomy): domain Bacteria; phylum Planctomycetota; class Planctomycetia; order Pirellulales; family PNKZ01; genus CAZZBK01. Next base: position 6,846 of record CAYLYE010000121.1, read on the forward strand.
CCGGCGCGGCGGGCGATAAACTCGAAGGATTGGCACTGGCGACGGTCGCCGTGCCGGGGGTCGAGACGGTGGTGCTCGGCACGTTGGGGGAGACGCTGCGCCGCGTCACGTCGTTGCTGGCCAGAACACTGATCTCCGGCCGATTGTCATTCTTGGCCGTCATCGGGGTCGGGTTCACTTGCACATTCGCGGCGGCATTGTCGCTGCGCGTGATCGAGGGCGCTTGATTCGCTTGTCGTGCGAGGTTCATCGTCGGGGACTGGCTCGGCTGCGCGCTCGTAGAGGCGGATCCCGTCGGGGTTGGTGCCTGGACGGGAGCCAACGACTGTTCACGCGAGGCCGACTTGCTGCTGCTTAACTGGGGAGCATTTTGCGGCTGCGCTTCTTGTGGCGTACGGCGCTCAACACGCGGCACCGAGCGCGGCGCGGGGCGATCGAGCTGCGGTTGATTGACGGGTTGCTGCGGCGTAGGAGCCACCTGACTTTGTTTCTGCACAGGGTCGAGCCGCGGTTGTTGTTGCGTCGGCTGCGATGGCTGCGACGACACGGGCACCTTGACCTGCTCGAGTGGGCGACGGTCCTCGATCTCTTGCCGCGAGCGATCGGGACCCATCAGCTTTTCGCTCTGCCGCGAGACGCTGGTCTCGGCGCGGGCCAGTTCGACGTTCTGCGGTTGGACCTGCGGCGGCTGCTTGATCTCGACCGACTCGGCGCGATCGACCGGCAACGGTGACTGTGCCTCGCGCACCAGCGGCTCGGTCTCGGTCTCGCTCAGCTTCATGTCGACCGGCTTGTCGAATATCTGCGTGGGAACCGTGTCGTTGGGCGCGTTGTGTTCATAGTCGGGGATGCGAACCGGCTCTTCGGCAACATACAGCGAGTCGACCGCCAGCGGATCGACATCGGTCGTCAGACGGACGCGATCCATCGACACCGACAGCGCCAAGTGAATAATCAGACTGAGCATCACGGCCAGTTGCATGCGACGCTGCTGCGGGCGAGACAAGAACGCCGCGCCAACCATCAGCAGCGCGACCAGCAGAGCCAGAATACCCAGTTGAACATAGCCGTTCCTGAGCGGATCGGCGGTTACAAAGTCGGCGTTGGAGACGATCACCCCGGCCAAACATCCCGCGAGCAACAGCAGCAGCGAGTTGACAGGCCACAGCAGGTCGTCAAAGTCGTCGAGCCAGTTAGGCGGCTGCGAAGAGGGCGATGATGGGGTGGTGTGATCCATAATCGAATTTATCGACCGGTTCCGTCCATGGCCGTGACGCGATAATCCTTGATCTTAGCCTTGTTGCACAAGTTCATCACCGTCATGACATGCTCCCAGGGGCAGCGTTTATCGGCCCGAATGATCACGGTCTGCCGCAGTGGATTGTCGCTGTAGGCTTGCACCAGCGCGCCATACAACTGATTCGAGTTCAGTTCCTGCGCGGCGATCATATAGCGGCCTTCCTGCGTGACGTTGACGAACAACTCCTTAGGCTTGGCGATGAGCGGTCGGGCCTCGCTGGCCTGCGGCAGCACGACGTTCATCTCAAACTCTTCGTCCCGAAACTCCGTTGCGACCAGGAAAAAGATCAATAACAAAAAGACGCAGTCGATCATCGGCGTCATATTGATGCCGCCGGCCACCTCGCCTTTTTCGAGCTTAACGCCCATAGATCACGACCCACTCACAACGGATTTCACTGGCCAATCAAGCATATTACGACGGTGTTGTCACAGGTTTCGGGGGCGGCTCGACCGCCTGCCGGGTGATGCGTACCTTGCCTTCGAGTCGCTCGAGCTGCGGCAGCAACGTGGAGAGCAGTTCTTTAATGTCGGTGAAACAGTGTTGAATGCGCCCCTCGAAATAGTGCGCGATCATGGCTGCCGGAATTGCCACAACGAGTCCACCGAAGGTGGTCAGTAGCGCCTCGTAAATGCCGTTGGCCAAGGCGTGCGAACGATCACGTCCCACGGCCTGATTGGCAGTCTTATAGAAGCAATCGATCATCCCTTGCACGGTGCCGAGCAGGCCGAGCATCGGCGCGACGGTCGTGGCGAGGTTGATGGTCCGGACGTTCTTATAGAGTTTGCTCCCCTCGCGGTCGCAAATCTCATTGAGTGTCGTTTCGATCTCGGGCAACGGACGTCCTGCCTTGAGCAAGACAGCCTTCAAAACGTTGGCCAACACCGAAGGGTATTGCTGTGCTGAGAGATAAATCTGCCGAGGATCAAACGGCGCCGACGATGAAGATGGTTTCAGCTCTTTCGCCAGCGCGTAGGGAATCGTCCGGCTGCGGCGGAGCCCGAACAGACGTTCGATCCCCAGCGCAACGACCACGAACGAGATCAGCGTGATCGGATACATGAGCGGTCCGCCCTTGTCGAACCACAAGGCGAACAGGCTGGGAGCCTCGGGCGATGCTGCCGGAGCAACCAGCGGAGCGGGTTCGTTGTTCGTCGTCACCGGCGCGGCCAACGCCGCCTCGGCCTGCTCCTGGGCGGCCTTCAGCTTGTCGTCGAGCATCGGCGGTTGGCCTTGCCCATACAGGTTGGTTGGCGCCAGCAGCGAACCGACGAGAATCAGACCGAAGAGCCCATGCGCCCATGCGCACTGCGACTCAGGGGTCAACGTGAACCGTGCGATCATATACCACTCGTTGCAGAAAAAGGGCTACTTCTTACCGAGCTCGGCGAGCCGTTTGCGAGCCGGTTCGGCCCGCTCGCTTTGCGGAAACTTGTCGACGACTTCTTGATACGATTTGCGGGCTTGATCGAGTTGTCCGAGCACCTCGAAACAGCGTCCCGACTCATATTGCGCGGCGGCCTGCCATGCCGGATAATTGTAGACATAGGCCACCTTGAAAAAATTGCGCACCGCCTCTTTATGATCTTTCTTCTCAAAGAGCAGTTCGCCGACCATGAAGCGGGCGCGAGCGGCCACCTCGGCATCGGTACGGGTCGTGACTTCTTCATAGAGCTTCATGGCGTTGTCGGCCTGCCCTTGATTTTGCAGCGACCAGGCTTGCTCGTAGAGAATCTCGCCAAGGTACGGCGTGGTCGGGTCGGCCGCCTGAGCACGCTGCGTCCAAGGAATGGTTTGCGACCACTCTTTGAGCGCGTTGCAGCATTGCGCCGCGTGCAGCGCATTGAGCACGGCCAGCTCTTTGCGCGGCGGGTTGGCAACCTGCGCGTAAATTGCGAGCGCCTCGCGATACTTGTTTTGCTTAAACAGACTCTCGGCTTCCATGAAGGTGGCATCGGCGGTTAATTCGCCTCGTGTGTAAGTGGCTCGCTGGTAGGCAAAGGTCTGTTGCGCGTCAACATATTCGGCATTGCGAAAGTAGGCCCAGCCAAGTTTATGAGCGGCTTTCTCGCCGAGGGCCGCATCGCTCGAACCGTTCATCGAGGCATAATAGGCCTTCGCGGCCGGGGTCCATTTTTCTTTGGCAAAGTTAAAATCGCCGACGTGGTACCAACTCTCCGCAGCGAGCGGGCTCTTGGGGAACTCATTGGCCAGCCGCTCAAAAGCTGTCGCGGCTTCGCTGTCTTTCTGCTGGTTCTTCAGGGTCCAGCCCAACTCGTAAAGCGTCTTATCAGCGCCTGGGTATTTCGGATCGTCTTTCAGCAGACCGTTAAACGTCTGCACCGCCTCGTCGGCCTTACCGGCCGATGACAGTGCAAGGCCAAGCGCGTATCGAGCATTGGCCATTTCGGCTGCGGCGGGCTTCGTCTTCAAAAACGCTTGCAGGTCGTCGATCGCGCCGTCGTACTGCTTCAATTCCTGTCGCACCAGCGCACGCAGGTACCGTGTCGGCCCGACGATTTCATGCGTCGCGAACTGCTTGTTCAAGTCGTCGAGCGGCTTGAGGGCGCCGGGGTAATCTTGCTTGCGGTAATGGCACCAGCCGAGCCCATACAGACTGAGTGGCACGAGCGTGCTCTTGGGATAAGCGTCGATCACTTTGCGATACGCGGCCGCCGCCGGGTCGTATTGATTGGCTGCGAGCAGGATCTCGCCGAGTCGATAGTTGGCCCGATCGAGTGTCGGACTCGCAGGGAAATCACGAATCAGTTTTTCGAGCTGAGCGCGGGCGTCCGTCGCTCGGTCGGCTTGTCGCAGCGCCGCGGCGAGTGTCAGCAGCGTCTCGTCCGCCTGTCGCCACTTGGCATCGGCTTGTAACGAGGACTCGAGCGCCTTGACGGCCGCGTCGTACTGTTTGAGTTCCAACTGGCTGCTGCCGACCAAGTAGTAGGCCTCGGCAGACAACTCTTTTCCGAGTTGAGCCGCGACGGGGCTAAGCTGCGCGATCACCTCGGGATATTTCTTGGACAGATACAGACTCAAGGCGCGGCGCACGTGCCATGTCGGGGCGTCGCGATGCTGCGGAGCCGCGACGAGCAACTCGCCATAGACCTTGGCGGCCGCGTCATGCTCGCCACGCTGGAGATGGCTCTCGGCTTGAACGTATCGAACGTCGACAGCCAGATCGTGCTTGGGGAACTTTTGCAAGAATTCGCTGGTGTGCTTCACGGCCGACGCCTGATCGCCGATCGTCAGCGCGGTAAAGGCCGCCATGTACTTGGCCTGCGGCGCGATCGTGTCGGCCGCGTAGTCTTGAGCCACGGCAGCATAAGCGGCCAGCGACTCGTTGCGACGCGGCGGCAACTCCCACAGCGCGTCGGCTCGATCGAGGGCCAGTTGCCCCTTCCACGTTTTGGTCGCGGTCGGCAACACGCGCTCCACGGCTTGCAACGCCTCGGCCGCGCGACTCTCCTTGAGCCAGGCCCGAGCGGTCCAGTGGGCCGCTTCGCTCGCGGCCTCGGGGTCCTGAGCCGGGACTTTCGCCAGTTGGCTGCGGGCCTCGGCGTACTGACCGTCGAGGAACGCACATTTTCCGGAAGCAAGCGACGCGGTCGCTAGGTACCGCGACTGCGGGAACTTGACGGTGATCGAGGCATAGAGCTTCGCGGCCTCGCGATACTGCTGCTGTTCGTAACGACAACCGGCCTGCCGCATGGTCGCATGATCGGCGAGCGCGAACTGTGGGACACTCGCCGCAGTGGCAAATCGCTTCTCGGCCTCGGCATACTGTTTCAAGGCAAAGAGCGTTTCTCCCTTGCGCATCCCAACCTCGGTAGCCAACTCATGCTTGGCAAACACGGCGAGGAATTGGTCGTACGCCGCGCCAGCCTGCTGCGGCTGGCTCAACTCTTCAAACGTCACGCCGAGTGCGTACAGTGCGTCGGGCAGGAGCGGGTCTTTTGGATAGCGGGCGGCGAGCTGCTGATAGGCTTTGACCGCGTCGTCCTTTTTGCCTGCGGCATAGGCCGCTTCGCCTTGGTAGTACAGAGCCTGCGGCGCGAATTTGCCTTGAGGATACTTTTGCAGCTGCGCGGCAAAGGTCTTCTGCGCGTCGGCAAGCTGCGCCGCGGCGCCGGCCTGCCCCACGTAGTACTGAGCTAGACCGAGATAAAGATACGAGGGCTCGAGCTCGTCAAACTTGGGTGCGTCGGCAACGAGTTTTTCCAGCGACTTGATGGCTGCCGGGTATTGCTTGGCCTTGAGTTGACATAAGCCCAGGTAATGACGCGCGAGCGGCACGCGTTCATTTTGTGGAAATTGGGCAACGAATTTCTGCCACTCGTCGGCAGCCAACTCGAACTGCTCGCGATTTTGTAGCGCCGCCGCGGCGGCAAACTGCCGTCGAGAGGCATCGTCGGTGGCGGTCGTTTGAGCCAACACGGTCGTCGTCAGCCCCAGACACCAGAGCCCTACGGCAAGGCAACTCAGCCGCGAGCAGGCCAACCCCAAGAGATTAAAAGGAAACACGGTTACGTATCCTTCGCGGAAACAACATCAGCAATGGGTCAGAGGAGCTTGTTTTGTATCGTAATTTGGGGCGGACTGCAAACGTCGAATCGCGACGCAGAGCGAAACACCGCAAGGCTTTGCAGCAGAGACCGGCCGGCGTCGCGGAGACCGGCCTTGATCCGCCCACGCTGCCATAGCCGACGGATTGCTCCCCCCGAGTCAAGCTCCTATGATGATGCACCCCCGAAGGCGGTTGGTCGATCCGGCAAGTTTTGACACGTCGGCCAGTTGCGACCGTCCGCAGGAGGGGCCTCACAAGGTTTTCTTTTCCACTTCGAGATACGTAAACCGTGATTGAAACTTGGCATTGGCTGGCGTTCGCCGGATTTGTGTTCGCCATGCTGCTCTTGGATCTGGGCATCGTGCATCGCCATGCCCGCGAGACGAGCTTGCGCGAGGCGGGGATGTGGACCGGCGTCTGGGCTGTGCTGGCGTTGATCTTCAATGGCATTGTCTGGTGGTGGCTTGGTGCGACCCCGGCCTTTGAATTCTTCAACGGCTACTTGGTCGAATGGATGTTGTCGATGGACAACGTCTTTGTGTTTGCCGTGATCTTTGGTTTCTTCCAGGTCCCCATGAAGTATCAGCATCGCGTGCTGTTCTGGGGCATCTTGGGGGCCGTCGTCATGCGGCTCTCGTTTATTATTATCGGCGCTGAATTGATCGAGCGGTTCAAGTGGATTCTGCCGCTCTTAGGATTGGTGCTGATTTACACCGGCGTCAAGCTAGCGTTTCAAGGGGACAACGAAGTCGATCCGGATCAGAACCCCATTCTGAGGTTTGGTCGTAAGTTCTTGCCCGTGGCCAAGGAGGAACATGGTAGTCAGTTCTTCGCGCGTGAGGCTGGCCGGCTCGTGGTCACGCCGTTGTTCTTGGTCCTGCTCGTGGTTGAGAGCACCGACGTCGTGTTCGCGGTCGACAGTGTGCCGACGATCTTTGGACTCGTGAACCCGGCCGCTGAGTACTTCATCTTTATTGTCTTCACCAGCAATGTCTTCGCCATCCTCGGCCTCCGGGCGCTCTATTTTCTCCTGGCCGGCATGATGGGAATGTTCAAGTACCTGAGCTTGGGCTTGAGCGCGATTCTGGTGTTCGTCGGCCTAAAAATGACCGCTCAGTTTGTGGCTGAACACTTCGGCTGGATCGCTCCGGGCGGACATCTGGTTCCCTCGTGGGCCTCGCTGCTCGTCATCGTCTTGTGTTTGTCCGTGTCGATGGGGGCCTCGCTCTACAGTGCCCGTTCGTCTCGCAACGACGCACACGGCACGTGACCATCGTGAGCTACCCACACGCTATTCGCTTGCGTGCTCCGTGGGAGGTTGCTGGCCACGCCGAGGTCGACTCCGTTGCCGAGCCGCACTGGCAACGGATCGAGTCGCCCCACGATTGGTCGACCGCGCTTGGGGCTGATTTTCAGGGGACCGTACGATTGCGGCGGTTCTTTAATCGGCCCGGTCAACTCGATCTGAACGAGCGGCTCTGGCTCGTGCTCGACGATGTCGCCGCGCCGATCAACGTGCGACTCAATGGTTTGGACTGGCCGACGATCGAGCACCCAGGCACTTTTGAACGCGATATGACCGCTGAGCTGCGTTCGCGTAACACGCTGGAAATACGGCTCGACACGGTCGGTTCACCAGCCGGGGGCGGGCTGTCGGCCGTGCGATTGGAAATTCGCCTCGCCGATTGAATCTCGCACGGATTTATACTCCCGAGGGTTGCAAGCTGAGTCGGGGGAGCTAGTTTATCATCCAACGTTCTTGCATCTCGCATCGACATTCGCAGTGAGGTAGTTCACCATGCGTACCATTCTATTCGCAGCCTGCGTGCTGAGTTCGCTAGGGCTCTCGTTGGCCAGCACATTCGCGGCCGCGCCGCATAATCAACTCACTCCGGACGAAGTGGCCGCCGGTTGGGTCTTGCTCTTCGATGGTGAAACGACCTACGGCTGGGAAGCGGCTGCCGATGCCAAGTGGAGCGTCGGCGACGGCGCGATCCGCGTGAGCGATGGCGCCAAAGGCCTGCTCGCTACGACAAGCGAGTTTGGCGACTACCGGCTCAAGGTTGACTTTCGCGCCCCGAAGTCAACAAACAGCGGCGTCTTTTTACGCACGCCTGTCGTGCCGACCGATCCGGCCAGCGACTGTTACGAACTCAACATCTGCGACCCGTCCACGAGTCCGTTCCCGACCGGCAGCTTTGTGAAGCGACAACGTTGCACGGATTACAAAGCAAACGAAGACTGGCAATCGTTTGACGTGACCGTTCAAGGGGACCGTTGCCTCGTTAAGCTCGATGGTCGCGTCGTGCTCGACTACACCGATCCCACCAAGCTCCGGCGCGGTCGCATCGGTTTGCAACACAACTCGGGCTTGGTCGAGTTCCGTAACGTCAAACTGCAACCGCTCGGGCTCTCCGATCTGTTCAATGGCAAAGATCTCACCGGCTGGACCGTCTATCCGGACCAGAAGAGCGTGTTCTCGGTAACCGCCCAGCAGGAACTCAACGTCAAAGACGGCAAAGGCCAGCTGGAATCGACGGCTCGGTTCGGAGACTTTGTCTTGCAACTCGATGTGTTCTCGAACGGCAAGCATCTCAACTCGGGCGTATTCTTCCGCAGCATCCCCGGCGACCTGATGAACGGTTACGAAATGCAGATTCAAAATGGGTTCAAGGACAACGCTCGCACGCTGCCGATTGACTGCGGCACCGGCGGTTTCTATCGCCGTCAGAATGCTCGCCGCGTGGTGAGTAATGACTTTGAATGGACCCCGATGACGCTCGTTGTGAGCGGCAAACACATGGCCGCCTGGGTCAACGGCATTCAGGTCAGCGACTGGACCGACCCACGTGAGAGCGACGCCAATCCGCGCAAAGGACTGCGTCTCGAACCCGGCACGTTGATCATTCAAGGGCACGACCCCACGACCGATTTGTCGTTCCGAAAAATCCGCGCGGCCGAGATGAACAAGTAACAACGACCGACGGCAAAGCAACCACGGATGAACACCAATCGACACGGATTCGAAAAACGAACAGAGAGTCTGGCATGTCGTCGCAGCCGTCATGGTGGAGTGAACTGAATCAACAGGTCGTTTCATGCTCGGCCTGTTCACGGCTTACGACCCACTGTCGAGAGATTGCTCAATCGAAACGGAAGGCCTTTCAAGACGAGACGTACTGGGGACGTCCGGTGCCGAATTTCGGCGATCGTCGGGCGCGGCTATTGATCGTGGGCTTGGCGCCCGCCGCGCATGGCGCGAACCGGACCGGTCGCATGTTCACCGGCGATCGCAGCGGTGAATGGTTGTATCGCGCGCTGCATAAAGCCGACTTGGCCAATCAACCCGAGTCGAGCTCGGCCCACGACGGACTGCAATTGACCAACTGTGCCATTACCGCCGTGTGTCACTGTGCTCCGCCCGACAACAAGCCCACCCGCGACGAAATAGCGAACTGTCAACCGTGGCTGAAAGCAACGATCGATCGACTCGCGCCTCACGTGTTCGTCGCGCTGGGTCAGATCGCTTGGCAAGCAGTGGTCGACGAGGCACTTGAGCGCGGCTGGCTAGCAAGTCCGCGCCCCAAATTTGCCCACGCCGCTCAGGTCGCGCTGGGAACACAACGCACACTCATCGGCAGTTATCATCCGAGTCAGCAAAACACGTTCACCGGCCGACTCACCGAACACATGTTCGATCAGGTCTTCGATCTGGCGCGGAGATGCTTGGCTAGCCCAAATTGAACGCTCGCGTCGACAAACACCATGCTATCGACACTCGGTCTCAGCCCCGAATGGGTCGACCATTGAGACCGCGCCACAACAGGCAAAATATCGACGAAATCCAGTTATTTATCGTGCGATAAGCCTAGACACCACGGTGAGCAGCTTTAGAATTTCGCTGACGAACTGAAGATTTAAGTCCGCCGCGTTTTACCTGCTCAGGAGAGTATCTCATGCAAGGCAATCAGCAAATCATCGACGCGCTCAACGGAGCACTCACGATCGAGTTGACCGCGATCAATCAGTACTTCATTCAAGCCAAGATGTGCAAGAACTGGGGCTTCGATAAACTGGCCGCCAAGCACTATCAGGAATCGATTGGCGAGATGAAGCACGCCGAGAAGCTCATCGATCGCATTCTGTTTCTCGAAGGCGTTCCGGAGATTGCCCGCTATGGCGTCATTCGCGCCGGCACGGACGTCAAGGGTCAGTTCGAGGTTGACCTGCAACTCGAAACCAGCGGCGTCAAAGCTTACAACGAACTGGTCGCACTGTGCGTGCAACTCAAGGACCACGGTACCCGCGACTTGGTCGATGTGATCCTCACGGAGTCAGAAGAGCATGTCGATTGGCTGGAGACACAACTGGACATCATCAGCAAAATCGGCATTGAACTTTACTTGGCCGACCAGTTGGGCAATCACGGCGAGTAACCTGCACGCGCCCTTGCAATCGATGACGATTGGGGCCGTTTGCCTAACAAACACAGCCGATCGATCGCGAGATCGACGGCTGTTTTAGATTAGGGACGGATTCGTTCAGAATCCGATTTAATCGACCGCCGGATCAAATCGACGACTGAGCGGCTTCGTTGATCAGGCGTCGCAGATGACGATGGCAAGCGTTGCAACCCGTGCCAGCCCCGGTTTGACAGCCGAGCTCCCGAACGGTTAGCAACGGGCAGGTGTCGATCGTGGCCCGCAGCGTTGATTCACGAACTTGCAGGCAGTGACAGATCATACGATCTGCCGCAGCTTCAAGTTCATCCAGAAAGCTGGGGTTGATGTAGACAACCATAGCCAATCAAGGTGGGAAGAGGCCGAGTAGGTGTGATACTGAGTCTCAATATAAAAACTTCGCTTCAGCCCGTCAATGAAATTTTTGGGCTGATCTTTCCGATCTTGACCCTTGACGGCCCCGGATTTTAGGCGAGACTTGGTAGCTCGGCTTAGATGGCTGAGGGCGGGTGAAACCCGTCTAAAATAGAGCTTAATCGGGCGATTAGCTCAGTTGGTTAGAGCACCAGCTCGACAAGCTGGGGGTCATAGGTTCGAGTCCTATATCGCCCACTCTTTGTAAGTCCTTGCTGAATCCGAACTTCGGATACCTGCCGGCGGTCGGCAGAGCAGCCTGAAAATCGTTTTTTCCTCCGTAGTACTACGGAGGATCGAACGGAGGTTGCTCTATGCCGACGTCTTCCGCCAAGGTTCCAGCGTACTGCCACCACAAGGGCACAGGCCAGGCAGTGGTGCGAATTTATGGCCGTGACCACTATCTGGGGTGTCCTGCGCCAGCGAGTCTTGGGTGAACGGATGTGAGTTGCGGTTATGCCGGTATTTCTGGGGATTCTGTCACCGAATCCGCAGGTGTGAAAGCACCTGCGGCCTGATGTTTGACAACTTGATACACGCTTCACATCGCAGGGTCATTCAGCGCGCACTTCGAGCGCGGATCGCTCAACGTGTCGCGACGGTCATGACTATGCAGCACGCTGGACACGCACGAGCGGCAAGTGCTTGCGGCCGGCCAGACACTCGACATTCAGTTCGAGTGGGACACCGGGACTACCGCGAACCAACGCCCAAGGTACTGCACACGGCGACCCGCGTGGCCAGCGAGCCCGTGGCTCGTAACGTGGCTTTCGATTGCCCGGGTACTTCGCATCGTAGACTTCGTCCGGTGTTCGACCACGCAGTGTGGTATGCGGTCGATGTTCGTTATACCACTGCACGAGCAACGCCACTTCCTGACGAAACTTGCCTTGCGACAGCGGGACGATGAGCAGGCAAGCCAGTAGTTTCTTGAGTGTCAGGATGACTCGTTCCACAACGGCAATACTCCCGTGTTTACCGATGGCACCATAACGTGGACGAATGCGACGCCGTTTACACCACGTCTTAAAGCTCGGACACGAGAACTGCGTCCCTTGATCGCAGATGATGTACTTGGGCGTCGTATCGGCCTGTCGAATCGCCCGTGCCAGACAACGCTGAACATCGGCTGAGGTCGGTTGCTTTTTGAAAGTTGCGACGCCCATGATCCGGCGCGAATAGTGATCGACAACGACCGCCAACCACCAGCAGAAGGGCCAGCAGAGCGGCAACAAAAATGGCAACCATGCTGTCCAAAAGCCCCCAGCCATCGGCACGGTAGTTAGGTCCACGTGCCAGACGTGATTCGGCGACTGGGCTGTGACAACCGGCTCTGCGGCTGTGTCGGTCGGCGCAGGAGACGGTTCCGGCTCGACCGGTTTGCAGCCAGGGGAGGCTTGAATCATCCGCCGTACCGTCGTAGCCCCGAGATGCAAACCCGCGCGGGCCAGCGACTCGGCGATTTTCTTGGTCCCCAGGGTTGGACAAAGAGTTTTGAGCCTTCGCACCAGATAGCCGACCAGTTGCGGAAACTTGTTGACCGGTTCGCTGAGTTGCACCAAGGCTTCGGTTCCTT
>CAYLYE010000122.1:0-18558 GCA_964387325.1 uncultured Planctomycetaceae bacterium
ACAATACCACACAGTACTCCTACGCTCCGCTGATCAGCATCGGAGATTCTTCCAAATTGCTCAAAGTGACAGAGCAAGGAGACTTGGCAACCACTCTGAATTACTCGAACCGTAGTCTCGTCTCGATCGTCGATTACGCGGGCAGAAAAACGATCGTGTATTACGGCAATGTATTTTCAACGCCCGTTTTCGACGGCGAGCCACCGCAGGACACCGCCTCGTTGTTGCCGGTCGCGGCTGACTCGACCATGTTTGGCGCCTCGTCTTTTATGGGAACGGTCTCCAGTTTTCTGCAAGACATTCAAGCGGGCTTGCGATTAGCGCCCACCGGTAAGATTGGCCGACTCCAGGAATCGGGCGTGCTGCGTGAAGCTCGCGCCAGCGTCACAACCTCCAGCAACGGGGCGGACAACCCCTCGGGCACATGGACGTATCAGTTCGATCGCTTCGGACTCGTGACGGCCAAGTCAGCTCCGACGACCGCCAACAATCCGCAACAAGACGTCTGGCAATGGAAACGCAATCGTAACGGGCTCGTCACTGAGTTCCGCGCGCCGTCCGCCCGGGGCTATAACACTCCCGACGTGGAGATTGATATCCCGATCTTTGACTTCGACGTCACTCGCTACGCCTACGACGCCCACGGAAATCTGACCCAGTCGACCGCGGCGAATGGCACACTGACCACCGATTTGTTTACCTCGACCCTGAGCACCCACTGGTACACGCGCGACCCCAACGGAAGCGTGACGACCTCGACGCCCGATAATTTCGGCAATCTCACCGAGGTGGTCGATGCCTTGGGGCGTTCAACCCAGTACGAATACACCCCCGCTCCGGCCACAGGCGACCTGCACGCCCTCCCCGGTGGTCTGATCGAACGCATCACCGATCCGCTCGGCCGTGTGACGACCTTCGAGTACTACACGCCCGCCGACGCCGCAGTCAACAGCGTTGGCCTTGTGAAAAAGAAAACCATCACGGGCATCAGCAGCCTGGGTGGCAACGTCTCGATGTCGACCACGTATACTTACGACAAGTATCGCCATCTGAAAACCGTAACCGACGAAACCACCGGCCTAGTCACCATATACCAATACGATCTGCTCGGCCAGTTGCGGAGCGTCTCGGTCCCCAATCCCGACGATGCAAGTCATCCGTTGGTCACGTCCTACTCGTACGATGCGCTCGGTAACGTTCTCAGCATGACCGAGCCGGGCTCAGCTCCGCTCACGACGCGCACCACGAATTACGTGTACAGCAACAATCGCTTGACCGACGAGTACGGTGCACTGCGCGAGGACGGCGTCCGTCCTCACACGCACTACACCTACACCGCGCAAAGGGATCTCAAGTCGATCACCGATCCGCTGGGACACACCACGAGCTACCTATACGACGCGCGCGGTCAACAAATCGCCGTCGTCGATGCCGCCGACGCTCTCGGCGGGATCGTCGATGTGACCGCCACTTATGTGGCACCGGTGACGACCGATCGGTTCACCACCAACGAATACGATGCCGCCGGTAATCTGCAGATGTCGACCCCGCTGCTGGGAACGCCGACCCAGTACTCGTATGATTCGCAGCATCGACTGATTCGCCAGGAAACCACTGGCCCCAACAACAATCTGTGGGTCGAATCCTACACCTATGACCCCAACGGCCAGCTCCTGACGACGACCTCGCCGAGCCCCAGCGGTTCGGGCACGGTCACGACTACGTTGCATTACGATGCGGCCGGACGAGTCGATTACAAGTTGTTGCCGTTGGGCCAGCGGATCGACTACACCTACGACTCGGTCGATCGGCTTATCGGCGTCACCACCAAGGTCGATGGCACGATCGTTTCCAGTTCCAGCACAGCCTACGATCTGCTCGACCGACCGTATCGGCAGACGCAAATCGAAACCGGCGCCACGACCATCGCCAAGTATTACGATGCCGACCGCCGCATCGAAGTCACCGACCCGCGCGGCAACACGACCGTCACGCAACTCGACCCGCTGGGGCGTGTGGCGAGCGTCACTTCGCCCGACCCCGATGGCAACGGCCCGTTGGTGAGCCTGGTCACCGAATATCAGTACAATCCCGACGGCTCCGTGAGCCGCCAGACGGTTCGCCCCAGCAACGAAACTCAAGGGATCAGCACGCAGTTCGAGTACTACGCCTCGGGCCTGCTCAAGAAACAAACGGACGATGTTGGCGGCAAGAACGCCACGACGCAATACACGTACAACCTGGCCGGACAGGTTCTGTCGGTGACCGATCCCGAAGGTCACGTGGTCAAACACGAGTACAATCAACATGGCTGGCTGATTGCCACCATGTCGCAGGATGCGATCAACAGTCCCGTCCTGCGCACCGAGTCGACCCAATACACGGTCCTCGGCCAAGTGGCGGTCCAGCAAGACGATTTCTCGGCCACGGTGAACATCTTTGGTCCCGATGGCCGCCTCAGCTCGACCATGCATCCGGCCAAGTCATCGCTTCCCAACTTTACTGGCGGATCGTCGGGCTACACCAGCTACCACTACAACGATGCCGGGTTGCTCCAAAGCCAAAGCACCTATGCGATGGTCAGCGTCGAGGGCCAATCCAATCTTGTTCCCCTTCTCGAATCGCAGGTCACCACCACCTACGATGACCTGGGGCGTAAGGAAACCCAAACGACCGAGGCTCGCAATGCGCTCACCACCACCGTCGAGTATGACTATGACGATGCCCATCGCGCGGTCGACTTCATCGATGCGGCCCTTAACAAAACCACCACGGTTCGCGATGCGGTGGGCCGTGTTGTGCGCGAAACGATTTATCTGCCCAATGCCATCGGTGGTACCACACCCACCAGTCGCAGCTATGCCTACGACGGCAACAGCAATCTCACCGGCTACACCGACCGCAATGGGCTGATGACTTCCTACAGCTTCGACGCACTTAACCGCAAGACGGGCGAAACGTGGCTGAACGATCCGAATCACTATCAGGCCAACTATACGTACAGCGCTGATGCGCTCAGCACGACGATCAGCGATCCGGCCGCCACGTACGATTTTGTCTACGACCACTTGGGCCACACGACCGACATCACGTACAGTCCGAACCTCCCCCTGCCCACGTTCGACTTGGCGCAGCAGTTCTACAAGAACGGCGATCGCCAGCAATTGTCCGTCACCAGCACCGATGGCCAAGTGAATTTCAGCAACACCTATCGGTACAACGCGCTGGGACAAATGACCGCCGTGCAACAGCTCTCCTTGACGGCCGGCATGTCGGGCATCAAAAGTGTCGTTTACAACTATAACCACGGTCGGCTCGATGAAATCGGACGGAGCGATCAGCCGCTACCCTTGTCTGGATCTTTTGCGTCCAACTGGACGAAGTTGGCTACAGAATTCACCTACGATCCCGCCAAACCCACGCAATTAACCAAAATCCAGTCTTCTCAAGTCGAGGTCATTGACCCATCTACCATTCAGTACACTTCTTTAGCCACATATCAATACGGTTACGACTCGCTGGGGCGCGTGACCGGTTACAGCACCAATCCGGCCGCGCAATTGTCCGGCGCCACCACCTACCAATACGACGGTACCGGGCAGTTGGTGCAAGATAACTCCGCCTCAGCGTCACGGAACGTCAGTTACGATGCAGGGGGGAGCCGTGCCGGAAGTGACCAGCGCCAAACCGCGGCCAATTATTTCTACGGTCTCGATGGCACGCGCAGCGACGCTCCCGACCTGGGCTACAATCGTCTGCGGGGCGCCGTCAACAAGCTGTACGACACCAACGGCTCCGCCGCGTGGATCGGCGCTGAGTATACCTATGACAACGAAGGGAATCGTACCGGCGAGATTCGCTACACGCATATCTCAGAGATCGACAGCTCGTCCAATGCGGGATTCACACGAACTGGCTTCACCCATCCTGAAGTTACGGTGAGCGAGTATCCCATCATCTATGATGCCACATCGACTCAGCCGGTTGGCTACCAAGGCAACTCGTTATATGGTACTTCTCCCGCGACCGATCGAGCCACCTACTCCTTCTCGGCCGACACAACGGCACCGGCCGGTGCCGTCGACTATCGGCTCTCCGTAACCTGGCCGACCGAGAGCAATGTCCCACTCACCTCCTCGGCCGTGTACAAGGTCTACAATGGTACAACCTTACTGGCCACCTGGACGGTCGATCAGACGCAAGCCCCCCACGACTATCTCTACGGGGCCGACGGTGTAGCTCCGGTTGGCTGGCGCGTGCTTGGGCGAATGACCCTGTCTGCCGGGGCCGACTTGGCCAACGTCCGCGTCGAACTGACCAACGGCGCAACCGGTCGACTCATCGCCGATGCCATCCGTCTCGAACGGGCCAGCGAATCGCGAACGTACAGCTATGATTTCCATAATCGATTGGTTGGCGTCAGCATCACATCCCCTGACAACGCTCCGCTCTCGACGGTCATCAACACCTACGACGTGTTCGATCGTCGTATTGCCGAGCAGGTGACGAAGTATCCGGCCAGTGGGCCGAGCACGCAGCAGCGCGAGTATTGGGTCTACGATGGTCCCAACGCTATCCTGCAATACACGCTTAATACCAGCACCAACCAAGTACAACTACAAAGCCAAAAGCTGTTTGGTCAACGGGCCGATGAACTACTGGCCGTCGATGTGCTTTCGCCAGGCGATGAGATCTGCGGCAATGGCGTGATGGTCTGGCCGCTTGCCGACATGCAGGGCTCGGTGCGTGACTTGGCCAAGCTCGATCCAGCGACCGGAGCGGTCAGTGTCTTTGCCCATTACAAGTACGACGCCTTCGGCAAGCTGATCAATGACAACACGACGAGCGTGTACAGCGTGGCCATCGGCGCTGCCTACACCGGTCGCGAATACGACCCGGCCACCGGCTTGTATTACTATCGTGCCCGGTTCTACGACGCCGCCAATGGTTTGTTCATCAGCGAAGACCCGTTGGGTTTGCAAGTCGACAGCAACCCCTATCGCTACACCTACAACAGCCCCACGAACTTCACCGACCCGAGCGGACATGAGCCGGTTAGCATGGCTGCCGTGGCCACCTACATTGCCTACAACGGGCTCATGTCCGGGCTCGATACCCTTGTGGAAGGAGGGGTGACCTACGCAGCGGCTTGGTACACGAACGACTACTCCGACTGGAATCGTTTTTCGTGGAGCCTGGCCTATGGCAAGCATTTTTCTGTCAACGTCGTCACGGCAGGCTTGGGAAGCAAATTGAAATGGGCTGGCAAGGGTACTCAATGGGTTGTTCGCAAAGGCATTGAAACCTTCGGTGACACGGCCGTCGATGTCTATCAAGGGCGTGAGTGGGACGATGCGCTCCGAGCCAACGCCATTGGCAACGTCGGTGGCGATCTGCTCGGCCGCGCCATCGGCAAGGGGGCTTCCGTAGGGGCCCGTCGAGTTGGCCAGTTCCTAATTGACAATCCCAAGGCCAATCCGCTCAACTATCGCGTGACAATTGATCCCGCGACTTTGTCGATGGGTGGACTGGGAGGTGTGAATGTTCGGTTTGCTGCTCCAGCAGCAGTTACTTCGTTCAATTCGTTTGATGCGTTGAAGCGTGCATTAGGGCCAGCAGGTGAGGGAAAGGTTTGGCACCATATCGTTGAGCAAAGAACTGCGAATGTGACACGCTTCGGTGCCGAGGCGATTCACAACACAAGCAATGTAGTGGCGATTGGCAGGGAGGCTAACCAAGCAATTGCAAACTACTACTCCTCGATTAGGCCGTTCAGCAATGGGATGCCGGTTCGGCAATGGTTGGGAACCCAAACACTTTCCGAGCAGTCATCATTTGGCAACCGGATTATGAATCATGTTTTGTCCGGTCAAACATTACCGTAGTATTCTGAGGGACAGTCATGGCACATAAAAGAATTGAGGACTTATTGGCGGCATACCGATCAGGTGCAGAGGGAACATCTACACCTGACCCGAAGGTTGCAAATCGGTGGCAAAAGCAAATGCATGAGTGTTATAAGAGACTCCAAGAGACATCCGAGGGAAGGGCAGCGATCGCCACACTTATGAATGATCCTAGCCCTCACGTTAAGTGCTGGGCAGCTGCACACTGCCTGCAATGGGAACCATCCATCGCTAAGAGCACACTTCAGGAATTGCAGATCGCCAAGGGGCCATGTTCCTTTACCGCAGAAATGACCTTACAAGAATTCGGAAAGGGTAGGCTTACGTTCGACAACTGACATAGCAGCAGGGTGATAAATGGGTCAGAACTGCTCCGTAGAAAACTCAATGAACGCTAGCTGGGGTGTGTTGCGTAGTACTCTTGATGAGTACGACCAGCAAATCGCCGAAGCGGGTGTTGGAGGTGGCCTGGGGTGATAAATGAGGGTGATAAATGGGTGATAAATGGGTGATAAATGGGTCAGAACTATTTACAAAAACGTTCTGACCCATTTATCATCCGCGCTGCCATAGAATGGGAAAAGTTTATGCACGCAATTTTTAGTCTTGATTTACCTGCTGCCATTCGATTGCTGGTAATGTTAATAGTAGTTGCAGAAAACACACGGGATTCACATTGCGCAGATCCATATTACGCAGAACCAGCAATGGTTTTTCCTGTGTCTTATGTTTCCACCTATGCATTTAACCGCATTGCATTTAGTATAAATGACGAGAATATATTAATTTCCGATATAGATGCTGTACGGAGTTGTAATTCAGCGACCGGCAGTCGAATCAGTTCCATGCAAGTCGAAAACAGGAAGGAATTGTTTCCGGCGGCCCCCGAAATTCGAACTTCTATCGCATCGACTAAAGAAGGTGCCGTCGTCTCCTTCTCGGGAGGATTGGCCTGGATTGACCAGAACGCAAATGTAATATTGCAGCCAAAGGCAACGGAGCCTTGGGTGTATACGTTACCCTTCAGGGAATTGTCGAATATAACCCAAAATGACACGAACGCTTTGTTGCTCAATACTTTTGACCACAACAATCGTAGTGTACGATATTTAACTACTAGAATTCCATTCTCGGCAATTCACTACGACAATAGCTCCGGTTTGATTGCCAGCGGTTCGTTTGGATCTTTGCATGTATGGAAATCGTGCTTGCAAGACAAGGTTGCTACACTTTGGCTTGATGCCAAGCCAGGCCTTGAAGAAGTCTCCATTGAAGGTAAGTTGCGACTTGAAATGGATGGGGTAATATCGAAATATGATGTAGAAAAATCAATTTCATGGTGGCCGCAAAAGTACACCACTAGCGATCGGTTATGCAGTCGTGTAAGTATTGCAAACAGAGGCAGCCATGTTGCTGGAATATTTGGCAGGCGAATGATCGTATGGGATCTGCTATCCAAAGCTGTTGTCAGCAACACAGATGGATGCTGTGACATGTGCGTCATTGGCGATGGCAGTCGATTGTGTGTGGTATTTAACGACAACACAATTGCTATTCAAGATATACTAGATCCTAAGCGAGTGAAATATTTTAAACTCCCCAGAGGAAATGATCGATCTCGTTTATTGCATGTTGTGGAAAACGCACAAAAAATGAAATTGCTGTATCTACGGAATATAGCGTTTCCGTTATTGCATACAGAGGCGAAGAAATGGTATATTCATGGTCTCGAACACTACCCGATGGAAAACGTCCGATTGACATGTGTTTTTCACACAATGGGCAGCAAATTGCAATTTTATGGCAAGGTGGAGAACGTGCTCTTTGTGAGGTACTTCCAGTTGTCCCTGTGCTGCGCTAGCGAGCGCCCTGTGCCAAAATTAGATCGTGCTAAAAATGCGACATGCGATTGCCAGAAATCCTCGACCGATCGGGGGTGATAAATGGGTCAGAACTATTTACAAAAACGTTCTGACCCATTTATCACCAGACGCTTTTGCATCACCGGTGGCATCGGCTTGAACGGCTTCCGCAATGATTCCAGTTTGCTCTACCAGTACAATCAGTTCCGTGAGCGGTATTGGATATGGCGAGCCGGTCAACATTCAGGAAACTAAAATATGGCAGCTATTCCAGAATTGGTAGTAAAGCTCCAGCGAGCAAAAAAGGTGTTCTGGCAAGGTGGGGCTTCAGAGAATGCGATAGCTCAATTGGAGAAACTACTTGAAGTACGTTTGCCGCTATCCTTCCAGCACTTTCTTCGGGACTACGGCGGTGGAGGCGTGATTGGCCAGGAGATCTCCGGGATCGAGGATGGAAAAGCATCCATTGACAACCGAGGGACCGTTTACGGCGATACACTGATGTGCCGTAAAGAATTCGGGTTGCCAGTTCATCATGCGGTAATTTATTTTACCGACGACGATGCTCTATTGAGCTTAGACACTTCCGCATTCATCGGCCATGAATGTCCTGTTGTATTTTTCAACACCGTCACCAAAGCGGCTCGCCCTGCATTCCCGACATTTGAAAAGTTTCTCGAAGATTACCTTTTACGTCAGACGACTTGAATGCCATCACGCCTACGAGCCTAACCTGCTGAGCAAACGCGATGGGCTGCTCAACCGCAGCGAGCACTATGTCACCGATCAAGGCGAACCTGTCTTGCAGTACGTCAGCACGTCGGGCGATGCGCCGACGCTTGCCCAACGGTACTTTTATGCCGATAACGGTCAGTCGCTGGTGGTCGACAACATCGCGCAGCAGTCGCTCATCTGGCCGTTGAGCGATCCGTTCGGGACGGTGAAGGATCTGTTTGGCCAAGTCCCTGCGGGTGAAACCAATGCCGGCGAATTGCAAAACCTGGGCCACATCACCTTCACTTCGTTCGGTCAGGTCACCGATCAGGGGTTGTCCGCAGCGCTGAACATCGCGCCGGTGTTTCGGGGTCGCACGCTCGACTCATCGAGTGGCTTGTACTTTGACGGCGACCGCTATTACGACCCGCGGAGCAACACGTTCGTCTCGCCGGATGGCTACGGCCAAACGATCGACGGCAGTAATCCGTACGCCGCTGGCAAGGTGTATAGCACCTGGAATCCGCGTATCGAAGAGGAGGCCGCGCCATCGTTCTTCGAGTCGCCTTGGGAAGCCTATAAATATTACGGAGCCCAGGCCTATCGCGGCATGCTCGGCGACGACTACCTCGCTCAGATGAGCGATGCCGAGATGTACGGCATCGCATTCTTTTCCGGCGCGACGATCTATGCGACAAGTGCCTTGGCTGCTGGTTCAGGTCTGGTGGCATCCGTTGGAGGTGGTGCCGTAGGCGGGGCGGTCGAGTATGTCGGCGTGCAAGGCATCGCCAACTTCGGCGACATGCTTCGAGGTCGCGACGACGCCCAATTCACGGCCAGCGGATTGGCACAGAACACCGTCTTTGGCGCCATCGGTGGTGGCATCGGTTATGGCCTTGGCCTAACAGCCCAGACCTAGCGCGAAGAAACTGCACGTCTGTGCGCTGCACATTTCAGTTGTCCTCTCCCAGGTGCCGCCCCCAGCGCCATACTTTCTGGCTGCCGCCTACAAAGGCGATTGCTATTGAAATGTCGTAGCGCGATCGTCCAACGAACGAATCCACACGCTACGATACTTCACCGGACTCTGATGATCTTGTAGGTAAAGCGGACCTGCGTCGGTTTTCTTTAAGCTTTCGAGAATGCGTGCCGAGTAGGGGGTGTTCTTGTATACGTAAGGAGTATACGGCGAGCGAGGTTCGGTGAACGTCGTGCCATTTTGGACCAGCACGCCGTTAAGGAAGGCAGTAATCGAGCCGGGTTCGGCAATCTTGCCTTGCCCGTTGTACCGGGGGGCTCGAAAGACGATGTCGTACACTTGCCATTCGTACGCTTTACGGCCGGCGTTCACTAACGGCGGTGTAAAACGGTAAAGCGAACCAATCATTTCCTTGTCGGGCTTTGTGCTGCCGGCGGTGTTGCTGATCTGCAACTCGTAATGGCCGTGAATATAGACGCCGCTGTTGCCAGCCTGTTCAGTGGGGACCATGAACTCGACGTGCAGCTGAGCGTCGCGGAAGTGAAGCTTCGAGACGATGAACCCCTTGCCAACCGTCATGATGCCGTCCTTGCTTTCCCATGTGCAAGGTTTACCGTCTACACCAACAAAGGCGTCCGTGCTCGAACCATCGTAGAGTACCACCGCGTCGGATGGTGCTTTTCCGGGCGGAGTATCGACAACCTTAATAGGCGTTTCATCGGCCAGTAACAACGGAGTGAATGTCGTCGTGATCGCGACGTATAGCAGGCTGTAGATCATGCGATTCGGCATCGGTGCGGCGCTCCCGCGTTGAACATAACATGGGTTCGATAATATCGGAGACAATCAATACAACTACGATAACTTGATCGCCCAAAGCTGCAAGCGGATGAAGTTGCGCCGCGAGCGAATGTTGCTTTGTTGTCACACGATCGTAACTGTCCTACCAGAATCGGCTTGCAGCAAAGTAAACGCAGCCTGCTCTTGGCGACGTGCTGGTGTGGCGAAGTTCATCCGGTCGTTGGGGTGATCTAATGATTGCATGGCGGCTCAGTGAGGGATACACTCCCCTACGACGATTCGGCATTCGTCTGCCGAATTGCACCAATTCGAGAGTAATCTTAGGAACAGAGAAATGGCCGAAGGCACGATCAAGAAGTTGACGGATAAGGGCTTTGGATTCATCAGCACGGGCGGTGCCAAGGATTTGTTTTTCCACTCCAAGGCACTGCAAGGCGTTCAGTATGACCAACTTCGCGAAGGCCAAAAAGTCACCTTCACCGAAGGTCAGGGTCCCAAGGGACCGTGTGCCGAGAACGTCAAGCTGGCATAGCTCTGACAATCTCGCTGCTTAGTAACGAAGCAGTGACGAGCTTGACGTCACTGCCCTAAGGCATCGATCACGGACGGCTCACGTACCGTCACAACGGTATTCGCCGCCGCTTGAGGAGCGTCGTCAGTAGGGTAATATGAGAAGTGTTGGTGTTAGCCACGATCTTGTAATTGCGTTTGAGATCAACGGGAGTTAGCTGCATCGTGGGGCTGTGATTAGAAATGAGCTTCGAAGCAGTTCGACGCTTGACGCGTGCTGTGCTGGCAACTACTTTCTCACTTGCATTTGATCACCACATAAGGATTTCACCATGCGCCACTTGATTGCCGCTTCGATCGTTCTTGGTCTCGTTGCTCCTACTGCGTACGCTCTGCCGCCCATTCCAGGCTACATCAAGGAATCTTTCGGCGGAAAGGACGAGTACAAGGGCTATCTTGCCGCTGCCGAAGCACAAAAGTCGAAGTGTGCTTCGTGCCATGTCCCTGGTCAAGATAAAAAGGTGAAGGGGCATGCCTTGAATGACTTCGGTAAAGCGGTGCATAAGTACTTGGACGACAAGGCCTTCATGGCCGCGGACAAGACGAGCAAGGAATCTGCGGATGCCAAGGCCAAGGCCGACGCTAAAGCGAAGGCCACGGAACTATTGCTCTCCGCGTGGACTAAAGCTGCCGCCGATAAGAATACCGACGGCAAGGCGTTTGGCGAGCTGATTAAGGAAGGCAAAATCCCAGGCAAGAACGAGCAAGCCTGGCGGCCCTACCAACGACCATCCAATCGCCGTGTGCGAGCAAATGGCTGAGAGCATTGAGGTGAGCACTTCGGCGATTCATTACGAACGCCATATCGTCGAAGCACGAATGGCAGAATATCGCCCAGAACTTGGATCGCCTGAAGTTGCTTTTGTTCGACCGTTGAGTTGCTATCGGTGAAAGCGGCGTCGAGTCGGATTCCCATTGATTTGTTCTCCAATCATATTTGACGTTGCCCGGCTCTGCCTGTACGGATGTTTCGCTGCTGTGGTTCGATGAATCGGAACATCCCAGCTGCCTACTCAACGGTTGGGCAAAGTCTGCGGGCTGATGAGCACCTGACAAAGGCTTATCGAGCCGATGTACGATTACCAAGCTGCCAGCAGACGGTACATCTCAGGAGTCATCAAAATGCAATCACAGGCGGGACAAGCTCAAGTCGTTCGGGCAGACATTGATGCTTTGATGCGTGAACTCGCACAACTTGCTGGTCAGAATAGCCCCAGTGAAAGCCAGAAACTTGCCCAAGTCAAAGTTGAGATGGTGACACGAGGTAGGTGATCGCAGCATGGAAGGGCGATGTGGGACAAATGCATCGCTGGCTGAGCCGCGAAACGGCCAAGGAAAAGCAGCCTGCGGCTTGAGAGGCTATTGGGGTCGCCAAAAACAGTTGACGTGACAGGAAACTTAAGGGTAGACGCTGGTCTTGCGTTCAACGACAATCATGGACCTGCTGGTGGCCGCACAAATCAAGGTGCGTTACGGACCAGCTTTTTGACAAGACCCGAAAACACACTTCCACTGGAACTCAGTCTATATGATTACCGTTGGCATGAATTATCATGTGATTCCCGGCAAGCAGCAGGATTTTGAAGACAAATTTGCTGCTGTCATGGGGGCGCTCAAATCGGCACAAGGGCACACCAGTTCGACGCTTTGGAAAGACGTGGGCGATGACGCGTCTTATCTGATCACCAGCGAGTGGTCGGAAGAACAGGCCTTTTTGGACTTTATTCACAGCCAAGCGTTCAAGGATGTGACGACTTGGGGGAAAGAGCAAATCCTGTCAGGCCGCCCACAACACAAGATCTACAAGCACTAATCTGCTCCGACGCATTTTTGTGTGGCGACTTACGGCGTCTGTAGATTCGGCAGTCTGCCAAAGCGCCATGCCGACTGTAAACGCCCGTCGGCTAAGCCCCTAGTCGGTTATCCTAACTGCTCGGGTCCTCGTGTGACTTCGATAAAATACAGGCCTGCGTAGACTTGTGCCGCAATCAGACAACCACTGGCGACCATCTGGGTGAGCCAATCGCTCACCTGTGAACGGTCCACGTGATGAATCTTGATTTGCTCGCTGGAATCACCGCCGCCCATTGAGACTTGCCGCAGTCCTGTGGCCAGGAAAAACGTAACGATCTCGTTTGACATGCCAGCCGACGTCGGGCATGTCGCTAGTTCGGTCCAGCCATCAGCCTCGTAGCCAGTCTCTTCTCGCAGTTCCCGGCGTGCCGCCCCCAGCAGAGACTCCTGCTCGGCCCCTAGAATGTCTCCAGCGAGGCCGGCGGGGAACTCGATGACCGGCTTGCCCACGGGTGGGCGAAACTGTTCGGTGAACAGCAGTTGATCGTCAACAGTGATCGGAACAATCGTGACCACGCCGGAGGCAGTGCAGCGTTCTGCAAATTCCCAACTGCCTTTACGCCGCATCCTCAAGTGCTTGCCTTCGTGCATGGTCGTGACGTCATTCGTCATGATGGGATGTCCGTGAGGTTCAAAACCAAGTCTAACCATGAGGCACTGACCACTATAACCGGACAGCCGAACGAAACGCACCGCATACTTGTCTAGCCAGGCTGTCGAGGCAGAAAATCTCCGCGCACCGGATGCCAAGAAGTTATAATCTAGCCCTAGCCGGCACAATGATCACCGCGACGTACCGTGACGGCGGTATCCAACAACACCATTCAAGGGAATTCGATAACGATGCGAAACGAAGTTCTGGTTGCCGTGGCTTGGGTTGCTTGCGGTATAACGCAATCGGGGTTCGCGGCAGATGGATCGGACTGGCGGTCATGGCGCGGACCGCTGGGGAATGGAAGCACTGACCAAGGAAGTTACCCTACGAAGTTTGGCGCCGACCAATACCTGTGGCGCACGGAGTTGCCTGGCCGAGGCTGTTCAACGCCGATCTTGCTCAACGGGATGATCTATCTGACATCGCCTGCAGACGGTAAAGACTCACTTTTGTGCTACGGTTTCGAAGGCCAAGAGAAATGGCGAACGGTCTTTCAAAAGGAGAACGCCGGGAAGCATCGTAACGGTTCTGGTAGCAATGCCTCGCCGGTCACCGATGGCCATGCGGCCTTCGTATATTTCAAAAGTGGTACACTCGCAGCCGTAGAACTCGATGGAAAGGTGCGATGGAAGACGAACCTTGTTGAAAGGTTTGGCCCCGACAGCTTGTTTTGGGATCATGGAACGTCGCCCGTCCTGACTGAGAAATTCGTCATCATGGCTCGGATGCACAAAGGTGAGTCATGGCTGGCTGCATTCGATAAAGTGACCGGCGAAATAGCCTGGAAAGTTTCGCGCAATTATTCAACGCCCGTCGAATGCGATCATGGCTATTCGACACCGCTGGTCATTCAGCACCAAGGGAAGGAATCCGTCCTGGTTTGGGGTGCCGAGCATTTAACGATCCACAATGCAACCGACGGACAGGTGTCGTGGTCATGCGGAAACTTTAACCCTGACGCCAATAAATTATGGCCTGCGATCGCAACGCCGGTGATTGTCGCCGACATGGCGGTTATTGCATTTGGTCGCAACGATCGAGGGGTTCCGCGGCTATACGGGATTCGGCTGACGGGGAGTGGCGACGTCACGGAGACCAATCACGTTTGGAGGCGTGACGACGTCGGCACATTCGTACCTACGCCGGCCGTATACAAAGGACGTGTCATCTTGGTCCGCGATCGCGGTGAAGTCGCGTGCATTGACCCTGCGACGGGAAAAACGATTTGGGAAGCTGCGTTTCCCAGGCACCGCACGAACTATTACGCCTCTCCGCTTGTCGCCGGTGGCAAGCTTTATGCGCCGCGCGAGGACGGGACCGTGTTCGTCGCAAGCATTGGTAATGACAAGTTTGAACTACTGTCGGAGAACAACATGGGCGAGTCGGTCATCGGCTCCCCCGTTCCCACTGCAAATCGGCTGCTTATCCGAGGCGAAAAGCATCTTTTCTGCATTGCTGCCGAGTGAGGACAGACCTGTGCAATGACCAAGTCCCTCGACGTCCTGAGCGACGGTCCAAGCACGGCCCCTGTGTGGCGAATATCATCCGGTCGTTGTCCGAGTAGCTGGCTAGAGGGCTTGCACCCTGCGGCCTCTCAATGCCGAGTAGGCCGAACTTCCTCATCAGACTCCTGGTCAACGAGGCAACTCAAATTGCACGCAGAAGGGCATCTTGATATTGGCGGCAATGAGCGACTCACCGGCGCGGCACTCGATCGGCTGACGTACCGCTGCCACATCCTGGAAACGAAGGGCGAGAGTTATCGCCTCAAGGACGCCCAACGGCAGCGTCGAGATGAGGACCAGGAAGAATCGATACCAACGAACTCGTCGTCATAACCGCTGCGCCCCTCTCGTCCTCCGGAGGATGGGGAGGAGGGGGCTCATGTCTTTCATTGCCCAGAAACCCAAGTAAACTTAACCCCCGATCGCCCTTTCGATCGCTGCACTTTTCAACCGACGGGCGCTGCACTACCCGTTGCCGATCTTTCACATGGTTTGGTGGCTTTCGCTATCTTAGCCTGGGTGAACAACTCAATATTTCAACTCAGCGAACGGTTGAGGATCGAATACGTCTGCAGGCCCGAGAACGTGTCGTTCGCGCTGGATCCAGAAAGGATGGCCGTATCAGTGTGAGGCCGCCAAGATCCTGTCCAGTCAGATTGAAGTTCGACGCTCGTCCCGCAAGGTTATTGAACGCGGTGGTAACATCGCTCTGAGCCTGTAGCGCAACCGGAATGCACAACTCGTATTTAATCGGGCACGCTATGTCAGATTATCAACAGGCTTCGCCGATGTTCGGCGGATCCGCGATCGTGACGCCTAAATTACTGACGGCGCCAAGCAGACGAGAGGGGGTAGACCCAACGACGGACTCGGTTGATGCCCCCCAAGGGGCGATGTGCGTCGATCGCATGCCACACGTTGAACGAGAGATTCATATATT
This sequence comes from uncultured Planctomycetaceae bacterium, assembly GCA_964387325.1. GTDB lineage: Bacteria > Planctomycetota > Planctomycetia > Pirellulales > PNKZ01 > CAZZBK01. Next base: position 15,787 of record CAYLYE010000122.1, read on the forward strand.
CCTCTTGCTGCAGCAGCGAGGCAATTTCCTGTCGCGGTAATACAAGGTGGGCTACGGTTCGGTACGGAGATTCGTTTTCCGGCCATTCGACACTGGCATCTTCGATAGGCATCGTTTTTTCAGTCGTGCGGAGTTGCACCTGAAACTCGAATCGCACGTCTTGTGTTCGCAATGTTTCTTCGAGCATTCCTCGCATCGCATCGGCTTGCGTCCCGAATCGCTTAACCAGTTCCAGGTACGAATCAAGGCATTCCTCGGCTGGCTGCACTCGATATTTTGCTACATATTGCCCAAACCGAATCGGAGCCATGCTGAAATAGCTGTTGCTCGCAGGGTGTGTGGGGAGCTGTCCGGCAATTCGGGCGACAGTCAGCATCTCGCGCCAATGCCAGTCGAGCGGGTTCCAGACGCCGCCGGTCAGTGCGCCTTGCAGCATGGTGAGCGAACTGCCGTTCGCTTCCACGAGAACTCGTTCCAATCGCAGGTAGTCTTTCACATTTCGGGCGAAGAACACCGGGTGATTGATCATCACGAAATCCTGGATCGGACCTCGTTCTAAGTCGATCAGCACCTTGTCTTCCGGCACCCCGAACACCTTAATTGCCATGCCGCGACCGTCTGGAATAGCATCCGGTTGGGGCTGACTAGATGCGTTAGAAAACCGCACGACTGCCACGTAGACCCCATCGCTCGCAAATAGTCCCTGTGCAAGTTCAGCAGGCAGGTTCGGCAATATCCGTAGCTCCGCTTGAGCGTAGCCATGCGTTTTGACATGCACGTCAGCGCGAAACTCTCCGCTTTTTGCTTGACTCCGAGCAAGCATGACTTCCAGTGCTTGCACAACTCGTTGGATATTATCCGCCTCATCGGGGGGAACGGTTTCCACGTCATCCGTATACGGTAAGGGCTGGTTGGCGCTCGTCATCGCGGATGCCTCGAAAGTATACGTAGATATGAAGTGTCGTTCGAGAATTGTACCAGGATAGGGCACGTGTACTTTTGGATAGTGCACGTGCTTCTGCGTACATTCACTCTCGTAATCGAGGTTGCAGGAGATTGAGGATCGCGACGAATAATGTGGCGCCAATGATGGACCATACAATCGGGAACGCCTGGCCTCCGATCTGGATGGCGAAAACCTCTCCTAGGCCTAAGAGATTGGCAAGCCACGTTCCGAGAATTGCTCCGACGAAGCCCAACGCAATCGACACCAAGCAGCCACCGTGAGAATAACCAGCGAGTCCCTGCGCAAGACTTCCGCAGATTCCGGCAATGAGCAACAGCAACAAAAAACTGCCGATCGTCATAAATAACCGTTCCTTGTCTTGAAACCGTCGCCCGATGTTTCGATGCGTTGGTGGTCTCAGTAATTCGTGATAACCCAAGCGCCAAAGTGAACGACCTCCGACGCCCCCTGTGCCTTGGCCGTCTCGGCAGCTTGGTCGACAACTTCAGGTGCGACAACGGCGGAGAAAACGATTTGTCCATTCTTGACCGCATCGAGGTAGCGTTTCATCATTTCGGCATCCATGTCCCCCAGAAAACTTTGCGAGACCGTGTCTTGCTCGCCACTCAGAAGATTAATCCCAGGATTCCCTTCATAGGCATCGACTTGATGAGCACCGAGTTTTGACAATTCCTCGGAAACGGTCTGAAACTGCTTGCGATTCTCGACGATCCCGATAACTTTGCCGTAAGGCGTCTTCGCTGAATTCAAGTCGACTGAATCACGATTGGCGTCCATGGCGAACCTCCATTGGCTGAACTACTCGTTTAACTGCGCAACGACAGAGAGCGTTTCGGCGCCTGTTTACGCTCGACTTCGTGTGTTGCCTTGAATGAGCCTGGACACTCTCAGCGCTTTAGTTCTCGCGAGAACTCGTCTAGTTGCTTCTCCGCCAACTCCTTGGCGTAGCCGTATCGTTGCTGAAGAAGTCCAGCGAGTTGGTCTCGCTTCCCAGCGATCGTCGTCAACTCGTCGTCGGTAAGCTTCCCCCACTTCTCTTTAACCCGGCCGGTCATTTGCTTCCAGTCGCCTTGGATTTGTTCCCAGTTCATAATCATGACTCCTTGTTAAAATGACTTTCCAGAATGAACACGTTTGGATGTTGCATCGAGACGGCGCCGAATTGCTTCAGATGATTCTTGCGTTGTTGAAGAAATGTCCTGCTCCGCATGGTTATTGGATGGGGTACGCGGAGCCTTGGCTCGATTGCTGCCGAGATAGTCCACCATCGAACGTGCGGCGCGCGAGGCCAGATCTTGCACGACGCCGACGAAAGCACCGATTGCCACGTCTCTCAGTTGACGCGTAGTCGATTCGTTCCGACCGGACTCATAGGCTGCCTTGATCGCGTCTGGTGTTGTAGCGGCTTCGGCGGCTGGCGTCGGGCTTCCAGTGTTCTTGTGGCGCGCTGATAAATTTGCTGCTGGGGGCTTTTCAACGTATTGCAGCGATTGCTTCTTCGATTCGGAAAGTAGCCTGACCGCCAGATATCCAAACGCGATTGATCCACCGAGAACGTACCAGGGATGTCGGTTGACCTGTCGTCGTATGTCGAGCACATGGCTGACGGTCTGGACGGCATGTTGCACAGCGCCGGTCACGGTCGTGACCGTATCGTTAACCGCTGTGACCGTGTCATGCACTGCATTGCGAGTGGTGTGCACGAATTCAGTGGCCTGAAGCTCAAGCGCGGTCACCTTCGCGGTGAGTTGTGACTTCGTTTGCTGCATTTGTTGACGGATTATCTCTGGGGTATCGCCCATGGG
>CAYLYE010000123.1:0-13638 GCA_964387325.1 uncultured Planctomycetaceae bacterium
ACAACCCTACCCTTATTGACCCCCGAAATCTGTCCAACCATCGGGGTCCACCTCAGTTTTCATCGGAGCTTCTCTCGCTCCTGTCGGCATAATCGGCCCAGTCGTTACGACGCGTTCTCGGAGGCCGTACAAATTACCGAAAGCGAACATCTTTCGCACACCATAGGGGTTTTCTAGGTGTTATATTTTCCAGCCACACGGTCGACCCCGCCACTCGACATGTGAATCGCTGCCCAGCGATCGGCATCCTCTACCCCACCCGTTGTCGACAAAACACGAAGGTACCACGATGTCCAAGAGCGAATCGAGCACCGAAGTCACCCTGAGTCGCCGCACCAGCAACGACCGCCGTGATAACGAACGTCGCAAGGCCGAGCAGTCCGTGGCGGTCGAGCGTCGTGCGACCGAGCGTCGAACCAAGGTTCAGCGTCGCCGCCAAATCGATCCGACCACTTGCGAACGTGACTACTCGACCGAAGAAGTCGAGTTCATGAACGCTCTCGAAAAATATAAACGCGCCAACGGACGCATGTTCCCCACCTGCAGCGAGATGCTCGAAGTCGTACGGTCGTTGGGGTACGTAAAAATGGCCGTGGTCGAAACTCCCGTGGCTGAAGCGACCGAGCCGGTGACGACCGCCTAGTGCGATAGAACACGCGCGACGATTGCCTTATCGATTCAGCTCCGCGTCGACGGGTCACATCACCTCGACGCGGAGCTTTTTTTGTTTATCCGGCCGAGCAATTCGATTCCTGCTCGGTCTCATCGACGTCGGGATAAACCCCGCTGTCGTCGGTTGCGTACCACTCGTCGAGCACGCGGGGCCATTCCTCGGCGCGCTGCACTCGCACGAACGCCTCACGGACCGCGGCGAAGTTCGGATGCAGCCGGGCGTATTTGATGCCGAACTTGCGCATCTGCCGCCCACACACATCCGGCCCATAAATCTGCTCGGCGAGTCGGTAATGTTCGCGGATCACCTCGCGTTGCTCGAACAGCGACGGAGGACGGGGCAGGGGGCGCCCCTCGGACAATGCCCGCACCCAGCCAAATATCCACGGGTTGCCGATCGCTCCTCGAGCGATCGTGATGCCGTCGACACCCGTCTCTCGCAACATGCGTAGACAATCGTCGGCCGTGAAGAGATCACCGCTGCCGAGGATTGTCCGCTCGGGATAGCGTTGCTTCAGGTCGCGGAGAAACTCCCAACGGCTAGGCCCTACGTAGCCTTGCTTGACCGTTCGACCGTGAACGGTGACCGCGGCGACACCGCGCGCGAAAGCGCCGTCAAAGATTTCAAAGAATGCATCTCGGCTCGCGTCACTGTCGTCCAAGCCGCGGCGCATCTTGACCGACACCGGAATCGCAGGTGGCACCGCCTCGCGCACCCGCGCCACGATCTCGAGCGCCGTCTCAGGCACGCTCAACAAATATCCGCCACGACAGCGACCGAGCACCTTCTTGACCGGGCAGCCGAAGTTGATGTCAATCACATCGTATCCGGCAGCAGCCAACCCTCGCGCCGCCGTGCCGAACTCGACCGGATTCGCGCCCATCAGCTGACCACCGACCGGATGTTCTTCGTCGAGAATCTGCGCGTAGCGTTTCATTTTGCGCGATTTGACGTTCACGAACTGATCAAGCACGACCTCGTTGAGCGTGTACGAAGCACCGAGCCGCCGCGCGATCACGCGCATCGCCAAGTCGCTATAGCCACTCAAGGCTGCCTGTACGGCTGGAAAGCCGATCTGTACCGTGCCGATCCGCAAATTCGGCAACGTCACGGCCGTGCTCATTTGAGCACCGGGCAAACGTCGAGCCACTCGTGGCCATCTTGCCATATCCAACGCTGCGACTCGATCGGTCCCCATGCCATCGGTTCGTACTCGGCCATTTCAGGCAAGCCATTGTCGTGCCAACTTGCCAAGATGGGATCGACGATTCCCCAGGCCAACTCGACCTCGTCGCTCCGAGCGAACAGACTCGCGTCTCCCGTCAGCGTATCGAGCAGCAGACGCTCGTATGCCTCGGGCAGCGCGCGGCCGAACTCCGTGTCGAAGCGGAAGTTCAAATCCGTGAGACGCAGTTTCATCCCTGCGTCGGGTACTTTGGTCTGAAAATGGAGTTGAATCCCTTCGGCCGGTTGAATGTGAATCACGAGTCGATTGGCTTCGAGCGTTTTCTGCCGCGTCGAACCGAAGACCATGTGCGGCGGGTCGCGAAACTGAATCACGATTTGCGTCGTGCGGCAACTCAACTTCTTGCCGCTACGCATGTAAAACGGCACTCCCTGCCAACGCCAGTTATCGACCCACAGCTTGATCGCGGCGAAGGTCGGGGTCATGCTGTCAGCCGCCACGCCCGGCTCGTCCTTATAGCCGTGGTACTGCGCACGAACCGAATGGGTCGCAACGTCCGCCGGCGAGAGTGGCCGCACGGCCTGCAAGACTTTGACCTTCTCGTTGCGCACCAGGTCGGCCTCGAAGCGCGAAGGGACCTCCATCGCCGTGATGGCCAGCAATTGCAAAATGTGGTTTTGAAACATGTCGCGGACCACGCCGCTCGTGTCGTAGTAACCGGCCCGGCGGCCGACGCCGACCTCTTCCGCCACGGTGATCTGCACGCTGGAAATGTAATTACGGTTCCAAAGAGGCTCGAAGATCGCGTTGGCGAACCGAAACACGAGTATGTTCTGGACCGTTTCCTTCCCCAGGTAGTGATCGATGCGAAACACTTGACGTTCGTGAAAAACACGATGCACCGCGTCGTTAAGCACTCGGGCCGATTTTTGGTCGTTGCCGATGGGCTTTTCAATCACGATGCGGCGGATACCTTGCGATTCGTCGGCCAGTCCGGTCGCCCCCAGATTCGCAATGCACGGCTCGTAATACTGTGGAGCGGTCGACAGGTAATACACCCGGGTCGACGACTGGCCACCTTCAATTTTTCCGAGCAGCGTGCCGAGCGCAGCGAGGTCGGTAGCGTTGTCGAGGTCGCCGCTGTGATAGTAGATATTCTGAGCAAAACGAGCCCAGACTGTGACATCGAAATCCTGTTTCAGGAACTCCAGGCTGGTCTCGGCCAGCTTGTTACGCCATTCTTCGTGCGTGTAGCGCGTCCGCGAGAAGCCGACGACACGCGTTCCCTCAGGAAGCCGTTTTTTGCGGAAGAGTTGGTACAGCGCGGGAATGAGCTTTCGGCTGGTCAGATCGCCCGAGGCGCCAAAGATCACAAACGTATTCGACATACGTCACTCACGGTCCAGGTATGATGAATACTACGCAATGCCGAATGACGCTGGGAACGAAGACCGAAAACCTAGCTAGGCTTCTTGCGCAGCGACAGCCAGTCGGTATGAAACGAGCCGCTCTTGTCAGTACGCTCGTAGGTATGCGCTCCGAAATAGTCCCGTTGGGCCTGCAACAAATTGGCCGGCAGCGTCGCGGTGCGGTAGCTATCGAAGTAAGTCAGCGCGGTCGAGAACGCCGGGACAGCGATGCCCATCTGAACGGCCGTACTGACGACACGTCGCCAAGCGGCCTGCGACTTATGAATCGCGTCTTGAAAATAGGGGGCCAACAACAGGTTCTCGAGCTTCGGGTTCTGGTCGAACGCCTCCTTGATGCGCTCCAAGAAACGGGCGCGAATAATGCAGCCGCCCCGCCACAACAGGGCGATGCTGCCAAAGTCGAGCGGCCATTGATGCTCGATGGCCGCCGCTTGCATTTGCACAAACCCCTGCGCGTAGCTGCAAATCTTCGACGCGTACAGAGCCTGTCGGACCTCGTCGATAAACGCCTTTTTGTCGCCTGTAAACTTGACTTCGCTAGGGCCTTGCAGAACTTTCGAGGCGCGAACTCGAGCGTCCTTGAGCGCCGAAAGCGAACGAGCGTACACGGCCTCGGTCACCAGCGTGCTCGGAACCCCGAGGTCGAGCGCAAGCTGGCTCATCCATTTGCCCGTCCCCTTCGCACCGGCCTTGTCGAGGATTAGATCGACCATGTCGTGACCGGTCTCGGAGTCCTTCACGCTGAAAATGTCACGCGTGATCTCGATCAGATAGCTGTCGAGTTCCCCTTGGTTCCAATCGGCAAACACATCATACAGTTCGGCGTTGCTCAAGCCGAGCACGCGTTTGAGTAGGAAGTACGCCTCGCAGATGAGCTGCATATCGCCGTACTCGATGCCGTTGTGGACCATCTTGACATAGTGTCCAGCTCCCCGAGGGCCGACCCATTCGCAACAAGGGATGTCTCCTTTGGGGCCCACCTTGGCAGCGATGGCTTGAAAGATCGGCTTCACGGCGGGCCAAGCATCGAGCGATCCGCCGGGCATCATGCTCGGCCCCTTGAGGGCGCCTTCTTCGCCGCCGCTGACCCCCGTACCAATGAACCACAGGCCACGCTCCTCGACCCCCTTCGTGCGACGTTCGCTGTCGGCGTAGTGAGTATTGCCACCGTCGATCAGGATGTCTCCCTTGTCGCACAGCGGGATCAACTGTTCGATGAGTGCGTCTACCGCCGGACCGGCCTTGACCATCATCATGATCTTGCGCGGCCGTTCGAGGCTCTGCACCAATTCTTCCACACTGTGGCAACCGATAAACTGCTTGCCCTTGGCGCGGTCATTGATAAAGTTGTCGACGACGCTGGTCGTGCGGTTGAAGACCGCCATGCGATAACCTCGACTCTCGATATTCAGAGCCAGGTTTTCTCCCATCACGGCCAAACCGATCAAACCAAAATCCGCTCGTTGCGACATGAGACACACTTAATTGAGTTGAGTGACAAATGAGCTTGTGTATCGGCCGACTCGGTCACGACACAACCGCGCGACGCCCCCCCCCAGCACAAGCACAGGAGTCTGCCGATTATATCGATCTGCGGCAGGGGAGCAATTCCTCTGAAATTTACGACCGCGCTCCTGGGGTCCAACCGTGTACTACAGTTGGCGCAGAGGACTCTGCTATCCGCTCTTCGCCGACGAGGATCGTGATCCATGCCCCAACGGCTCACTGAAGCGCAGCTAAATGACCCCGTGATCTGGCATGCGCGCCCCGACTTCGTATCGGTGGACGCCGATCAGACGACAGGGCAAGTCCTCGACTCGCTGCGTGCTAATCCGCCGCAGGACCGGATCCTTTACGTCTATGTTCTCGATGGCGAGCGACGGCTGTGCGGCGTGCTGCCTGTTCGCAGCCTTTTGACCACTCCGGCCGAGCAGACCGTCCGTGAGGTCATGATCCAGCGCCCGCTGGCGATCAGTGCCGGGGCGACCGTCATCGAGGCTTGCGAGTTCTTCACACTCTATCGGCTGCTCGCGTTTCCCGTGATCGACACACAACGCCGGATCGTCGGCGTCGTCGACGTTGACATGTACACCGACGAATTGGCCGAGCTGGGGAGCAGCAACCACGACGATCTTTTTCAACTCATCGGCGTACATCTCGCCCAATCGCGTCAACGGTCGAGCTGGCACGCCTTTCGAGGCCGGTTTCCCTGGTTGCTTTGCAACATCGTTGGTGGCCTGCTCGCCGCGTTTCTCACCGGAGTGTACGAGGTCGAGTTACAGCGTGCCGTGTCGCTCGCACTCTTCATGCCCGTCGTGTTGGCGCTCGCCGAGAGCGTGAGCATTCAATCGGTCAGCTTGACGCTCGAAGTGCTGCACGGTCGACCTCCCACATGGAGCACGCTGCTCCCGAAGCTGCGGAGCGAATTGCTCACGGGTCTAATGATGGGGCTAGCCGCGGCCAGCGTCGTCGGCTTGGTCGCCTGGCTGTGGCTGGGAGATACGCGGGTGGTCGTCTGTTTGGCGGGGGGCATTGTCGGCGGGGTCACTGCGGCGTCGGTCACCGGATTGGCGATGCCCAACGTGATGCGATTGCTGCATGTGGACCCACAAATCGCCTCCGGACCGATCGTGCTCACCATCGCCGATATGGTCACATTGCTGGCCTATTTTAGCCTGGCGCGCTGGATGTTCGGAGGATAATCAGCCGCGCGCAAAAAAACGACGAGCGAAAGATGATACACCTTTCGCTCGTCGTGTTGCGATTAAGTAAGTTTTACGACCGATCCGCGACGGACCGGTGATGAACACGAAGTTAATCCAAAAAGCCGGAGAGTTCTTGTGAGCGGGTCGGCTGTTGCAGCTTGCGGACGGCTTTGGCTTCGATCTGGCGAATACGTTCGCGCGTAACCTTGAAGATGTGGCCGACTTCTTCGAGTGTGTAGCTGTAACCGTCTCCCAAGCCGTATCGCAACTTGATGATCTCACGTTCGCGGTACGACAGGGTCTTGAGGACCTTGTTAATCCGCGTGCGGAGCATCTCTTGCGCGGCGCCGATCGCAGGGCTCTCGACCCCTTGATCGGGCAACAGATCACCAAAGTGGCTGTCTTCGCTATTGCCGACCGGCCGATCGAGACTGATCGGGTAACGACTCATGGCAAGCACGCGGCGGGTTTCTTCGATCGGCGTGCCGGCGGCCTTGGCCGTCTCTTCGATCGTTGGCTCGCGTCCCAACTCTTGCAACAGCTTGCGCGAGACGTTGCGAACCTTCGACATGGTCTCGACCATGTGGACCGGAATGCGAATCGTGCGGCTCTGATCGGCGACCGCGCGGGTGATCGCCTGGCGAATCCACCACGTGGCATAGGTGCAGAACTTGAAACCACGCCGATACTCGAACTTATCGACCGCGCGCATCAAGCCGGCGTTCCCCTCTTGGATCAAATCCAAGAAGCTCAAGCCACGATTGCGATATTTCTTGGCAATCGACACGACCAATCGCAAATTGCCTTCCGACAATCCCCGCTTGGCTTTCTGATACGAGGCATACACCGAGTACAAGAACCTCACGCGATTGCGGAGGCTCTTGGGGGTTTCTTGCGTCGAGCACAGCAGAGCCCGCAATTCGTTGACCCAGGCGCGACGTTCTTCGGTAGGGCCTCGATTAGCACGGCTGGCCTGGATCTTGGCTTTCAGGTGATCGATCCGGCGGCTGAACTCATCGAGCGTTTTGAGCATCGTCTCGATGCGCTGGGTGCGCAGACCGAGCTCCTCGACGAGCTTAACAGCCCGACGGCGGCGACGCCCTAAGCGGCGCCAAGCTTCGCGGCGTTCCGACATGCGATGCGACTTGGAGTACGCAATGCGGAACTCTTTCATGTTCTCTTGGAAGATCGAGTCGATCGTTGCCAGATTATGAGGGAACCGCCCCATGATCTGGTCTTTCTCCAAGCGGTCGGTCACCGACACCTGAACGGTCCGATCGAACGGCAACTCGCCGCTATGAACCCGCTTGAGCACCTTGACGCAGTGCTTAATCACGAAATCGCACTCGAGGATCTTGCGGCGAAACCGGGCCCGTGTGAGCTCGATTTCCTTAGCCAGCGTGATTTCCTCTTGCCGCGTGAGCAGCGGAATCTCGCCCATTTGCGTCAGATACATCCGCACCGGGTCGTCAGACCAAGACTCACTCTCGCCCGTGAGGCCAAGGAGAATCTCTTCGGCTTTCAGGTCCAGATCGCCGTCGGCATCCGGGTCAGCAGCCAGCAGATCGTCGTCCACGCCGAGATCGTCTTCAACGATCAAATCACTCGGCTCGGCCAGATCAACCGACTCTTCCGCACTCGGGGTGCTGTCGTCGTCCAAATCGTCTAACAGTGCATCGTACAAAGCAACACTCCTACAGGATGAGCATCAGGATGCCGGATAGCCAGGTTTTCATCTAGCCCCCAGGGATTCGGCAACGACGCGTCGCAGTTCCGCTCTTACGCACAGTCCAAAGGTGGGATGGAGCCGAATGCATAAGTCACGTCTCGTTGAACTCGCACGGCCCTTACAGGAAGGTCGTACTATTATCCCCACGAGGGGCCCGAAAAGCCACCAAATTCTAACACGAAAACGCCAAAAACCTGACCACTCCCGACATTTGGAAAAAGATTCCGATCATGAAGACAATTAAAGGGTTGTGACGACCACCGCAACAACCAACAATCAACCCAAACCACCCACATTAACCGATTGCGGTCGTCCGACTCACTTTCCTCTCAACCTCTTCACGCTTCGTTGAAAATTCTACGGATCAGACCCCGTCGAGGTCTATTCCCCTAACAAAAATATTTTACGTAACCCCAGCAATAGCTAGCACTACGTCAACCGATAAAATGCAACGGCGTTATCGTGCAAGAGCTTTCGCTGCTCGACAACCGGCCGTTCACGGATAATCGTTCGCAGAGCCTCGATCCACTGGGCCAACTCTGCCCCCAGCAGACAGACCGGCCAGTCGCCGCCAAAGACCACTCGATCCGGCCCGAACACGCCGAGCGTGTGATTCACAATCTTGGCAAGACGGTCGACCGTCCACTGATCGCGTTTGGCCGAGGCGATGATGCCGGACACTTTGCCGATGACATTCTTATGCCGTGCAAGGGTTTCAATGTCGCGCTGCCATTGGGTCAGATCGTCGACCTGCATGCTCGCGTTGCCACAGTGGTCGAGCACGAACCGGGTGTCAGGGCATTGCTCGATGAGCTTTGCGGCGTCGAACAACTCGGTCGAACGCATACACAGATCGAAACTCCAACCGATCTTGCCGAGCTGTCGAATCCCGGCGACGAAGGCCGGCTCCAAACAGTAGCCGCGGGGCGTGCTCGGGCCGTGTAAGACCTGTCGCAGACCACGGATGTACGAGTTGTTACGGTGCCGGGCCAAATACTCGCCAAATTGCGGCGAAGCGGGCCGGCCCGAAAAAACAGCCGCTTTGAGCACCGTGTCGCCACGTCGACACAAGTCGCTGATAAACGCGATCTCGGCGTCTTGTTGATCGACATCGACATCGACCTCCATATAGACCGCCTTGGCGACGTTCTGACCACGGGTGTGCTGAGCGTAATCGTCGAGCAAAAAATTCTTGCCGATCGTTGGTTTCAGATCGTCATTGATCCACGAGAGGCGGAACTTGCTCAAGTCCCAGAGATGCAGGTGGGTATCCACGATCGGCAACTTGTCGGCTTCGACGGCGAACAGTTGTGTCCCGACCACACTAGCGGCCGAGGTGGCCATAAACGTTCGGCGATTCATTGAGGTGTTCATCATCGGCGGGCACTTGTCGGCGTGTCACAGTTAGTCAACCCAGGTGGTGCTATGATAGTTCGCCACATGCGCCACACAACAATGAATAAATCCAGGCGGCAGCGATTCTTTCCGCGGGGCAGGGGGGCCGATTGTGCGTGTCGCGCCGACGACTCACAGCCCGACACCATTGATTAAACCCCGGGGAGAATGTCGTCTGACGAAGAACGAATGACTAATGAATGACCGCATGATTCCATGGCGAATGGCAGCCTCAGCCTCTCGAACCCATTACCTGATTGGCACTTCGACATTCCTTAGACATTCGCCCTTAGTCATTTGTCAATCTAACCTTGCGCCTCTGCCCAGCGTCGCCAGAGTTGCCGATAGATATCCTCTAACTGGCGTGTGAAGCGGGCACCGTCACCTAATTTCGTTCGCATTTGCTCGCGCAGGCTGGCTCGAATCCCCTCGAGCGGAGCCAGATCGAGGGCCAAACGCTGACCGATCGCGACAAATTCATCTGTCGTTCGCGCGATGAACTGCTCCAACCCCAACTGTGTGAGCACGCTCGATGAAAGCCGCGCGGTCGGACGATCGCCATAAAGCGTGAGCGTGGGGCACCCCATCCACAATGCCTCGCAGGTCATCGTGTGGCTGTTGAACGGAAACGTATCGAGCACGACGTCTATCTCGTCGTACAACCGTAAATAATCCTGTGGGTGTTCGCTGGGGCAGCGGAGGTCGAGGCGATCGAGTGGGAAATTGAATTGCTGCAATTTCCCTCGCAGAAACTCCAGCGCTTCGCCGCCGAGTTGATTGCGAAACATGAGCAATCGCGAATCGGGGACCGCCGCGAGTAAGCGCGACCAGAGACGAAACACCTCATCGTTGAATTTAATCGTCGGATGGTGCGAGCCAAACGTGATCGACCCGCGCCGTCGCATCGGCAACGCGCTCAACGGCGGCAGTTCGCTCGGCGGTTGGAAACAGGCAAACGAGCCCGGAATGCGAACCACCTCCTCGACCATCGGTGGCGGGTTGTTGATCGGGTCGAGCACTTGGTCACTGATGCGGTATTGGATCGTGTCGAGCCCCGTGGTATTCGAGTAACCGAGATACGTGACCTGAACCGGAGCACTTCGCAGCGCGAACACATCGAGCCGATTGCGCCGCGTGTGTCCGGCTAGATCGACGAGGATATCGATCCGGTCGGCACGAATCCGCTCGGCAAGTTGCCGCGCGTCGAGCCCCACGCTGCTGGCCCAGCCTTGCGACAGGCCCTGAAAGCGGCGGCAGACCTCGTCGATCCCGGGCACCTCGCCATACAAAAAACTCGCGAACTGATCACGATTCTGATGCTTCAAGATCGGTTCAAAGAACCGAGCCACCGCGTGCTTGCGAAAGTCGGGCGAGACATAGCCCACGCGCAGTGGCCGCGCGGCATCGCGCGTATTCGGCCAACTCGTGTACGGGGGAGGCGACTCGATCCGCAGCAACTCGCCATACAAGCGGTGCTCTTTGAACAGTTGCTCGGGCGCGATCGTCGGATCGTAGTTGAGCACCATCAGCAAATTGCTGCGGCAGGCATGAAAATACGGCTCGCGAAACAACGCTTCACGGTAACACTCGATCGCCGCGTGAACGTCGCCGAGTGCCTTATAACACTCGCCTATGTTATTGTACGCCGCGGCGTAGTTGGGCCGTTGGCGCAACGCCTCGCAAAAACACTCGATCGCCTCGCGATAGCGGCCCATCCCCTCGTAGACCGTGCCGAGGTTATTGTAGTAGCCAGGCTGATCTCCGCGCAAGGCAATGGCCTGCTGGATGTGTTGCACCGCGGCCTCGTTTTGCCCGGCCCGCTCGGCGATCAACCCGAGCAATTGCCAAGCGTCGGCGCAGCTCGGATCCTGCTGCAAGACCTGGCGATAAGCGCGTTCGGCGTCGGCAAAACGTCCGACCTGATGGGCCTGCCGACCGGCGTCGAGCAGCGCTTCGAGTTGGTTAGCCGACGGTCGTTGAGGTCGAGACTGAAAACTCATCCGTGGTGTACCCGATCCTGGTGGCTATGGCTGTTCTGCCTCGCGACGCAAAATGGGCTCAACGAGCGCGCGGATCTCGGTTTGTTCCGTCGTTGTGAGCGAGCGAAGCGGGGCGCGTGGAGGGCCAAACTCGTAACCCTTGAGCGATAATGCGAACTTGAGCAGTGTGATGTTGAACGAGTCGGCTTCTCGGGCTCGATAGTCTTCGATCGGACGGATTATCCGCAGCAACTCCATGGCCTGGGCATACTCGCCCGCCACGAGGGCGCGGTGCATGGCCAGCGTCAATCGCGGACAAAGATTGCCAGCCCCGGTCGTGTAACCGTCCGCACCGGCGAGCATGAAGAACGGAGCAAACCGCTCGGCCGTGCCACAGTACACACCCAACGACGGTGGCGCGGCGGCAATAAATCGGTTCACCGCGTCGATCTCATTGACGGCGTATTTCACCCCCTGCACGAGCCCATCGCGGCCGAGTTCGAGCAACATTTTATCGCTCGGCACGGGGCCCTTCTTATAGCACAGCAGCGGCAACGGCGTGACCGCGCGCAGGGCGCTGAGGTAATCGCGAAAACCGACGTCGGCCAGATAATTATGCACCGGGGGCATGACCAGCAGCGCGTCGGCTCCCAACTCGGTCGCCGATTGGGCAATCTGCAATGACGGTTCCAGGGCAAAGCCCACCGGCGCGACGACCACCGCGTCGGCTGCGACACTGCGCCGCACGACCCCCACGCACTCGAGCACCTCGTCGACGCTCAAGGAGTGAAACTCACCTGTGCCTGCGGCCGGTAAAAAGACCCGAATGCCTGTGGCTGAAAGCTCTTTGACTAAAGCGGCGAGCGTCTCGCTAAGCACGCGCCGACCGTCGGGCGAAAATGGCGTCGGCGGCACCAACTGCACGGTTGCCAAGCGTTCGAGCAATGACATGTGATTTCTCCTGGTCTCAAATAGCTAACGCAACACGTCGGGCGGCACGTCATGAGCAATGCACGCCACGCAATCTCCTTGCGACACCAACGACGGTGCGCGATTGGCAATCAGCACTCCAGCCGACGGGGCCACAATCTCGACGGGCTCTCGGTCAGGCCGCTCGACAAAGTGAATCTGGCCAACCGCTTGCCCCGCCGCGACTTCAGAACCCAAGGGCGTCAGGTTTTCATAAATACCCGACTCAGGGGCAAAACGGTAGTCCTCGCGACTCAACGCCTGCACCCAACGTGCGGGCGTCTTGCGAGGCTGCTTCTCTCCCTGCAAGACCCCGAAATGAACAAGCACGTTGCGCAACCCAGACTGCGTCAGTTGATGGACGGCGACGGTCACGTTCTCGCTCCCGCCCATCTCGGTCGTGATGACGGTCTTTCCCTGCCGCTCGGCTTCGACCGGCAAGAGCCCCGAGCCGGCGATGTCGGCGTAGAGGAAGCAGAAATCGCTATTCCAGGCCTCGGTCCCCGCGATCATTCGCCGCCGCTGCTCACGGTCGTCGACCAAGTGCATGTGGGCGCAGGGGACAAAATCGACGCTCCGACCACCCGTGTGGATATCGACCACAATGTCAGCGAGGGGAAAGAGCGTGGTGGTCAGGTAATGGGCGACCATCTCGGTGACCGTGCCATCGGCTTTGCCGGGAAATGAGCGGTTCAGATTCTTGCCGTCGAGCGGCGAAAGTCGTGTCGCCGCCTTGACGGCCGGCAGATTTAAGGCCGGGAGCAGGATGATGCGGCCGCGCACGTCGGCGGTCTGTAACTGGCGCATCAGCCGCAGAATGGCGACCTGGCCGGGAAATTCATCGCCGTGGTTGCCGGCCATCACCAGAGCCGTGGGCCCGGGACCGTTGTTGAGCACGACGATCGGCAACAGCAGACTGGCCCAGCCGCCCAGGTTATACGAGTACGGCACGCACAAGTGCCCCGACTGCTTACCGGCCTTGTTGTAGTCAACAGTGCAGTGAATTTGTGTCTTGTCCATCGCAGTTCGCTCATCGAGAGAGTAAAGCCCACGAGTGTACCCGATTGTTTGTCGAGAAGCGACTTTCGATGCTCCGGCCACCTCGCTAGAATACGGACCCATTAACCACTTCACTGGAGTGAGCCGTCCCATGCGTCGCAGTAAAGCATTGGCCAAAATTCGTGCTGGTAAGAGCGTCCGCATTTGCAACATGGGCAATTTCAGCCCGGCCTACATTCGTTGGGCGGCCCACTGTGGCTTCGATTGCATTTGGCTCGACATGGAGCACAAAGCTCTGTCGCTGCATCAAATTCAGGCGCTGATGGCACACTTCCACTTGCACGACGTCGACTGCATGTTGCGGGCTCCGACACTTGAGAAGACAGGCCTTTATCGCTATTTCGAGGAGGGGGCCACGGGACTAATGATCCCGCTCGTCTCGACCGCCGAGAAGGCCAAGATGCTCGTCGATGCCGTGAAGTTTCCACCCCTCGGCGGCCGCGGGCTCGACGGCGCCGGACTCGACGCCGATTACTTTGTGAAGGGCCCGACCCACACGGCTCAATGGATCGA
>CAYLYE010000123.1:13648-18291 GCA_964387325.1 uncultured Planctomycetaceae bacterium
GACGCGAATCGCGAAACGTTTCTGGTCGTACAAATTGAGACGATCGAGGCCGTCGAGAACATCGAGGCCATCGCGGCGGTACCAGGCGTCGACGGCGTGTTTGTCGGCCCGGGGGACCTCGGTTTGAGACTGCGAGTCGCTGGGGCGAGCGCGCCTTTTACGCTCGATCAGGCTGTCGAGCGCGTCGCGGCCACCTGCAAAAAGCTCGGCAAGGCCTGGGGCATGCCCGCCGCCGGGGTCGACAATCTCAAAAAGCTCACCGCGATGGGGGCTCAATTGTGCAACCACGGCAGCGAGTTCTACGCCATGAAGAACGAACTCGAAACCCGTGGCCGCGAGTGGAAAGAAGTCCTCGGCGAGTAACCAGTCGGCACGTTGCACGTGCCCTACGGAAGCCGTTTGCCGCACACCACACGAGCGTGGCCGGCCAGATCCTTGAGCGACGGCAACTCCTCGTAGCGACCGTCGGCCGTGAGGAGTTGTCGCACGCGCGGCTCGATCATCGGGCTGACCTCAATGAACAGAGTGCCGTCGGCACGCAATCGCTCGGCCGCTTGTGGAATCAGACGCTCGATCACCTCGGTCCCTAGCGGCCCGGCGTCGAGTGCCTCGCGCGGCTCGAAGTCGCGCACGTCACGCTTCAGTTGCTCCCATTCGCTCGTCGATACATAAGGCGGATTGCTCACGATCACGTCCAACTCGCGTACCGCAGGGAGGGCGGCGAGCAAATCGCTCTCGATAAACTGGATCCGCTCGGCGACCCCATGATCGGCCGCATTGGCGCGGGCGATCTCCAAGGCCGCGGGACTGATGTCGATCGCGGTCACATCGGCGTTGCTCACCGATCGGGCGGCCACAATGGCCAGAATACCGCTGCCCGTGCCGACGTCCACGATGCGCCACCGCTCGGGTGGCTGCGGCGATTGCTTGATCCAATCGAGCAAGCCGATCGCGACGAACTCGGTTTCTGGGCGTGGAATGAGCACAGCTGGCGTCACCCGAAAGCTCAGCGAGTAAAACTCCCGCTTGCCAGCGAGGTACGCGACCGGCGTGCCCGCGGCACGCTGTTTGACCAGTTCACGAAATTTCGTGCGGGTCGTTTCGTCGGCCAATTCATCGAACGCCGTGTACAAGGCGATCCGCGGGCAGCCGCGCACCTGGGCAAGCAACACTTCGGCATCGAGTCGTGGCGAGTCGGCTCCGCGCTCTTTGAGAAAGTCGGCCGTCCACTGCAGCAACCGTCCGAGAGTCCACTCCTCGCTCATTGCTGCCTCGCGCTCAAGGGGCTCATTCGACCGTGCCCATCGCCGAACGCTGTTCGTTGCGGTCGAACTCGATCAGCTTATCGACCATCGGACCTAAATCTCCGCTGAGCACCGTGTCGAGCTTATACAAGGTCAAGTTGATACGGTGGTCAGTAATACGATTTTCGGGAAAGTTGTACGTGCGAATACGCTGCGAACGATCACCCGATCCGACCAGTGTGCGACGCTGCTCGCTGCGCTGGGCGTGGGCCTGTGAGCGGAAATGCTCGTAAAGTTTCGTCTTGAGCATGCGTAGCGCCTTGGCCATATTTTTGTGCTGGCTACGCTCGTCCTGGCAGGCCGCCACAATGCCCGTGGCATGGTGCGTCAACCGGACTGCCGACTCGGTTTTATTCACGTGCTGACCGCCGGGGCCGCTGGCACAGTACTTGTCGATCCGGTAGTCGTCGCTCTTGAGATCGATTTCGACGTCTTCCGGCTCGGCCATCACGGCGACGGTTGCGGCTGAGGTGTGAATGCGTCCCTTGGCCTCGGTTTCAGGCACGCGCTGCACGCGATGTCCGCCGCTCTCGTACTGCAGAATCCGATAACAGCCTTCACCTTCGACCCCCAGCACGACTTCCTTGAAGCCACCCAACTCGGTCGGGCTCAAGTCGAGCACTTCGACTTTCCAGCCGATCGATTCGCCGTAGTGGCGATACATTTCGTAGAGATCGCGGGCAAATAGTGCCGCTTCCTCGCCCCCCGTACCGGCGCGAATTTCCATCACACAGCGTGAGCGGTTGGCGTCTTCGCCGCCGACCGACATGTCGAGCAGTTCATCCCAGAGGGCTTCGCGCTCCTGTTTAAGCACAGGCAACTCGGCCTCGGCCAACTCACGCAGCTCCATGTCGGTGCCCGTGATCATGGCGTTCGTTTCGGCGATGAGTTGGTTCAGTTCTTTGAACCGCCGGTATTTAGTGGCGACCTTGGCTAAAGTGCCCCGTTCGCGCGCCACGGCTGCGATCAACGAGCCGTTGGTCTGCACGGCCGGATCGGCCATCTGCCGATCCAGTTCCTCGAAGCGGGCCAACTGCTTTTCGAGCACATCTTTCATGACCGGTGTACGCCCTACCTAAAGCTGAGAAACTCGTAACCCCGCGCACCATCCGCGCTTAAGGCGATTAAATCACCCCGCGAAGGACCGCGCGTGAACGAGTCTGGCTAGGTCGCGTCGGCAGGCTCGGCCGACTTGGCCGGCTTCTTCTTGGTGAGACTCGCATAGCCGCCCGCAAACTTGTTCTTGAACTTCTCGATGCGGCCGGCTGTGTCGATGAACTTGAGCTTGCCGGTGAAGAACGGATGGCAGGCGCTGCAAATATCGACCTTGATCTCGTTCTGCGTGCTGCGGGTGGTAAACGTGTTACCGCAACCACACTTGACGTCCGTGGTTACGTACTTGGGGTGAATTTCCTTTTGCATGATCTCATCCTCATTCAGCAAACATGCCGCCCCGGAGCGGCAAAACGACCAAGGTGGAAACCATCTAGTCTATCGGCATTATCTCGAACGGACAAGTCATGCTTTCTGAACTGTTCTCTTCTCCCCTCTCTTCTCATTCTCTTACCCCTCTTTCCCGAGCCGGGGGCGCACGACCCCGGCTCGGATTCAGAGCGATACTGCAACCACAATCGACACGTAACGCCAATTACATCAAGCACTTACATCACAAAAACACGCCTAATCGAACCCCGCTTCACAAATCGCTTCGGACGTTGAAAATGAGCGTTTCTCAACATCCTACAGGCGGCCCATGAACACGCTACTCCCGCGTACTTACGATGAATTGGCCGAGGGGCTGCTCAATGGCTGGCATATCGGCGCGCAGCTCTACGTCTCTCGTTGTGGTGAGCCGATCGAAAATTTGGCCATCGGCGAAGCTCGCCCCGGGGTCGCTCTGAGCGGCGACTCGCTCATGCTCTGGCTCAGTTCGGGCAAACCCCTCACCGCCGCGACGATCATGCAGCAGGTCGAACGTGGCCGCTGCCGGCTCGATGATCCGGTTTGCGCGCATCTTAGCGCGTTCGGCACGCATGGCAAAGAAGCGATCACGATCCGACACTTGCTCACCCACACCGGCGGCTTCCGTTGGGTCGACGTCGCCTGGCCCGACGCGGATTGGGACGAGATCATCGCGCGCATCTGCCGCTCGAAACTCGAGGCCGACTGGATGCCCGGCCAGACCGCCGGATACCATCCCTACACGAGTTGGTACATCCTCGGCGAATTGGTTCAGCGACTAAGCGGCCGACCGTTTCGGGAATATATTCGCAGCGAGATTTGCGAGCCGCTGGGAATGGTCGACACGCACATCGGCATGTCGCGCGAGCAAGTCAAAACGTATGGCGATCGCATCGGCCGCATGCAAAACACCGAACGAACTAGCCAGCCGCCGCACCCGTGGAGCAGCGACGAGGGGCTCCTACACGGAGCGCCCGGAGGCGGCGCGTACGGTCCCATCCGCGAGCTGGGATTCTTCTACGAGATGCTGCTGGGCGAAGGGCAACTCCGCGGCACTCGTGTGCTGCAAGCCGACACCGTGACGCAAATGATCCATCGCGAACGGCACGATTTGGTCGACCTAACGTTTAAGACCACGATCGATTGGGGGCTCGGGCTGATCCTCGACTCGAAGCATTACGGCCGCCGCGACGTACCGTACGGTTACGGACCATACGCCTCGCCGCAGACCTTTGGGCACAGCGGCAGCCAATCCTCGGTTGCGTTTGCCGATCCGCGACACGCGCTCGTCGTGGCACTCGTGTTCAACGGCATGCCCGGTGAGTTGAAGCATCAAAGGCGGGTGCGCGCGGTGCTCGAAGCGCTGTATGTCGACCTGGGGCTTGCTGGCGAAACCGAGGAAAAGAACTGAGATCGGCGATAAAGCCACCCGTTGGCGACGAGACCACCTGTTACGTGGCTGCCGCGAGCTTGGCGACTTCGCGGCGGATGCGCCCCAGCACACCGTTGAGCCCGTGCATGCGTTGCATCCCCAGTGCCTCGGCCAAACCAATGCGATGGATCAGATTCTGGGGGACAGCCAGCACCTCGTCGGGCTCGCCGCCGTCGAGTGCTTCGATCAACAGGCTCACGAACCCCTTGACCGTCGGTGCCTCGGGTGCCACATCGCCAATGATTCGCACCCGGCCGTCGACGAGTTCGATCCACAAATAGACCGGCGTTTGACACTCATGCACACGGTGCTCGCCAGCGTCTTTCTGTGCCTGATACGCCGGGGGCAACGGCGGCAGCCGATCGGAGAGTTCAAGCAACATTTCGAGCCGTTCGCGCGGCTCGGCGTCGGCGCAAACACCGGCAGAATATCATCCAGAAGTTCAA
>CAYLYE010000124.1:0-18144 GCA_964387325.1 uncultured Planctomycetaceae bacterium
GCCCCGATCGAACTTGTCGAGCGCTTGTTCGTAACGGAGGCAAAGGCTGTTCGTGACTTCGGTACTGTTCGTTTGCAACTCGAAGAGTTCAACCGGCTGCGAGATATTGACGACGCGCACCTTGCAGAGGCGTCGCACGGCAAACGATCCGCGCAGCTGCTCACGGGTCGCGCCGGTGATGAGCAGACTCGACTTGAGGTATTTCGTGGCGCCTTGGACGCGGCTGGCCAGATTGACCGAGTTACCGAGCGGCCCGTATTTGAATTTCCGAGTCGAGCCGGTGTTTCCCACGCGGGCAATGCCCGTGTTGACGCCGATGCCCACGCGAGTATCTTCGCCAATGATCGGTCTCCATGTCTCGTTGAGCGCGGGTAGCGCTGCGAGCATCTGCTGCGCCGCCTGACAGGCGAGCACCGCATGATCGGGTTGCTTGGTCGGCGCGCCCCACATGGCGAGCAACTCATCGCCAACATAATCGACGAGCACGCCACCAAAGTTGGCTACGCAGTCGGATAGCGCGCTGAGCACCGCCCCCACCCAGTTCAGTGTGCCTGTCGGTCCGAGTCGCTCGGCCACGCGACTGAAGCCGCGAATATCGCACACCAGCAAGGTCACCTCCGTATCGCGACCATCGAGCAAGTCGGGCTCGCTAGCCAACTGGCGCGACAATTCAGGAGAGAAGAACTGCTCGAATTTGACCTGTGCCGCGAGCGCCGCCTGCTCTTGCTCTAAGCGAGCCAATCCGGCGGCAACACCACAGGCCAACGTCTCGACGAGCATGGCATCGAGCTTCGTGATCTCAGGCAAACCGCGGCTACGACGATTTTGCGAGCGGTAACCATACAGCGCGCCGATCACTTCACCAGCGCGATTCAAAATCGGCGCGGCCACGACGGCTTCGACACTCATCAGGCTTTCGCTCACACTCTCTGTCGGAGAGCACGACTGCCAAAAGGTCCGTCGCTCTCCCTGCAATCGAGCCAGAACGTGTCGGCTGGGGGACCACGGGCGTTCGCTGTCACTGCTCAGCGCGGCGAGCTTCCATTTGCCATCGGCGAGCAGCAACACCCCGCCGGCATCAAGTTCCATCAGCTTACAAAGCCCTTCGGCGGCACGCTGGAAAAAATCGGTCGAGTTGGCCGCGCTTTGCAGTACGGCAATGACATTCTTCCACCAACCGATCAACGACTCGGTCGCTTGCGGCGAGAGCTTGGCGAGCGCCTCGGCGGCCGAGGCATAGATCGAGATCGAGGGAGTGCCGAGGAACACGGTCGCTTGGCCAAGGGTTTGCAACGCAGGCAGATCGGCGCCGACGTCCGCGAGATCAATGACCACCTGATCGCCGATCAGCAACGTCACGGGGAGTCGCAATTGGACGACGCCTCGCGGGGCGAGGCTGGCTCCCCCTTTGACAAAAATCCGATTCTTCTCGCTGAGGTTGCTGAGCGTGACGATCCCGTTGGCGGGTGCCTCGATCCGCAACATCCGACGCGAGACGGTGTTCTCGTTGTGGTGTGCGATCACGACGCGCGCATGGGTCGCGTCAAGGGGATGAGAAACGAACATCTCCTCGCGCGGGTCTTCCTGTCGGCCCAACTCGATGCCGCCGTGCAGCTCCTGATCGAAGCGCAGAGACCCCTGGATCGTAATGCGCACCATGAAGGCTTGGGCCATAATGTCATCTAACTTCGGGGAGAAGTTGTCACCAACTCCAGTAAATCCGCCCCGCTCATCCGGAAGGCGGCATTGTGCGGACAGGCGTACACGCAGCTGGGGTCCTCGCTGGCTCCGACCACGTTGCGACACAGATCACAGGTCGTCGCCTTCTGCTGGAGCACGGCCTGCCGCTTGTGCGGTTGCTCAGGATGCGGACGGTCATCGAGCATGCCATGCATATTAATGTTGCCATACGGACAGTTGCTGGCACACAACCCACACCCGATGCACCAGTCTTCAATGACAATTTCGAGCGAGGCCTCGGAGTCGTTGCGCTGACGACGGTGGATGGCATCGACAGGGCAGCCCACCAAGCAATACGGATCAAGACAAGAGCGACAAGAGCTGGCCACGAGAAACTTGTCGAAACGCATCCCATCACGAATCAGCCGTGTGATGCCGCTGTGCGTATCGGAGCAACTGCGTGTGCATTCGTCGCAACGAGTGCAGCTTTCCAAGTCGAGCACCAACAGTTTTTGCGCGTTGAACAAACCTTGGTCGAGAAACTCGGCCAGCGGACGATTTAATGTCTTGCGCGTCGCTTCATCTCGTTTGAGAAGTTCTTTCGCCTGAGCGACCAGTTTCTCGCGGACGTTGGCAAAGCGCTCGATGAGCGCCATGAAATGTCCGCCTCGGATGCGCACCAATTCCACGTCGTCGAGCGCGCGACAGGTTGCGGTTCGCACGCCGCCGAGCATCGTTGGCGATGCCTCGAGCAGGCTGGAGAGCAGGCCAATTTCGCCAAAGCTGCTGCCGGGGCCCAGGTAGTCGAGCACGCGTTCTTGCCCCGCGTAGGTCTGCGAGACGCGGACAAAACCGAGCCGCACCATATAGAAGTGATCGGCCCCGTCGCCCTGAGAAAATATCGTCTGGCCCGAGTCGACGCGCAGCAACTCAACTTTGTCGCGTAAAAACTCGGCGCATTCGAGTCGTTGCGCCTCGTCGAGGCAATTCAGCAACGTGCTGCGCCGCAGGTGGTCGGTCAGCGCCCGCTCGCGATAGGCGCGATCAAATATCTCGCGGGCCGTGCGATTGCGCCGCAGATAATGCAGGATGTTGCGGCCGATCTCATACACCTCGCCATCATCGACCGAGGTCACCGTGGCCGAACGTGGGTAGTGACTCAGGCAGGTCATCTCGCCGATGATCACGTCGTCGGGGGTGATCTCGCGGCGCGGCTGTCCCAATGAGATCGGCACGCTATCGGCGTTGCGGATCGATGTTTCGTCGTCGCTTTGGCTGGCAAAACGGGTTCGAATACGCCCGAGGAGACCGCGCCAACCGGACTCTTTTTCATTGCGCAAACTTTTGAGCGTCGAACGCAACGCGACTTCGTACCGGCCGCGAAGCAAGATAAAGGCGGTTGACCCGACATCCCCTTCACGGCACAGCTCGGTACCGGGCGCAAGGCGGTGACGTGTCACCGAGTTGGCGTTCCATTGTAAAAATTTATGTGGAATGCCGGCGAAGAGCGGATGCTGCTTCAATTCGTCGGCCGTGACGCTGAGCGATTCGCGGGCTTTGATCGCGGGACGATCTTTTTGCGAACGGTCGCCAACCGATTCGCGGAACATTAGCGCTCCGGTCGGACACGAGATCATGCACTCGCCGCACGACACACAGCTCGATTGCCCCATCGGGTCGTTCAAATCAAAGCCGATCGTAGTGCCGTAACCTTTGCCCATGCGGCCAATGACCATGTTGTGCTTGACATCGTCGCAGGCTCGGACGCACCGATCGCACAAGACGCAGGCATTGTGATCGACGGCGATCACCAGCGACGAATCGTCGTGCCCTCGATCGAGTTGACGCGGTGCAAAGCGGGGCGTGCCGACCTCGAGTCGTTCGCACAAGGCGTTCAACTCATTGAACGACGCGTGCGAAGAGCCCTCGGCCGCGGCGAGGTGATCGGCCTTGAGCAACTCGGCCAACACGCTCACCGCCGACTGCACTCGATTGCGAGCGTCGTCAACGGGGGACTCGATCGTGTGAATCTCCATCGTCTCTTCCACACGATGCTGGCAGGCCGGCAGGAGTTTTCGCTCCCGATCGACTTTGCCACGCTTGAACTTGTGGATTTCCACGACACACAGGCGGCACACGCCAACCGGGTCCAGATGCTCTTGGTGACACAGAATGGGAATCGGGTTGCGGTCGCCCGGCTGTTTGACAAATAGCTTCGCGGCGGCGTCATGAATCGTCGTGGGGCGCGGGATGGGACGACCCTCGTGGTCGCGGCGAATGTGTCCTTGCGCATCGGTCGCCGGGACGGCTTTCTTCACCGTCACCTCGCGGCCATCGATCTTGATCGTGATGTCTTTGGACAAGTCCTCGGCGGTCACCTTGTCCATGCGGAGCAGTTGACCATCGACACCGCGCGCAAACAGCCCTTCTTCCTCGCCAGGACTGATGTCGTCATCGAACTCGATATCACCACGACTCATGTCAGACCTCGGGGCATATTCGAGTGGTTCCGAGCGGTTTGATCAGCTAAATACCGGGCCACTTCATCCGGAAAAAACTGCGCCAAACTGGTGAGCGGTTTCGAGGCCACCACCCCGAGCCCGCAGATGCTGGTGAGTTCCATGGTCTTGGCCAACTCGGCGACCAGGGCCGAGGTCGAGGACCACTGCGATGCATCGTAGTCGCGGTTGTGCAAATGCGAGGCGATCTCCACGAGTTTTTCCGAGCCAATTCGACATGGGACACACTTGCCGCAAGACTCGTTGCGAAAGAACTCGACACAGTTAAGCGCTTGCTCGACCATGTCGGCACGGTCGTCGTACACCGCCACGCCCGCACCGATCGACAAGCCCAGATCGCGAAAACGCTGCAAGTCGAGTTCCAAGTCCAGAATGTTGATGTGTGTTTCACTGGTACGCAATAACGCATGGAGCGACGCCTCGGGAATGCGTTTTTCCCAGCCGCGCGCCAGTGCCGTAACCGGCAGTAGCGCCGGCAAAAATCCGCCCGATGGACCTGAAGGCGCAAACGCCTTCAGGGTTCGCCCGGCGATTAAGCCCCCCGCATAGTCGTCGATCAATTCGCGCAATGTCGTGCCGCAAGGGACTTCATACGCGCCAGGACGATTCACATGACCGCAGATCGAAAAGAACCGCATCCCCTTGCAGCCGTTCACGCCTTGGTCGCGATACCATTCGCCGCCGCGCAGCAAAATGGCCGGTACCCAGGCGAACGTTTCGACATTATTGACCAGCGTTGGCTTGTCGTACAAGCCGTTGGTTTCGAGTTGCGGAGGTTTGTTGCGCGGCTGAGCGCGACGGTCTTCGATGGCTTCGATCAGCGCACTCTGTTCGCCGCAGATATACCCTCCGGGGCTGATAAACACCTCGACGGGAAAATTACGCTCGGTCCCCAGAATACGTCGGCCGCAGACACCCGCCTTCTCAGCAACCTTGATCGCATGCTGCATCGCGGCGATCTGCTCCTGGTACTCATGTCGAATATAGATATAGCCCCGCGTGGCTCCGGTAAGCAGACCGGCCAGGATAACCCCTTCGAGCACAAGATGCGGCGTGCGCAGCAACAACTCGCGATCTTTGAACGTCGAAGGCTCACTTTCGTCGCCATTGCAGACGATGTATTTTTCGTCGCCACGTGCTTTCCAGACATCGTTCCATTTCTGAAACGCCCACACCCCGGCGCCCCCCATGCCACGCAAGTCAGCGGTCTTGAGCGTCGCGATCACGTGCTCGCCATTGCCTTGTGCGACGAATTGTCGTACCGCATCGTATCGCGGTTGCCGCTCGTAAACGTCGATTTGCCAGGGGCGCGCGGCATGACGTTTGAGCCCGGCATCGAGATCTTCGTCGGGTGTTTGTCCAGCCACATACTGATCGACCAGCGTGTTGAGTTCGGCTGCCGTTTTTTGCACATGCACTCGACCGTTGATGCAGACGGCCGAGGGACGGTCGCAGCGTCCGAGACACGAGGTGGGGCCGACCCGCACCTTGCCCCCCCACGCTTCACACCGCCGCGTCAGGCTCGCCCGCAACTCGGCCGCGCCAAACAGATGGCACGCCATGTCATGGCAGACCAGCACCTCGACCGGCGGCGAGGGTTCGAGTTGAAAGTGAGGAAAAAAGCTCGCGACTTCTTGGATCCGATGCAGCGGGGTCTTCAACCGTTGAGCAAGTGCGCGCAACTCGCTTTTCGGCAGGAAGCCATGATGATGTTGAATCTTATGCAATTCTTGAACAATCATGCAGGCCGCCCCAGGGCAACGTTCATGTCGAGAGCCAAGCTAAGGTGATGGGGAACCAAGCATCCCCTTCGCGCAAACGCTATGCTAGAACCGGCTCGAACTTCCGGCAAGAGATGATCGCCCAAACCGCTTGGACGACAAAACAGAGGACCGTCACACCGGCCGGTCTGTTGAACGAGTGGAATCGGTGTTCATAATCGCTCGGATTGGCTCGATTGATATTTGTCACTGGCACGATCTGATCTCACATGAGGCCTCGACATGAATCAGCAAATCTATTCTCGCACGAACTTCTTACGATCGGCGGCGATTTTGTCCGACGGTGTTCGGGGAGCCGCAGTCGAGTTACCTGCCTTACTCTTCTCGCGACGTTCTCGCGATTGGCTCATCGCGATGGTTCTGCTCGTTGCGTTCGTCACCTCGACAGCCCGAGGCCAACAGCCGGGCCTTGTTTCGAGCGAGTTTATCTACGAGCAAGCGTCGTTCCCCAGTTGCCATGCCTCGACCCTAGCCGAAACGAAAGCCGGTCTGGTCGCAGCTTGGTTCGGCGGGACACGCGAGTCGGCGCCCGACGTCGGCATCTGGCTCGCGCGACACTCCGGCGGCTCGTGGACCACGCCGGTCGAGGTGGCCAATGGTGTCCAAGCCGATGGCTCGCGGTACCCCTGCTGGAACCCCGTATTGTTTCAACCCCAAAGCGGCGCGTTGATGCTGTTCTATAAGGTCGGGCCGTCTCCCAGTGCGTGGTGGGGCATGCTGCGCACGAGCACCGACGCGGGCCGAACGTGGAGCGACGCCCGACGTTTGCCCAACGGCATCTTGGGACCCGTCAAGAACAAGCCCCTCGAACTCGCCGACGGTTCGATCCTCTCGGCCAGTAGCGCCGAGGGATTAACTCCCGCGCCGTCCTGGCGGGTCCACTTCGAGCGCAGCAGCGACGGCGGCGCAAGTTGGACCAAAGTCGAAGTGCCCACAACGATCGAATCTCCCGGTGCGATTCAGCCGAGCATCTTGCGCCATCGCGACGGCACACTGCAAGCCGTAGGTCGGTCGCGTGCCGGGAAAGTCTTCACGACTCACTCGACCGATCAAGGGCGCACCTGGTCGCTCATCGGGCTCACCTCGCTCCCCAATCCCAACTCGGGTACCGACGCCGTGACACTGGCCGACGGCCGTCATTTGCTGATATACAATCACACGCCCAAGGGACGCACGCCGCTCAATCTGGCCGTGTCGAACGACGGTCGTGAATGGCTCGCGGCTTTGACCTTGGAAACCGAGCCGGGCGAGTACAGTTACCCGGCGATCATTCAGACCGCTGACGGTCAAGTTCACGCCACCTACACCTGGAAGCGACAACGGATCAAGCACGTGGTTATCGATCCCGCCAAATTGAAGCTCTCGCCAATCGCAGGTGAGACGTCGAAGTAGCGTGGCAAAAACGGTCGACTTGGCGAGGTTTCTAGTGTACGGTGTTTGGCGTTCGTTTCTGGTCATCAATTCTACGCGACGCCGCTGGCCGCGTTCTACATTCGAGGAGTCATCGTGATGAAATGGTCGAGCATCGTGGCGAGTTTGTTGGTAACACTGTTCGCGACAAGCCTCGCGGCCGACGATAAGTACGTGCGCGTCGGCATCCTCGGCTTCGATAACTACCAGGGCTTGGCCTTCGCGCAGCTGTTCAACAATCCGAAAGCCGAAGGGGACTTGCTCGGCGTCAAGGTCACGGCGGTCTACCCGGCTGAGTGCCCAGACTATCCCGAGAGCGCGGCGCTGACCCAGCGTTGGATCGATAGCTGCGCCCGCTGGGGGAGCGGCGACAACAAGGTGCTCAAAGAGTATCACCCGATCACGATCGTCAAGTCGGTCGACGAGTTGTTGAAGAACGTCGACGCCGTGATGATTTGCAGTCTCGACGGTCGGCTGCACCTCAAGCAGGCCGAGCCGGTGCTCAAGGCGGGCAAGCGTTTGTTTCTCACCCGACCTCTCGCCGGCTCGCTCGCCGACGCCCGGGCGATCTTCAAGCTGGCCGCCCAAACCGGTACCCCGATGTTCAGCAGCTCGCAACATCGTTACAGCCCCGGCTTCAGTGGCATGCGCGAGCATCCTGAGGTGGGCAAGGTACTGGGCTGCGACGTCTATGGTGGCTTCGATATCAAGGGGCCCGTGGCCGACGAGTTCATCCGCCCCCTGCACAGCCTCGAAACGCTCTACGCGATCATGGGCTCGGGCGTCACGTCGGTAAGCTGCACGTCGACCGAATCGGCCGAGTCGTTCACGCTCGTCTGGAGCGATGGCCGCGTGGGGACGTATCGCGGCATCAAGTCGGGAGCGGTCAAGTACAGCGCCACGGTCTTTGGTGACAAAGGAGTCTCGACCGCCGGCATCTATGGTCACGGCATTCCCGTCCAAGGCGTGGTACCGACCAAGGACAAGTACATGGGCTACGAGGGGATTGCCATCGAGATTGCCAAGTTTTTCAAGGGTGGCGCGACGCCAGTCACCGCCAACGAGACCATCGAGTTGTTCGGCGTGCTCGAAGCCGCCCAACAAAGCCGCGCCAAGAGTGGAGCCACCGTTCGCGTCGCCGACGCTCTCAAGTAGTGGAACGTCATCGTCATTACCCCCCCGGCGATAGCGACGTTAAGTCGCGTACGCCGGGGGTATGCTTGGTGCGATAATGTGCCATTCGATTCGGGGTCTCCCACTTTCGTTTGCGATGATTGACGAGTCGGAATCTGCGTAGAATTAAGTACTCTGAGTTTGGCAGCGAATAGAAGGCCAGTGAAATGCGGTGGTTGTACCCCCGGCTTCCGGCTCACCGACTACCGATCATGATCCGAACTGCTATCTGGGGTGCGGCAATCGCGGCGGGGTACGGAGCGGCCCACGATCAACTCAGTTTCGCCTTATCACCGGAGTACTTCACCAAGCTTAAGTTCCGTCAGTTTGCATGGGCCGATCTGGGGTTGCCACCCTGGCTATTCGCCTCTGAGGTTGGAATTTTGGCAACGTGGTGGGTCGGTCTGGTGGCTGGGTGGTTACTCGCACGGGTTGGGTTGGCCGAGTTAGATACACACGAGCGACAATCGAAAACCGTTCGTGCTTTCGGGCAAATCGCGGTCGCTGCCTTGATTGGCGGTTTTCTCGGTTGGTTGTTTGGAGCGACGGCATCCCGTCGCGAACTTTCAGGTTGGGGAGATTGGCAACGGAACTTGGGGATCGAGGATCTACCCGCCTTTGTGGTCGTCGCCCACTTACATGCCGGCGGTTACTTGGGGGCGTTGACGGGACTTCTCCTGGCGCTCGTGAGTGTCAGCCGCAACGTAACTAGAAGTCGCAGGGCCATCGAACAGAACAAGGTATCTGCGTCGAAAATCCAGAATTTGTAAAGTAGTTGAATTCATCGGTGGCAAGAACCTTTGCGACCCCGAAGAACACTATTTCTCAAAAGTCCTGCGACTTTCAACATCGATCGACGAGAGAATTCCGAAACAAATAGCGCGGCTGCTTGGACCACCTCACTTGAGCAACTCGCGAAGCCCGTCGAGTAACACGCGCTCGACCTGTGGCGCGGTGTTCGAGGAACTGGGCTGCGTCTCGTAATCCCCTTGCGAGTAGGCGATATTGTACGCCACGCAACTTCACGAGCAGGCACGGCAACGGTGGCCGTGATATAATGTCAACATGAGCCCGACTCTGATCCTCGACACGAGCGTGCTGATTGCCGGCCTGCGGTCATCGCGTGGGGCGTCGTTTGCACTGCTCGTTCTGGTCGGGTCCGGTCGCTTTACCATCGGCCTAACGGCGGCCCTGGTCTTGGAGTACGAAGCTACCTGCATGAAAACGTTGTCTGCACTGAATTTGACGGCCGAAGAGGTCAAAGAGTTGTTGGACTACTTCTGCCACGTGGGAAAACGGGCTGCTATCAACTTTCGAGTGCGCCCGGGTGTCGCCGATCCCGATGATGAGTTGGTTTTGGAGGCAGCCATTGCCAGCCGGAGTGAGTGGATCGTCTCCCACAACATTCGAGATATGGCTACTGGGGCCGCGAGGTACGGTATCGAAGTCATTACGCCGGGCGAGGCGCTCCGGCGGTTGGAGGTGAAACCATGAACGTATTTACGGTTGAGTTGCCGGCTGAGCTGCAAGCAGAGATTGCCCGACGTGCGAGCCAGAAACCAGGCGGTGAGTCCGCGTGGGTAGCGGACGCTGTGAGAGAAAAGCTCGCCGCATGTGCGCAATTGGAGTACCTGGAGAACCGTGCCGCGCGCGGTAACCAAGCGGCCTATGAACGGGTACTGGCCAAAGTACCCGCAACGCCACCCGTGCCGGGAGATGAGCGAAGTCCAGCGGGTTAACGTTCGGTTACATTTTGTGCCACGCAGCGATACGAGGAAGCTTAGCAACCTGGAAGAACTGCTTTCCTCATAAGTTCTGCATCTTGCGACATCGGATGAAAGGGAATAGTGCGACCCCCTCCACCGTTCCCTTTTGCCCACCTCACTTGAGCAACTCGCGAAGCCCGTCGAGTAACACGCGCTCGACCTGTGGCGCGGTGTTCGAGGAACTGGGCTGCGTCTCGTAACCCCCTTGCGAGTAGGCGATCTCGGTGCCGATGTAGCCCGGTCCGCAGTCACCGTAGGCGGCCATACAAACGGTCGAGTTGGGACGCATCTGCTGCGCGGCCAATTGATACTCGACAAACAACTCGCCGGGCATGTGAACGATGTAGGTGTCGCCCAGCTTGAGGCACGATAGCTCAATCGGATCGCCATGCTGCATGCGGAGCGTGAAGGCGAGTTTACCCGCCACGCCGAGCCGCTCACGCTCGTCCAGTTGTCGATTTTCGAGCGTCGCACGCAGCTTGTCGGCGTCAAGATACGAGGCCACGGGCAAACGAACCCGGCTGATACGCCAGTCGCAGTCAGCGGCCGTGAGCGGAATGCGTTTCGTCTGCTGCCAAGCACGCTGCATGCCGTCGGCCATCCGATCAGTCAAAATCACGCGCAGCTCGGGGGAGCCGTCGTTGTACTTGCCCGCGGCCACATTGCCACTCGCTCCGTTGAAATGCACGAGCGGAGTCCCGACGTGCGATAGCTCATGTTTCGTCCGCGCCAAGCCAACGAACTCGGCGGTCACATCTCCTTTGCCGAAAAAACTCTGCGGGTGCGTCGCATAGTAGCTCAACGATACGATCGGTCGCTCGCCAGAGAAGAACGTCAACATGCGAAGCAACGGGTCGATGACCCCTTCGGGTGCCGCGAGCGCTTCCTCGACACGCGACGCACTGAGGTCATACCCCTGCCGATTGGCTTCCTCCTTCAGCCGACTCAAAATCGGCTCAGGAATTCGGTACGAACTCGAACGGCTGATCGCCACCCGGCCATCGGGTCCCAGGATACGACGGTTCGACGCCACCTTGTCGACCCGCGCCGAGCCCACGCCCAGGTGCGTCACTTGCTGTGTTTTGTCGAGCGAATCTCGGGCAGCCTGCGCAGCGGCGGCGATCGTTCTACGGACGAAGAGCACATCGAACCGCTTGCCACCCAGCCCTTGAGCGGCGAGTAGTTCCTCGGCCGTAAAATCGCAGCGGACACCGTCGTGCTGATGCAACACATGCACGGCAACACGGTCGGGCGTCGTGTCGACGGCCCGGGCCAGGCTTTGTCGCCACACGTCGTGTCCGCCGTTCGAGATCGAGATCCAATCGACGGCGCACAACACGATCGGCTTGCCGGCTCCCTGCAACACCACGCCTCGGGCCGAGAGCGGATCGGTGATCGATCGCGCGAAGGTGTAGGCCACCGGAGAGCCGAGCGGCGGGGTCGCATCGACCTGAAAGGTGCTGATGCGAAGCGAGCCGGTCGGAGCAGGGTCGGACGCGTGGCACAGCGCTCCCGCCAGTGCCACCATCGTCCAGCTAAGGCGTGTCACCAGCCGAATCTTGGTCATCATATCGCGCTCCCAAATCTGTTCGGAAATAAATCTCGCGTCCGCCTGAGGGTCTGCGTGCTGTCGACATGGACGCTTGTAATATATCAACTCCGCTCGACGGCCACACTCGTCGGCGTCATAATTGAAGTATGCGCAGCGAATGGCCTAGGCGAGCAACGCGAAGCCGGATCATACCGGGCTTCCGCTGATCGCCCTGGTTCATGAACCGCGCAGTCGCCATTCAGTCCTCGCTGGCGCTCATGCTTTAACGGCCGAGCGTTCGGGAAAGCGTTCCATGCCTCAGAGCACGTCGATTGTCTGGTTTCGTCATGATCTTCGACTCGCCGACCATGCGCCGTTGGAGCAGGCGTGCCGTGACGGCTCGCGAATCGTGCCGGTGTTTATCGACGACCGAGAGGAAGTCCTGCACTGGCCCAGCGGTTCGGCCACGCGTTGGTGGCTGCATCACGCGCTCGAGTCGTTGCAGCAGAGTCTGGCGTCGCTCGGCTCACGTTTGATCATGCGCCGTGGCCGCGCGCTCGATGTGCTGAGGCGATTGATCGCCGAGACCGGCGCGACGGCCGTCTATTGGGGCCGCCGCTACGAGCATGACATCGTTGACCGCGACACCCGCGTCAAAACCGCATTGCGTGTCGACGGCATCACGGCCGAGAGTTTTAACACGTCGCTGCTCTATGAGCCCTGGGAGATTAGCACGAAAGAGAAGAAGCCCTATCAGGTATTCACCCCATTCTGGCGTGCCTGTCAAGCGCATGGCGAACCGCGCGAGCCTCTCGAAGCTCCGCGCGCGATCGCGTCTCCGCCGCAGTGGCCTCGATCGGACCAGCTCGCTGACTGGAAGTTGTTGCCGTCGATCCCCTGGGACACGGAGATGCGCGCGACTTGGAAGCCCGGCGAGGCGGGGGCTCACGAGCGGCTTGCCAAGTTCGTGCAGCACGGCCTGCGCGAATACGGCGCGGAGCGCGATCGACCCGACCACGACGGGGTCTCGCGGCTCTCGCCCTATTTGCATTTTGGCGAATTGAGTCCGCGACAAGTGTGGCACGCGGCCCTCGCCTCGCAACGCGACGAGCCCCGGCAACTCGAAACACTGCGCAATGACTACTTACGGCAACTCGTCTGGCGCGAGTTCGCTTATCATTTGCTGTATCACTTTCCACGCACGAGCGACAAACCGCTGCGCGACAAGTACGCTAAATTCCCTTGGAGAGACGATCGGTCGTCGCTCCGCGCCTGGCAGCGTGGGCTGACCGGTTACCCACTCGTCGACGCCGGCATGCGACAGCTCTGGCAAACCGGCTGGATGCACAACCGCGTCCGCATGGTGGTCGCCTCGTTTTTGGTCAAAGATCTGCTCATCTCATGGCAGGCGGGGGCTCAATGGTTTTGGGACACGCTCGTCGACGCTGATCGGGCAAACAACACGCTCGGGTGGCAGTGGGCGGCCGGGTGTGGGGCCGACGCGGCACCGTACTTTCGCGTATTCAACCCGGTGACGCAGAGCGAGAAGTTCGATCCACAAGGCGCGTACATTCGCCGTTGGGTGAGTGAGTTGTCACGACTCTCCGCGCCGTACATTCACCAACCCTGGGCCGCTCCGCCGCAAGTACTCGAAGCTGCCGGGGTCGTACTGGGACAGAACTATCCACGCCCGCTAGTCGATCATGCCGAAGCTCGTCAGCGTGCGCTCACCGCCTTGAAATCGATCGGTTAATCTCGGCGCCGATACCCCTTGTCGCCGTACATGTAACGCTTTACAACGATTGAAGTCTGCGCAGCAAAAGAGCCGGCAACCACCGGCCTTCCGCTGGTCCCCCTGGTTCATGAACCGCGCCGTTGTCAATCGACTTGTTCTCCCGTGTTGTTTTCAAAATTCGAGTCACTGCCCCATGCCGCTCCGCGATCGCCCGCTCGATGGACAACGGATCCTCACGTTTGTCGACGACATCTACGAGGATCTCGAACTCTGGTACCCCAAGCTCCGATTGATCGAGGCGGGGGCTCACGTGACCGTCGCAGCGATGGTGAGCGGCAAAGTGTATCAAGGCAAGAATGGCTACCCCTGCCGCAGCGACGCGGCGATCACCGACATGGAAGCGAGCGATTTTCACGGGTTGGTCGTCCCCGGCGGCTTTATGCCCGACAAATTGCGTCGCGATCCTAAAGTGCTGAGTCTGGTGCGAGACTTTCATCACTCCGGCAAACTGGTCGCGGCCATCTGTCACGGCGGCTGGATTCCCATCTCGGCCGGTGTGTATCGCGGTGTGCGCGTGACGGGCTCGCCCGGCATTAAAGACGATCTGGTCAACGCTGGCGCGATCTGGGAAGACGCGGCCGTGGTGGTCGATCGGCACTTTGTGAGCAGTCGCAAGCCTGACGACCTGCCCGAGTTCTGCCGCGGCATCCTCAGCGTGCTGACGGCCAGCCCATGAGCACGGCCGACCCCACGAGTCTCCCCTTGCCGCATGTGCTGTACGAGTCGGGCCCCTGCCTCGTGGTTTGGAAGCCCTCGGGCGTGTTGACCCAGGCGCCGCCACAGATCGACAGTATCGAGCTCCGCATCAAACAGTGGATCAAAACGCGCGACAACGCCCCGGGCAAGGTGTATCTCGGCGTGCCGCATCGGCTCGATCGGGCCGTGTCGGGGGCAATGGTGTTCGCGCGGCACGTCCGCGCCTGCCGCAAGCTCTGCGATCAGTTCGAGAACCGATCGGTGCGCAAAGTCTACTGGGCCGTGGTCAGCGGTCGAGTCGAGCCCAGCGCGGGGACGTGGATCGACTGGATGCGCAAGATTCCCGAGCGGCCGCTGTCGGAGCTACTGAGTGCCGACGACCCCAGTGCTCAGCGTGCCGTGCTGCACTATCGTGTGCTGGGGTATGTGGCCCAAGGCACGTGGCTCGAAATCGAGTTGGAGACCGGCCGGATGCATCAGATTCGGCTGCAAGCCTCGTCGCGCGGCCATGCCGTGCTGGGCGATGAGTTGTACGGATCCAGCGAGACGTTTGGCCCACCGTACTCCGACGGGCGACTCCGGGCGATCGCGCTGCACGGTCGTCACCTGGCCTTCAAGCATCCGATGACCGGCGAGAATGTGGCGGTCGATGCCCCGCTCTCGGTAGCTTGGCGCGCGTTCGAGTTGCCGATCGGAGACGAGGCGTATTTGGCACTCGATGGGTAACGATCAGCGTCAACCGAGGTGGGGGATGACGACGCAGTCTTACTGTATCGTCGCTTCGGATGGTGGCTTGTCCGTGATTTGCGACTATAATCAGCCCATCTGAGCAGCCTACCGAGGGCTCTCCTTCCTTTCACCGTTCGGCGGTTAGTCATGGCGCAGCGAGCACCGGTATTGCAGTGCGATCATGGTCAACGGCGACATGCCATCGTGCAGTCGATCTTGACCGAAGTGTTCGAAGGTCGCATTCATGCAGGGCAGCATTTGGTGACAGAAGACTTGGCCAAGCTTTTTGGCGTCAGCCATACACCGATTCGCGAGGCGCTCATCGAGCTGGCAGCCATCGGCATGATCGATCTGCTTCCGAATCGCGGGGCAATCGTGCGGCACGTAACCGTGCAAGAAGTGGCCGAGATTTCACAGGTGCGGGAGATCCTCGAGTGTGCGGCCACTCGCAGCGCCTGCGGGCGTTGTAATCCGGCCGAGCTCAGATCGCTGCGCCATGAATTGCAGCAATTGATCGATCAGCCGGCCCGGCCCGCGAATGAGTTCATCGCACAAGCCCGAACGATTGACTCGCGATTGCACGATTTGGTGACCACCTCGTGCGGTAATCGCTTTTTGGCTCGCGAGATCAACCGGCTCAAGACACTGTTTCGAGTGTTTCGAGACGTCTCCTACACGCAGGACGGTGTTCGCAATGACTTTCAACGTCTGTCCGCTGAAACGCATGAGCATCTGGCAATTATCGATGCGCTCGAGCGAGGCGATGCTGAAGCGTCCGTGTTGGCGATGCAGCGTCACATTAACAGCGGCGCGATGCACTGGACACGGATGTTTCCGGCTGTCGAGTCAAAGAGCTAATCCAGAGCTTCATGCACGCTTTCCCGCATCCCCGTCGCCCAATCATCGAGAGCCTTCATGCTAAGTAACACGGTTCGAGTCGTCGTGGCGTGGAGTATCGTCGCCATTATTTCGTTGTCGAGCTGTGCTGCCGACGATACGCAGGGCCTAGCGGTCGAGTGTCGCCGCGCGAGCGCTGCGATCAAGATCGATGGACGCGCCGACGAACCAAGTTGGCAGCAGGCGCAACGGATCGAGCACTTTGTCACTCCCTGGTTGCCCGACAAGCCGCAGGCCAAGACGTCGACGGTGGCACGTCTGCTCTGGGACGACGAGGCGTTGTATTTTTATGCCGAGATGGTCGATCACGATCTCTTCGCCGACAAGACCGAGCACGATAGCAACACTTGGGAAAATGACGTTTTCGAGTTGTTCTTTCGCCCCTCGACAGAGAAGCGAAACTACTACGAATTTCAGGTCACTCCGGCTGGCACGCGATTCGACCTGCTCATGCGACACGAGGCAACGATTGAACGATTCGAAGACTACCGACGGCGCGACAAGTTTGATTGGACGGCTCGGGCCGTTGTTCGCGGCACACTCAATGTGCGAACCGATGACGATCAAGGCTGGTCAGCCGAGGGGCGCATCCCGTGGAGTGACTTTGCGCACACGGGTGGCCGGCCGGGGGCGGGTGATGTGTGGACCTGTGCGCTCTGTCGCTACGACTACGACCAGCGTTGGCAGCGGCCCAACCTCTCGACGATTGCCCCACTGACGCAAGTTAATTTCCATCAGATTGAAAAGTACGCCCCACTCAAGTTTGTCGGGGCCTCTTCCAAGTGATGCTCACGCCGGCCGAGCGACGGCAACCTCCCGGCTCGTTGTCAAATACGCTTGTCTCGACTCACATTTCCAACTAGAATCCATCGAATCTGGTCGATAGATAAATCGTCCCACTTACTGCCGGCTGTACATCAGCGTGTACGGTCACAAAACCCACCCCTAGGCCGCGAGGCCACGATCGATGCTCAAAATCTTGGGTCGAGCCGTTTCGGCCTGCGACGGGGTCCGTCGTCGAGATGTGCTTCGCGCCGGAGCACTCTCGTTGTTCGGAGCCAATCTGCTCGCTCCGGCAACGGCCGACGCCGCAGTGCGTCCAGGGCGGGTCAAGTCGGTGGTGTTGTTCAATTTGTTTGGCGGACCCAGCCACATCGACATGTTCGATCTCAAGCCAGATGCGCCTGTCGAAGTGCGCGGCGAATTCAAACCGATCGACACATCGCTGAGCGGAGTGCAAATCAGCGAGCACTTACCCAAGATCGCTCGGTTGATGCACCGCGTGACGCTCATCCGTTCGCTATCGCATGGCTATAACAGCCATAATCCTTACGCGCTGCTCACGGGCTTCACCGGAGGCAGCGATCGCGAAAACTACTTTGCCAAACGGACCGACCATCCTGGCATGGGGGCCGTCTGTCAGTACTTAGGTATCTGCCGTAGCGATCTGCCCGGCTATGTCTGTATGCCAGCCCATCCTGGTTACAGCCAAGCCTTGCGTCGCGCGGGTCCCTACGGTGGCTACCTGGGAAGCCAGTACGATCCGCTGATGACGCTTTGCGAGCCCCAGCTCGAACGAGAGCCCAAGAACTTTTACGATCCGGTGACGCCGCGCGGCGTGCCCGTGCCGCCGACGTTCGGCGAACTCGAGGGAATCACGGCCGACCGCATTAACCGTCGGCAGTCGTTGCTCGACGATGTCGATCAACGGTTTGCCCGGTCCAACGCGACCGGCGTGGTCGACGTGATGCGTGGCAATCAGCGACGAGCGTTCGATCTGCTCACGAGCGACCGTGCGCGATTGGCTTTTGATCTGACCCAAGAGCCTCAAGCGGTTCGCGAACGCTACGGCGACTCACTCTACGGGTCGTGTGCGTTGTTGTCGCGGCGGCTCGTCGAGGCGGGCGTCAAATTCATTACGCTTACGACCGAGAGCAAGGGCTCGGGCCACTGGGACTCGCACGCCAACAACTTTGGTCTCCTGCGCGACTTCAACCTGCCGAACTTCGATACGATCTTTTCCGCCTTGGTGACCGATCTCGAAGAGCGCGGGCTGCTCGACAGCACACTCGTTGTCGCCATGGGAGATATGGGACGCACGCCGCGCATCAATCGGGCGGCCGGTCGCGATCACTGGCCCGGCTGCGGATTTTGTCTCATGGTGGGT
>CAYLYE010000125.1:0-18071 GCA_964387325.1 uncultured Planctomycetaceae bacterium
CGCAGGCCGGTTTGTTGTTTGACGAAACGGAGCAGGTTCGGTAACGCGCCCGGCGCGACGTTCCAGCCGCCGCCGTGCTTGAGTTGCGCAATGAACAGCCGGCCGCGATCGAGTGGGTCGCGTTTCGTGTCGGGATCGGCTTCGAGTGGTATCTCGAGCTTGAATTTCACATCGCGATTGGTGGCATAGGCCAGGATGTTGACTCCCATGCTTCGGGCAGCCGTGATCTGGCCAACGACCTGTGGTGAATATTTGAGTTCGCGCCCCACGCGGGCCAACTCCCAGGAGCAACCCAGCGGCGTGGGCGTAAACATCACGCTCGTACGGCAGCCGTAATCGACACCGTAGAGCGGCGGGATATAGCGCGGATTGATCGGCTCCTCGGCCGACCAGACAGGGTGCTCGGGCGGCAAGAGAGCCAGCTGGTAGTCGGGCTCGGGGAAGAGTTGCTCGACGAGCCGGCGAAAGCCCGCCTCGAAACGCGCGTCGCCGCAACACGACTCGCCTAAGATAAAACCGCCACGATCGACGTACTCACGCAGG
The DNA here is from genome assembly GCA_964387325.1 of uncultured Planctomycetaceae bacterium. Classification (GTDB taxonomy): domain Bacteria; phylum Planctomycetota; class Planctomycetia; order Pirellulales; family PNKZ01; genus CAZZBK01. The sequence continues at coordinate 544 of CAYLYE010000125.1, forward strand.
GTTTTGATCTGCTGTGCGCTGAAACGAGGAGACGCTTTACCGCTTATCACGAGCACCGGGCTTTGCAACAGGTCGTCGACCGACGCTTGGGCGATGTCGATCACCTGCCAAGTCAGATCGCGTTTCCAACGCTGCTCGACATACGCGGTTATGTTCGACAAATCGCCCCGATGTTGGTTCCAATCGTCGTCGGGCTCGTGTTTCAGTTTGGCCCAGAGGACCGCGCGGCGTCCTTTGGCCAGGAACAGCAGCGCGAAGCTGGTGGAGACTTCACTGTGGGCCTCGAATTCTCCGGATCCCTGCCAATTGCCGCCGGGATCGAGCTGCATTTTGACCAGGAACTCGGCCCCCTCGCGAAACCAGTCATGACCACCGATCAGGCGGCGATTGGTGAGCCGGCCAACACGCTCGACGCCGTAGAGATAATAGAGCAGCCAAGCCCGCACGCCCGGGTTGGCATGCACGGTGAAGTTCGCACCAAGCCAACGCAGAGCAGCCTCGATCCGCTCTTCATCGGGTTGCTGGCCACAACACTCGATCTGGTCGCCAACCACGTCGGCATCGCCCGAGTTGAGCCGATCAAGGGCCATGACCATCGAGCCGATACCGGCGCAGGTCATGCTCCCCGTGCCGTCGGCGCCGGGCAGATAGCCCCAAGACCCGTCGGGGTTTTGTACGCTCAGCCAATAGTCGCGCGCCAGACGCCAAGTCTGATCGGAGACCGGTACCCCGACGCGGGCCGCCTCGTACAAGGCGAGCATCGCGAACTGCGTGTTCGAGTTATCGCCCGAGCCAATGGGGCCGCGCACGCCTTGCGAGGGAGAATAGCCCCAGGAGCCTTTTTTCTCCCCCTCCTTGTTCTGATGTGCCTCGAGCCACGCGGCATTGCTCTTGATGAGGAGCGCGTCTTTCTCGGGTTCAGCCGCGCAGAGGACCATCGTCTGCAACGCGACGGTGTACGTTTGGGTCAACTTCTGGCGGCGAATATGCGCCATCGCACTGGCCATCTTCGGATCGTCGAGTGGCACCCCAGCGTTGAGTAGCGCCAACGTGCAGAGTGACGAGACCCCTGACTTGTAAAGTGCGATGTCGGGCCAGGAACCGTTAGGACTTTGCTTCGAGAGTAGAGACTTGACCCCGCGTTCGATCGAGACCTTGACCTGATCGGCTGTGATCTCGGCGTGGGCCTGCGCGACGTCGAGCGTCGCGATGAAGCAGACGAGTCCGATCCAGCATGTCCATCGCCACATTACGAGCATTCCTTCGCTAGCGCGACGGCCGCAGGCTCATTGCCTCCACGGGCAACCTTCTCCGGCCGCATTCGCGTCGTTCCCTCTATTCTTACCGATCGGGTCTATTAAATCGAGAACGAGTGCCCATTCCGGGACAGATTTCAAAAGACGCCCTTGTTTACTGGCTACCTGGACTCATCACGCGTGAACTCGAATTGACCCCGACGAGGCGATTATGCGAGCATGGAGTGTCACGCATTCACGGATGAACTCGATGCCGCTTGCCACGCTACCTACCGACACGCAGCCGAACCGCGGGTCATTCGACCCGGCGCTGCTCGAAGGGTTGTGCGTCTATCAGGATGTGATCGTCGAGGGACGCGTGTTGTATCGCGGGCAGCGCCAGATGCAGCGCCGTTGGGAGGCGATCGTGCCGCACTTGCCCCGTGATGGCACGTTGCTCGACGTGGGGTCGAATTTCGGTTGGTTTGCGCTCCGCTGGTGCGAGCATGCTCCGCAGGGGATTACCATCAGCGTCGAGGCCGATCTCCGCTCGGCCGCCGTGCAGCGGCGCGTCTTGGAACTGAACGGGGCCGAGCGGGTCTGTCTATTGACGGCCCGGGCCGAAGAGCGGATGGCGCGACAGTTCGCGGCACGGGGTTGCCGCTTCGATGCAGTACTGTGTCTGTCGGTGTTGCACTGGGTGGAAGATCACGAGGCGTTTCTGCAAACGCTAGGGCCGCTCAGCACGCGGCTGTTTATCGAGCAACCCGGGGTCGATGAGCACGGCGCGGGGGTCGAGTCGATCCGCCGCGCGATTGGGCCGTTGGGACCGTATCTGCAGCGGCTGTTTCCCGACCGACCTGTCGAGCCAATCGCTCGCTGGCCCAGCGATCGCGACGCCCGACAGGAACGAGAACTGTGGATGGTTGGCCCAACCGAGGCAACCGAGTCGACTTCGCGAATTAGCGTTGCGCCGCTACTGGAGCATGATGTGAGTTGGCCGCCGAAGTCGTGGTGGCAGCGACAGGCTTCAATGCTATTGAACGAGCCCCACACGGAGATCAACTTTGGCCCCACCGGGCTGACGATTCATCCGTCACCCGGTTGTTCTCGCTTCAGAATCGAGCAGGCGCTTCGGGAGATTCCCGAGGAACGTGTGAGCACGCGACGACGACAGCTCCGGCGTACGTTGCGAGCGGCGTGGCGTCGACTGCGTGGTTGAACTCGATGTGCGGCGCGTGGGGGACAATCTCCAGCGATTTGTCTCGTTGCGCGGCGATTAAAAGCCGATCAGCCACGCGAGCATGGCCACGGCGGCGAGCACGGCCGCGCCAAGTGGGCGAATGTAGGGTTGCAACGCCTGATCGACATCGACCCGGCGATTGAACATGTTGAAGAACCGATCGGTGTCGTACCAGCGGCTCCCCAAGCTGGCCAAAGCGGAGAAGCGGGCCGGACTGACGAGTGCGACCACCCCCGCGCCACCGACAAGTGCTAGGGTTGACCACAAGCACACAGCCAGTGGACTCTCGACCAATGCAAACAACGACATGATGGATCCCCGCGTATGAGAAACGAATCGACACTTGAGATGAGTGGCCCCACGGCTCGATCGGCGTTGCTTGAACACGAGCCGACAATAGAAACCGTAGGTCAATATTGGGGACCAAGCAAATAACCCCACCCAAAAACTATAATTTTGGGACGAATTATGATCGAACGAGGGGTGTGGCTCACGGCGCAGGTCGCTTCGTAGCGAGAAAATCGAGTATTCGTTCAATGATCAAGGGGGCGGCGTGGCCCCCGCCGTAGAGTTGGACGTCGTGCCGGACGCTCGCGGGGTTCGCTAAACAGTCTTGAAGTACGGACAACAGCTCCGCGGAAGAGACCGGGGACGCGAGGCGATTTACGCCCAAATCGACCAACTCCTGCCATTCGGTTTCCTCGCGTAACGTGACACATGGCACGCCACAGAAATAAGCCTCTTTCTGAACTCCGCCGGAATCGGTCGCAATGAGCCGGGCGTGACTTTCGAGCGCGAGCATGTCGAGATAGCCGATGGGCTCGATGAGTTTCAACGCTGAGTGTGCCTGCGCCAACAGCCCTAGACGATCCAACATGCCGCGAGTTCGAGGGTGTAACGGCATGACGACCGGACAGAGCCGGGCCAACTCACACAAGGCGTCGAGGATCGCTTGTAGCCGCTCGATCGTGTCGGTGTTCTCGGCACGGTGTACGGTGGCGAGCACATAATTTTTCGGCGACACGCCCAACGCAGCGAACAGCGCGGTTCGTTCCAGGGCCGCTCGGCGGTAGTACAGCGCGACGTCGTACATGACATCACCCACCTGATGGATGCGCGAACGGTCGATTCCTTCGTGGAGCAAGTTACTCACGGCCAGGTCGGTCGGCGCGAGCAAGAGATCTGCCGCGTGATCGGTAAGCACGCGATTGATTTCTTCCGGCATGCGTCGATTAAACGAACGCAGGCCAGCCTCGATGTGGGCGATCGGTAAATGCAATTTACACGCAGCGAGCGCGCCGGCGAGCGTCGAGTTGGTGTCACCGTAGACCAACACGGCATCGGGACGAGTATCGAGCAACACACGCTCGATTGCCGCGAGCATTTGGCCGGTCTGAGCGCCATGCGAACCGGAGCCAACCCCCAGATGAAAATCGGGTTCGGGGATGCCTAGCTCGGAGAAAAAGACCGCCGACATGCGATCGTCGTAGTGCTGGCCGGTGTGGATCAGCGTTTCACGCAGCGACACTTGTTGGGCGATGGCTCGAGAGACGGCCGCTGCCTTGACGAATTGAGGTCGAGCGCCGACGATGGTCGCGATGGTCGCCATTGTGTGTTGGAACTGCTAAGTTGGAGCCGACGGTCATGTGAGCGCGCTGGAGTTGCCTGCTCACGCTTATTGCATAACAGGGTCGGAGTGTCCAGACCGTCTGGACGATCGAGGCATGGGGCCTGCCTGCGTGCTGTGAACTATGCCCCCACGGATCGAGATGGACTCATGCCTGACTTTTTCGCTTTCAGCAACGAACTGCTCTGCGTTGCAGATCGCCGTGGCTATTTTATGCAGGTCAACCCGGCCTGGATGAAGACGTTTGGTTGGACGTTGGAAGAGATAACGAGCCGACCCTATATCGACTTCGTTCACCCTGACGATTTGCAGGCGACGATCAACGAGGCGAGCAAGCTATTCACGGGCCAGTATCAGACGGTCGAATTCGAGAACCGCTATCGTTGCCACAGCGGAGAATATCGCTGGCTGACTTGGTATGCGGCGCTCGATGCACAGGCAGATTTTATTATAGCTTCGGCGCGCGACATCACCGCCCAAAAGCAGCAAGCGATTGACTTGGCGACCAGCGAAGAGCGTTTACAGCTGGTCATGCAAGCCACGGCCGACGCGATTTGCGACGTCAACCTGCTCGAAAACACCGTCTGGTGCAACGAAACATACCATGAGGCTTACGGGGTGTGTCCCGCGGCCTTAGCCGACGCGTTCCTTTGGTGGTCGCAGCAGATCCATACAGATGATCGTGATCGAGTCGCCTCTTCGAGACAACAAGCGATCGAGGGGACCGGTTTTCGCTGGGTCTGCGATTATCGCTTTCGACGCATCGATGGCAGTTATGCTTATGTGAACGATCGGGCACTGATCACACGCGACGAGCAAGGGCGCGCGAGTCGCGTTCTTGGGGCCATCCAAGACGTCACGGCACGCAAGTTGGACGAAGAAGAACTGCGGCACCAAGCCCTGGTGATTCGTCAACTGTTCGAGTTGCAGGAACAGGAGCGGCGGCTCGTTTCGCACGACATTCACGACGGATTGGCGCAGCTCATCGTCGGCGCGTTCATGCAGGTCGAGGCGGCCCGCAGTCATGCCAGTGGCGAGACAGATCCCGCTCTTGCTAAAGCGGACGAGATTTTGGCACAGGCGATCCGAGAGTCGCGCCGACTGATCAACGACCTGCGGCCGATGATTATCGATGAACGGGGCATCAGCGACTCGATCCGCCATTTGATCGCCGAATATCGCAAACATACGCGGTGCCAGATTACCTGGACGGTCGACCTGGAAGAAGACCGCATCAATCCATTGTTCGATGGGGTCGTGTTCCGCATCATCCAAGAGGCGATCTCAAACGCCCTGCGTCATGGCGAGGCGACCGAGATCATTTTGACATTGCAGCAAGACGGCGCCCGACTCAATATCGAGGTCAACGACAATGGCCATGGCTTCGACGCCAAGTCGATTCCGACGGACCGCTTCGGCGTGCGAGGCATCATCGAACGCGCCAAGCTGTTCCGCGGAAAAGCGACCATCGACAGCGTACCGGGAGGCGGCACGACGGTGCGCGTCTGGATGAAGGTGCCCGGCTGGAGCGGGTCCGATTCGTCGATCCAAATCGGCAGGGGGTGAGCCATCCGCGTGCGAGGACTTTTGAGGTTCAGGTAATTAAATTAACAGGACAACCAGCGGGACTCCAAAAATACCGGCCTCGCGTTGCTCAGCCTATGAAGTTCATTATCTGAGGATCACTAACGTTGCGTCCGGTTTGTCGAAGGCGTGGGGTTGCTGACGCGCGCTCGTGAGTTGGTCGTATCGAGCGCTCCGCCCGGCTCGTTCTCGCGGATCAGAAATTGTCGCATCTCGACGATGCTGGGAGTTACCAGCACGATGTACGCGGCGGGTGTCAGGCAGAACATAACCGGAAACAGCAATTGCACCGACATGCGATTACCGCGCGCTTCGAGCTGTTGACGATGCGTGCGGCGGATATTATCGGAGTACTCGCGGATCACCCCAGCCACGTCGGAGCCAATCCGCTCGGCTTGTACAATCATTTCCGACAGCGCGCTCAGGTCGGGCTCGTCGATCCGCGCGGCGAACTGCTGCATAGCCTGTTCGACGCTGCCGGTGGTCATTTGGCGGCGCACGATATCCAGCTCGCGCGCTAACTCGGGGTGGACCGTATTCAATTGTTGCGCCGTGCGTTGCAAGGCGGCCGACAAGGAGAGCCCCCCCGCGATGCACATCGTCAGCACGTCGAGCACGTCGGGCAATGCGGCTAGTATATTGCGGATGCGTCGAGCGCCCTGCCATTGCAACAGTAATCGAGGTGTGACGTAGGTCCAGCCGACAATGAAGATTCCAATCAGCATGGCCCGCAATACTTCGGTGGGGCCACTGTCGCTAGCGGCCCACATCCACCAGACGGTGAATGCGATCGCGCTGAGCACCAGCAGATTACAGGTCATCAAGAACTCGGCCCGCGCTCGACGCTGATACAAGCCGGCGCGGATCAAGTCGCGATCCAAGCCCGACGCGCGGCCTGTCGTTAAGTCCGGTATGATGCGCGCCAACCACGGATCGGGCACCGAATCGGGCAGAGTCAACACGTCGACCTGATGTCGCGCGGTGGCAGTCGAGAGCCAAATCAACAATAGAGCCAAGAGCGACACCGCCGCAAACGCCGCGGCGGGCAGGAACAATTGCCAGTTCTCGGGCAAGTTTCGTAGCACATCGAACTGCGTATCCATGTGCGAGCCTCGCCTTAGTTTCGTATCCGAACGACGGCGAACACCCACAGTACGCCCACGATCTCCAGCACCAATGCGGCGAGCATCAGGCTGATACCCCAGTTGTCCTTGAAGACATTGTCCATCGACTGGGCTTGGAAAAAGTAGTAGTACAGGAACACGATGGGCACGATGATGGCGATGATAAACGCAGCCAGTCGGCCGGCGGAGGTGTTGGCGCGAATCTGCCGGCGAAACGCGACCCGCTCGCGCATGAGTGTGGCGAGGCGTTCGAGTTGGCTGGCTAGATTTCCCCCCACCTCGCGATAAATGCTCAACGTGTTGACCATGATTTGCATGTCCACCAACGGAACACGCTGATACAAACCATTCAAGGCCACAGGCAGCGACAGCCCCATTTCGAGTTGCTTGACACAACGACGCAACTCGGGGCCAAGCGGATCGCGTCCCGATTCGGACACAACGACCAGCGCCTGGTCCAAGCTCTCGCCGGCGCGCACTGTTCGGGCCAACTGGTCGAGTACGTTGGGGAGCTGATCTTGGATGCGACTTACGCGGCGAAAGCGGACGATGGCGAACACGATCAACGCCAGCAGCGAGCCGACGACGAATCCCACGATCGCCCCGAGCAGATCATCCGTCACGACGAGGAACATGGCTGCTGGAAAAAATCCCGCCATCAGGATGATCAGAGCCACAAGATTCGCGCTATAGGCCAGATTGCCTTCTCGCACGAGCCGCTCGAACCACAGATTGAACGATTCGCCAGCGTTGCCGGGAAGAGATTGCCCCAGCGGAATGAGTGGCTCGCGCAGTCGTAACTGCGGGGCGGGGGCCGCCGCCGTCATGTCGCGCAGCACCAAGTAAACGGCAATCAGTGCGAGCGAAATCGTCAAAAACACCAGCAAGGTTACGCCGGACGTCATAGCTTGGGCCCATCCGGGTAACGCGTGTCCGCCTGGCTGAACGGCGCGGTCATGTCGTAACCGAGCCGCCGTTGCCGGAACAGATCGTTGGGCAGCGATACCCCGGTGATTTCCATACGCTTGAGGCATTCGGGCACAACGCCGGTTGCGACAAACTCACCGACCGCGATGCCTCGATCGTCGACGCCGCGCTGCCGGAATGCGAAGATTTCCTGGGTTTGATATTCTCCGTCGCGGTACCCGACCACTTCGCTGATGCTGCTAACCTTGCGTTGGCCTCCCTTGAGCCGAGTCACATGGACGACCAAGCGAATGCCCGCCGCAATGTACTGCCGCACGATCGCGAGCGGAAAATCGAAACCCGACATGCCGACCATCATCTCGAGCCGCGTCAGCGCCTCGCGCGCGTCGTTGGCATGCACGGTCGTGAGTGAACCTTCGTGCCCTGTGTTCATTGCCTGGAGCATATCGAGCGCTTCGGCGCCACGAACTTCGCCGACGATGATCCGGTCGGGTCGCATGCGCAGCGCGTTGCGAACCAATTCGCGGGCGGTCACCGCCCCTTGACCTTCGGTACTGGGGATACGCGTTTCAAGCGGCACGACATGCTGGTGGCGTAGCTTGAGTTCGGCCGAGTCTTCGATCGTGACCAGACGTTCTTCCGAAGGGATAAACTCGGCCAGCGCGTTGAGCAGCGTCGTCTTGCCCGCGCCGGTGCCGCCGGAGATCAGAAAGCTCAAGCGGGACTCGATCGCGGCGGCCAAGAAAGTCAACATCTCGCCCGTAAATGAGCCCGAGCTGACCAACTCGCGCGCGGTGAGCCCCTTGGCGCCGAAACGGCGAATCGAGAGCGTCGGCCCACGCAAGGCCAACGGCGGAACGATCGCATTAATACGCGAGCCGTCAGGCAACCGCGCATCGACCATCGGCGTGACTTCGTCAACACGTCGGCCGACGCGACCCACGATGCGCTGAATGATTCGCATCACGTGCTTCTGATCGGCAAACCGGACCGGCGTTCGCTCCAATCGACCACGGCGCTCGATATACACCTCGTCCGGACTGTTGACGAGGATTTCCGTGATACTCGGATCGCTCAACAATGGTTCGAGCGGGCCGAGCCCAAACACTTCGTCCAGCACGGAACCGAGCAGTCGTTGTTGCTCGGCGTCGGTCAGATCGGCGCCCCGCCGCCGACAAAGTTCCTCAGCCAACGGCACCAGTTGATGCGAGAACTGATTCTCGTCCAATTGACCGATCACCGAGAGATCGATCGATTCGATCAGTTCTTCATGGATGCGTGTTTTGAGCCGCTGGAACTGTTGTTCCGCGTCGGTCACAGCAGTGGCAGTACTGAAAGGGGCTGACATGGTAAATGATCGTTCCTTGACCACCCGGACCGGATCGACTACTCCTGCGCTGCGCCATTGAGCAACAATGACTGCAGCGCTGCTTCGAGTTGATCTGGGGAGAGCGGACGCGCGACGACGGCTGGAGCGGGGGCCGCAACGTTCGACGTTTTGTTCGGCACCGCCTCGATCGGCGGTGCTTGATTCGGTTGCGGAGCACCCTGCGGCCGGGGCGTCTGGCCTTGCAGCGAGTCTTCGATCACTTGATCGTCATTAAATATCACACGCTGTCGATTGCCTTTGCGGTAGACCTCGGCGACGAAAGGCCCCTTCCGAGGCGGAATACCCAGCAAGCCTTCCAACGTTTCGGGCGTCAGTTTGTCCTGTGCAACTCGATGATCGTTCGGGTCGCGGAGCAAAAGTGAAATGATGCCGCGTCCCTCGACGATCTTCAGGCGATTCGCGCGCTCGGGGGCCACGGCTAGCGTGACGATATTGCCTTTGTTATCACGCTGAAAGCCAGCACGCGATCCGGTGACCATATTCTGACCCACGGCGAGCACCTCGACATCGGAGAGCAACGTTACCGTGGCTCCCGAGACACCGTTAATCTTCTCGTTGCTGCGAAACACCACGTCGACGTGGGTGCCTGGCACGGCGTGACCGGCGAGCATGCCCACCGATTCGACCTCGACCGCCACGGCTCGTAGCCCTTTGCCGCTCAGGCGATCAGAAACCGTGGGGCCTAAATTATCCGGATAGAAGTCATCGGTCGTGAAGACCGCGAATCGATCCTTAGGTGTCTTCAACGTTCGACCGACAATCGCATTTGCATTCAAAAGATACGAGAATTTATCAATACCCAGCTTGATCTCATCCTGTGGCGTGTAATTCTGAATGACGAGATCCGCCATCGTCAGCGGCCGATCGGTCGGCAAATCTTGAGCAGCCACGGGTACGGCCCGAGTTGCGGGACCTTTCGCCGTGGCGGTTATTGGCGTGACAGTGCGCATGGCGCGCTGGACGGTGTAGGCCGCCATGAGGCCAAAGACGATCGCCAAAAAGGCGATGATCAACGTTAGTGGTGTGATGCGACCCATGATTGTCGCTAACTCCTCACGTCATAAACTACTTCAACAAGAATTTCGCCACACGCTCATCCCCAACGCTGGATCATCTTGCTCACCTGTACAGCCAGCAGTAACCACGCCACCGTCGCCACCGGCACGGCGTAAGGCGTCAGTCGCCGATGGTGACGCTCCTTACCCGTGATCGTCTTCAACACCCCCGCCGACTGTGACGAGTTAGGTGTCTTCGTCACGGTACGAATGATTGCTGCGATGATCATCATCAATGCCAGTAAGATGGCACTGCCAACGAACAACACGAACGTTTTGCCAAACCCTAACCAAGCTCCGACCGCTCCCATGAGCTTCACGTCGCCGGCGCCGGTGCCCCCCAGCAGCCACAACACCAGCAGCACGCCAAAACCGAATGCGAATCCGCCGAGCCCCACAAGCAATGCGTCCCAGCCTCCCAAAACGATCCTCGCGACCAATCCCGCGCCAAACGCACTGACGGTCAACACATTCGGGATCCGCCAACCACTCAAATCCGTAACCGCTGCGGCCGACGTGAACACCGTCGTTGCCGCGAGATACGTTATTTCAATGGTTTCAGCATCCATCATTTGTTCTATCGACCCTTCAGCCGAGCGCGCAAGATCACGCTATAATCATGGCCTATGATCGAATGTTTGACTGGGTTGAGTTTATCGATTCTGCAAATCTGTTAAGTATTTTACACAAGTCTCCGCTAGCATCGAATTGCTTCGCAACGCCTGGGGCGACTGGGTAGTATGGCTTGACTTTGCGATCCTCCTATCGGCTGGTACGACTCCATGAATATCACCAACACCCAAGCCCCGGCCAGGACGGTCCCCCCCGTGGCTTTGGTGACCGGCAGCGGCCGCCAGCGGGTCGGATACCATGTCGCTCAGGCCTTGGCCCAGCGAGGCTATAACCTGATCGTCCATTATCACACGGCCCAGGACGAAGCCCAGGCAACGGTCAGCGAGCTTCAGTTGCGTGGTATTCAGGCCGTTGCTTTGCAGGCCGATCTTGCTTGCGAACTGAGTGTCCAGCAGCTCATCGGGCAGTCGCTTGCCACGTTCGGACGTCTTGATGTCCTGGTCAATTGTGCCGCGATTTGGCAGTCGAAGCCGCTCGAACAAACGACCGCCGACGATGTGCGCCGCCACTTCGAGATCAACACGCTGGGTACATTTCTCCTCGCGCAACGCATCGGGCTCGCAATGGTCGCACAACCTGCGGGGGGCGTGATCATCAACCTCGGCGACTGGGCCATCGAGCGGCCATATCTCGACTACGCCGCGTATTTCCCGTCCAAAGGCGCGATCCCCGCGCTCACACGCTCGCTCGCGGTTGAGTTGGGCACGCGCAACCCGCGCGTCCGCGTGAACTGTATTCTCCCCGGCCCAGTCATGCTGCCCCTCGATTTGCCTAGCGACGAGCGAGCGCGAGTCATCAACGCCACGCTTGTCAAACGCGAGGGGACACCTGTTCATATTGCGCAAGCGGTCTTGGCGCTGATCGAGAATGACTTTATCACGGGGGTCTGTTTGCCGGTCGATGGCGGCCGCTCGATCTACGCCCCCACCGACGACGAGCCGCGCCGCCGACAATCCAGCTGAGACCATCATAAGGACCAACCGCTGAGCCCCACGCGTGCCACACTCCATGTTCCCGCGCTCGATTGTGCCGAGGAATATGCGCTGATCAGCAAAGGACTCGCCTCGCTTGGCGGCGTCAGCGAACTTGCGCCCAATTATTTCGCGCGGCAACTCGTCGTCACGTTCGACCCTCAGCAGACCGCGATCGAAACGATTACCGAGCGGATCGAGTCGATCGGGTTTCGCGTCGAGCGTCATGCACCCACACTGCGCGTGATTAGAACGGTCCCCCGCTTGCCTCGCACCGTTGGCGTTGGGATCGGGCTATGGCTGCTGAGCGTCATCCTCGCGCTGAGCGGCTACAGTGAGTCTTGGACCTACTGGACCATCGGTGTGCTGACGACGGTCGTCGCGGGTTGGAATATCGCGCAGGCCGCTTGGCGAGCGGTTCGGCTCGCATCCTACGACATGCATGTGCTGATGACGATCGCTGCCGTGGGCGCGATCGCCACGGGCGAGGTGCTCGAAGCCGCCTCGACGATGGTCTTGTTCGGCGTGGCCTTGTGGCTCGAAAGGGCGAGTGTAGCCCGATCACGTGATGCCGTGCAGTCGCTCATGACATTCGCTCCGACCGTGGCTCATGTGTTGCACGGCGATCACGTCCACGATGTGGATCCGCAACAGGTGCATGTTGGTGATCGCCTGTTGATCCGTCCCGGCGAGCGTCTGCCGGTCGACGGCGTGATCGAACAAGGAGACGCAAGCCTCGATGAATCCCCGATCAGCGGCGAAAGTGTCCCCGTCGACAAATTGCCCGGCGATCCGGTGTTCGCCGGCAGCTTGAATCGCGATGGCGCGCTCACGATCCGTGCGAGCAAAGTCGCCTCCGAATCGACCGTGGCCCATATCAGTCGCCTGGTCGAAGAAGCTCAAGCGTCGCGCTCGCCAACGCAACGGTTCGTTGATCGTTTTGCTCGTTGGTACACACCGCTCGTCATGGTCATCGCGACGCTGCTGGCCATCGTTCCGCCGCTACTATTTTTGCAACCGTGGACACCGTGGTTGCACCGCGGACTCGTGTTGCTGGTGATTGCCTGTCCGTGCGCACTCGTGTTGTCGACGCCGATCACGATCGCCTGCGGGCTGCAATATGCGGCTCGACGTGGTGTGCTGATCAAGGGGGGCGAGTGGCTCGAACTCGCTGGCCGCATCGACGCCATCGCGTTTGACAAGACCGGTACCCTCACGCAAGGCCGCCCGGTGGTCGTAGCCGTCGAGGCCTGGGGCGATGCATCGTCGTCGCGCGTCTTGCAGCTGGCAGCGTCACTCGAACAAGCCAGCGAACACCCGCTGGCCCGCGCCATCGTACTGCACGCTCAACGCGAAGGCCTATTACTCTTGCCGGTCGAGCAGTTCGTCACCCGCCGTGGGCTCGGCGTTCGCGGCACCATCGCAGAGCATTCGTATCTCATTGGCAATGCCCGCTGGCTTATCGAGCAGGGAGTCGACGCGACAAACCTCGAAGCGGCGGCGAACCACGATCATGCCCAGGTGTTCGTTGCCCAGGCCGACAAACTGCTCGGCTTCATTCTGCTCGACGATCCGCTGCATTGCGAGACGCCGCAAGCCATGCAGGAGTTACGATCGCAGGGAGTGCGGCATGTCGTGCTTCTCACCGGCGATCGACGTACCGTCGCCGAACGGGTCGCTCGGCTGTCGGGCATCGAGGAGTGGCGTGCCGATTTGCTGCCCGAGGATAAGGTGGCTGAGCTCGAAGTGCTGCGCGAAAAATACCCGTTGCTGGCGATGGTTGGCGACGGGATCAACGATGCGCCAGCGCTTGCGGCCGCGCCGTTGGGAATCGCGCTCGGGGCCGGCGCCAGCGACACGGCTTGGCAGAGCGCCAACATCATCGTCATGTCGTCCCATATTCGCCGCGTGGGCGAGACGCTACGACTCGGCCGCCGTACGCTCCAGTTGTTGCGTCAGAACGTCATCCTGGCCCTGCTCATCAAGTCGCTGACGATGCTCGCCGCCGCGGCAGGTGTTGCCAATATGTGGATGGCCGTCGCCGCCGACGTCGGCGCTAGTCTGCTGGTCATCTTCAACGGCATGCGATTGTTACGCGAGCCCGGCGACGACTAGCCTGCATTTCTCAGGTCGTGCATCATTGAAATATGCGCAGCGAATGGGCCTAGGCGAGCAACGCCAAGCTGCACGAGGTCCGCCGCACGAAACGGTCTCAGGCCCGTCACCAGCGACGCGAATGGAACTTGAAATTGAACGACCCAACTTGTCCCCTGGAAGTCGACCGTACGACTCTCTAAGCAGCCTGCGAGGGTGTGCCACTGCCGTGAATCATTCCACGGGCAAACGAAAACGACCGACGCCCGCAGTAAACTTAATTTGCTCTATCCGAAAATCCGCGGGTGAGTAAGTACTAGTTGGAATCGACCAGACCGACCTGGACGGAGATGGATCCGAGCGACGACTCAAATGGAATGACGAGCGGTTTGGCCTCGGCAGGAAATGTGATGGACTGCCCTTTGCCGCAAATGACGGTCGGCAAACCGATCGTCAGGTGATATTCTTCGAGTTGAGATTTGGCCGCCCCCGCGATCATGTTGGTCAATTCGCCGATCGCATCCATGACATCGCCGTTCAGCGAATCGGGACGTTCGCCGAGCATAATCTCGGCCGCCCGAATGGCGGTTTCGCGACTAAGACTAACGACCACCATGCCGCGGCACCGGCCTGTGAGTCCGATGAGTCCGCTGACCTCGTGCATGGGAGTGTGTTCCGACTGCAAGCTCAGTGCGCCACGAGTCAGCTCGCAGTCCAGCATCGTCTTGAACACATCGAGCGTAGCCGACACGAAAGGATTGATGAATTCGACTCGCATCGGACAGGCTTTCTGGTGGAGGCACGTAGACAAGCGTGATTATAACGCCGTGTACTTGTTAAGCTTCTCACGAAGAGTATCGGCCGTAAACGGTTTGACCAGATAATCGGTTACCCCTGCTTTGATCGCATCGAGCACGCGACTCTTTTCCCCTTCCGTGGTAACCATAAAGATCGGCACAGTTGAACCGGTAGCACGAATGTCGCTGGTCAACTCGATGCCACTCCTTTGGGGCATGTTCCAATCGGTCATGACCAACTGGAAGGTGTCTTGCTTAAAAGCAGTCAAGCCCTCGGAGCCGTCACCGGCTTCGACAATGTCTTGGTAGCCCACGGCATTCAATGCCCGCGTGATAATTTTCCGCATGGTACCTGAATCATCAACGACTAAAACTTTGCCACTCATATTAACCCCTCTCTAAATAGGTAAGATCATAACGGTGTTAAAGCTTCCGAAACCAAGCCGAATGGATCGCCACCGATCAGTGGACGAAACATAACTTACGGTCATGCTTCGTTGGGGGCGATTCACATCCTGAGTCAACCGGACGAGGATTGTTGTTTGGCGTACACGCGCACGCGGAGTAACCCCGCCTCACAAGCCAAGGTGACGTCATCCACTAATTCCGCATCGCGTACTTGAACGCCAAAGTCCTGGCCGGCAATGACCGTGGGTAGCGACAGAAACGAGGGGCCCGGCAAGAGGCTTTTTAGATTGCCACCCACCATATTGACCAGTTCCGAGGCAACGTCATGCTGATCGATCGTGGTGATCTCATCGAGCGGTAAATGCAGCATTGCAGCAGCAGAGAGACGCGCCGCTTGAGGTGAGAGCGCCAATACGACGCTGCCAGTCCATTGCCCAGCGATATGTACGGTGGCGATCAGTATGTCGTGGTCAGCCGGCGGTGGCTGGTCGGATCGCGTCAATCCGAGATTGAGCATCGTCGAAAAGACCGCATCCGTGACTTGTTCAACTAGGTTCTCATACGTCATAGTCATGATTGGTCATCCGCGGCTATTTAAGTCGATAAAATACGCTGTTATTGATCTGCACTCGTTCAAATGAAGTATCGAGCCCCATGGTTGTCTCGGCGGCCCCCAAAAACAGCACCGCATGGGGCGCCATGACGCCTCGTACTTTTTCCAAGATTGATTTCTTTGTCTCGGGCGAGAAATAGATCAACACGTTACGCAAAAAGACGATATCCATTTGCGGGATCGTCGGCCAACGCTCGATCAGATTCAATTTGCAAAAGCTTGTCATACTGCGAAGTAATGGTGTCAATTCCCAGTTCATTCCCTCGCGACGAAAGTATTTGGTCAACAAGGTCGCCGGCAGCCCACGATTCATTTCGACCTGCGAAAAGCGAGCGGCTCGAGCCTTCTCGAGGACCTCATCCGAGAGATCGGTCCCCAGTATCTGAACCTTCCAGTTGGACAACTCAAGAAAGTGTTCGCGCAGCAGCATTGCGATCGAGTAGGCTTCCTGACCTGTGGAGCAGGCTGCTGACCAGATATTGAGCGAACGCTGAGTCGCGCGGGTGCGAAGCAACTCCGGAATCAGCGTGGTTCGTAAGGCATCGAACGGATGCGCGTCGCGAAAAAAGCTGGTTTCGTTGGTCGTCATTGCTTCGACCACCTGCTGCTGGACATCGGGCTTGGGCAACGATTGCAGCGAACGGATCAAGTCGGTCGTCGTGGGATAGCCGTGTCGCCGGGCAACCGGCGTCAGTCGAGCTTCGATCAAATACGCCTTGGCCGCATCAAGTTCAATGGCTGACCGCTGACGCACGAGATTACACACAAAGGTAATGGCGTCGGAATTCAATATGGCGGTGCTCATGGAAATCCCTTAACTGGTAATGGTAACTCGTCGACCGAGGGCGACGGAGCGCAGCAATTCGTTGGGAATGGAATTCAGCGGCAACACAAGTCGCGCAAGGCCGGCTTCGGTCACGGCGCGTGGCATTCCCCAGACGACCGACGTGGATTCGTCTTGAGCCATCACGGCTCCTTGAGCGCGCACCACATGTTCCGCGCCCCGCAATCCGTCTTGCCCCATTCCGGTCAGCACGACGGCTAGGCAATTTGCCCCGTAGACAGAGGCCGCCGAGCGAAACAGCACATCCACGGCAGGCCGACATGAATTTTCTGGCGGTCGTTGTTGTAATAACACCCGGACGGCAATGCCTTGACGTTGCAGTTCCAGGTGAAAATTACCGGGGGCAATCAAGACCCGCCCGGGCTCCAGAGTCTCGCCACCTTTCGCTTCGCAAACGTGCAGCGAGCACTGCTGATCGAGTCGGGTCGCCAGATGTTGCGTAAACACCGGAGGCATGTGCTGTACGACGACAATCGGGACCGCAAAATCCGCCGGTAGCTTGGTCAAGACGGCGGTGAGCGCTTGCGGTCCGCCGGTCGATGAGCCAATCACAACGATATCGCATCGCTGAGGGCGATGAATTGCAAGTCGCTCAAGTCGCGGCGACGTCGCAAGACGCGCCGGACGGGATACTGCGGCGGAGATCGCACCAGGACAGAGCGCTTTGATCTTGGGAATCAATTGATCTCGAACGCTCTGAATACCCGCGGCTACGCTGCCGACATTGGCCGGTTTAGTGACATAATCTGTGGCACCACGCGAGAGGGCTTCGATCGTGGCCAACGCGCCCCGTTCGGTCAGCGTGCTGAACATAATGACCGGCAGTTTGGGATACACCTTACGCAGTTCGGGGAGCGTGCTCAGCCCATCCAGTTCCGGCATTTCGACATCGAGCGTGACCAGATCGGGATTGATCTGCGGCAACTTAGCGAGCGCAATGCGACCGTTCGGCGCGATCCCGGCGACCTCGATCTGCGGATCTT
>CAYLYE010000126.1:0-18066 GCA_964387325.1 uncultured Planctomycetaceae bacterium
CGGAGCGTCAGGATCGATGCCGCGATGCATGAGCCGCAGCGCGTCCCGTTCCGTGAACAGGCCCACCAGCCGTTCGCGATCGACGACCAGCACACAGCCGCTGTGATGCTGTCGCAAGAGTTCGAACACGTCGCCGTCTGACATGTCTGATTCAACGCACAACGGTCTGACCAGACCGGCTGTCTCGACTGCTTCGGTCGAGAGTTTGAATTCGATGTCCATAACGATGCTCCTTGCGCCGCAGTAAGAGATGAGGGCGGAGCGAGATGAGAACGCCTTCGAGCATTCTTCCCTGCGGAAGAACTCGAAACACCTGCAGACGCCAAGCGGCGCGAGGGGGCATCTCGTTAGACACGCGCTTCCGTCGAGAGAAGCGAACCGACCGAACGCGACATCATCCCGACGGGAGATTCCAGCGAGCTGTCGACTGCGTCGTTTGCCGTCGGCGAACTTCATCGCACCCAGCAAACCGGCACACACGCAACACATCACCATGCAGAACACATGCTGACGACTGTCACCTTACCAGCGCCGCAATGTGTTCCAAAAACAATTTTACGTTTTTCTTTTCCGACCGGCTCGATTTGCACATCGTTATTTGTGCAAATCCGAGGATCGAGAAAAGTTTCACGAAGTGTGGGGGAGGCGAGGGACTAGAGGCTAGGGGCTAGTGAAGAAGATCGCTTACACGTCAGCGTTCCCTACCAGCCCCTTGCCCCTAGCAGCCTGTAGATTTTTATCTGGGGCGCTTGCTATCCGTGAGACGCGATTCTGGTTGGTGAGGAAGATAAGGGCTCTAATCATGGCGATGGGAAAACACCGGCAACGTCAGGAGTCGCTGGGGATGGGATAAAGTGTCAGGAACGAATGGCACCTCAACCCATCCCCCCCTTTTAATCTCCGAGATGCTCATAGCAATGCTGGCACCTGGATTGTTCAAGTTTAACGATCCTAGCAGATGTAACGATCGTGGCGGTCATCCCTGAAGATACGATCGTACCGCTTCCGATGTCTTTTTTAGTAATGTCGCAGGTGACGGATAATACACTCACTTACCTTACTCATTTGTATTCAAGGCGGGTTCTGATGACACGGTATCGCCACCCCTCGTTTGTTGTGATGACCAAGGTCGTTTTGGTCGTACTTACAGGATGGAACACAACATCGGAGTGCTTGGCGGGATCGCCTTTCGAGCACGCTTTTGCGAATGCCGAAAACTCTTTTAACTCGCTGACCAGTTCATGGAAGCAAGATAACTCGGTGAAGTCGGTCGAAGAAAACGACTTCATTCCCAATGCCTCACCATCGTCGAAAGATTCGTTCGGCGAAAGCTCCTTCTGTGATTCGATATGCGACGACAGCCGGCTCCTCGATAACGTACAGATCTTCAATCTCTTCGACACCTTCACCGGACCGATGGATTTGGCCGGGGGCATGGGTAATTTCGGTAACCGCTCGGTATTCAAGGCTCTGTTCCTCTCCTGCCTGACTATGGTATCGGCTTGCAAGGTGGAAGCAGTGCCGGGTGGTATGACTATTTAGGGAGTCAGTTCACGGGGAGCAAATCGCGTTTCCAGAATTTTGTCACTACCGGCGTTTATCAGCGGCTATTCGACGATCGACTTGCTTACGGCTTGGCGCACGATTGGTTGGCCGATCGCTATTACGACACTTTTCATCTGAGCCAATGGCGTCTCAAAGTTTCGTGGCAGAAGACCCCGTGCGATGAGATTGGCAT
Organism: uncultured Planctomycetaceae bacterium; assembly: GCA_964387325.1. Lineage (GTDB taxonomy): Bacteria > Planctomycetota > Planctomycetia > Pirellulales > PNKZ01 > CAZZBK01. The sequence goes on from CAYLYE010000126.1 coordinate 1,739, forward strand.
TTGGGCCACCGTTGCCGACAAGGGACAGACCGTCTTATTGGCAGGTGTTCCGAACCACTTTCGAGCCTTTTCACAAGGTGTCGGCTACTGGCAGCGTCAGTGGCACCATAACATCACCACGCAAGTGTACTGGGGCGTGGCCGCTGAGCCCGGCGAGTTTGTCTTTGGAGGCAATTCCCAAGTCCCGCTCAATGACTACTGGGGCATGACGTCGTCGATCCATTACGTGCTGCCCAGTGCCTCGGCAGGCGCTCCAGGATTCGCGGAAGCAACCTGGAATGCCTCAGCAGGTGTACAATTTTATATTGGTGGTGGTGCGATGGCAACTTTGCAAAACTACTTTCGTCCATTGTTCAATATGGGTCATAATGGTTCCTTTGCAGTGCGTCGAAGATATAAACGGGGCTGCGATTTGGGTGTAATAAGGGGTGTAATAAGGGGTGTAAAAAGGGGTCAGGGTGTAAAAAGGGGTCAGAACTAATATCTTGGTGTAAAAAGGGGTCAGAACTAATATCTTGACAGGTCGAAAGTGGCTATGGTAGGTTGCCCTCCATGCCTCGCCCATTACGACCCATCGAAGAAGGGTTGATTTATCATGTGATCAACCGCGGCAACAACCGGCAACCGGTGTTTCGCAAAAAGGGGGACTTTGAGGCGTTTCTGAAGGCTCTGGCCGAGTTGAAAGAGCGCAAATCCTTTGAGCTGTATGGCTACTGCCTGCTTAACAATCATTTTCATCTACTGATGCGACCCGGAAAGACCTCGATCAGCCGGATCATGCAAAGCCTGTTGGTCTCTCATACGCAACGGTATCACAGGCATTACCATTCGGGCGGACATGTGTGGCAAGGACGATTCAAGAGTCCTGTGGTGCAGAATGACGAGCACCTGCTGACGGTGCTGCGGTACATTGAAGCGAATCCACTGAGAGCGAAGATCGTAGAACGCGCCGAAGATTATCCTTGGAGCAGCTTTTCAACGCATGGGCTCGGTGTGGTCAACCCCTTGCTGGATTCGCTCATCACCTATGAAGAGCTATCGCCGTATCCTGCCGTTCGCCAGCGAAAGTGGGCTGCGCTGGTGCATCAGCCATTCGAGGAGTTCGCGCTGGGCTGCATCCGTCGCTCGAACGCAACGGGTCTGCCGTATGGTGATCCAGCCTGGGTCGAAAGGCTCGCCCAGGAACTAGATCTTGATCTCACGATTCGTCCACGGGGGAGGCCTAGAAAACAGGCCGAGTGATCGGAGAAGTAAATCGTTCTGACCCCTTTATTTCCCCTTTGTATCCTCTGACCCCTTTGTATCCCCCAACAAACCGCGCGCCATCCTCCGCAAAGCCCTACTCGAACAATCACTTGCGGCTTAACTTGATGCCATTCAGACCTGTCCCGTTTAGCTGCCCTGTCCCGCCGCCCAGAGTTTGATTCATCCTAAGAATTGCGATAGCATTTAGGCTTGGAAGTCAAAAGTCGTCAGTTAGCCAAAAGGAATGATGTCGATGAAGATCGCCACAGTGCTTGCGTTGATCGTTGGACTTTCATTGGTTGAATTTGGCTCGGCGGCGGAAAACGATTGGAAGAACGAGCAAGCAAAGGCGACAACATCAAGTTCGATAGATGGTGGGGTTGAAACCATTAAGCCTGACGACACGAGTATCGTTATTGACGTTGTTGTTCTCGTTTCTCACAAGACTGGCGTGCCTGCGACAATCAATGGCGACGAGATCACTTTGACCTACTCCGCAGGCGGTGGTGCCATTAAAGCCGAAGTGAATCCCTCCGCTATTGGAATAGTCAATGCGATGAACAAGCCAATCTACATTTGCACCCCAGGAATTGCGAAAGGTTATGCAAGCGTCGAGTTGCCAGCAGGGCAAGTAAAGGTTGGCAAAAGCAAGGCTGGGGCACCACTCACCGTCGAGTTATTAAAGAATCAGAGTCGAGTCTGCGTAGCGTTTGTGGTCCCCAAAGCGACAAAGGGCAAGTGTGAGTTGCGTTGGGGTGAAGCGAGATCAACAGTAGTGCTTCCATAGAAGCTAGGCTGCCTCCCGTTACCGCGAGGCCCAGGAGCAAGTGTCGAAGTACGGCGACGTGATCCTGAGTCCGAACAAGAAGTACCCAATGCCATCGCCGTGGGGCAACTAAACGGGACAGCGGCTGTGTTGATTTTCAAGAGGAAGGGAGCAGGAATTTAGGATTCCAGTTGGTTTCGGTGCGCATCATGGTATTCAAGATGGTCAGTAGCTTTCGCATACAGGCGGTGATGACCACCTTGAAAGGCTTGCCGGTTTTTTCGAGCCGTTCGGCGAATTGCCGGATGATCGGATTGAATCGCCGAGCCGTGACGGCAGCCATGTACAGCGCAGCGCGCACGTTGGTCCGTCCGCCCCAGATGGTCCGTCGGCCACGGAAGCGGCCACTGTCACGGTCGAAAGGCGCCAGCCCGACCAGCGAAGCAATTTCTTGTCGATTGAGCTTTCCCAGTTCGGGTAGCTCCGCCACCAACGTGCGGCTGGTGACTTCGCCGACGCCCGGCACGCCTCGCGTTGAGAGTCCGTTACTCCGGTGGTTCTTGCAGGTCGTCGGGCAAGCTTGCTTGCGGGCCGGAGAACCGTGAGAGGTCGATCCCGCCGCGACCTTCTTCTTCCAACAACTTTATCCGCATCTCGACCCGGTCCATGCGCCGCATCAGTTGCGGCAGCAATTGCTTGTTCTCGTCGAGCATTCGCGCCCGGGGCACCTCGGGATAGTTGAGGTGTCGCTGCATGGCCGAGAAGAGCCAGAGCGGTTCCTTACGGCGATGGGCCAGGGCAATGCGACCTTCCTTCTCGCCAAACAACACCGGCTTGAGGGGTCCGTCGGCGTCGAGCCCCTGCCGTTCGCGCGATTGCACGTAGTGTTCGCTGCGAACGTAAATCAACTCGGCCAGGTCGACGATGCCGATCTGGCGCCGGACCGTGGCGATCCATTCACGCCACGACTCGTCAAAAATCGGATCGCGGCCGATCGCTTCGAGGCCAAAATCATAGCCGAGCCGATTGCGGCACAACGCCTCGAACTGATACATGAACGCGCCTTGCGGCGTGAATCCACCCGCGCGGTATTTGGCTTCCTGTTCCAAGATTTGCAGCGCGACGAAGAAGTCGAATCGGCTCTGCTCCTTTTCGGACTCTCCCATCACGTAGGCCTGGAAGGGCGTAAAGTAGTGCGACAATCGCGCCATCGCCGGGGCCATCACGCCGGAAAGCTTCAGTTCGCCGCAGAGAAAATCGATCGCCAGCGGCAGCCGGGTCGTCGCCAGCACTTCCTCGCGCAGCGAAACGAGCAAGTCCTGAGTGGCCTGGGACCGCTCGAAGCGATCGCGCAAGGCACGAAAGAAATAGGCTTGTTCGACGTACTCTTCGCGTTCGAGCATGAGCACACTCACCGCACCAGACACCCTGACATAGATCGTCGCGACACTCTATAATTCTAAGGCATTCCGTCGCGCCCGTGGAGCACAACAGCCGTCATGGACTCAAACAGCTCAAATTTTTCGACGATCGAAGCCGCCGTCGAGGATTTCGCCGAAGGGCGAATCATCATCGTCGTCGACGCCGAGGATCGTGAAAACGAGGGGGATTTCGTCTGCGCCGCCGAACGGGTCACTCCCGAGCTGGTCAACTTTATGATCACGCACGGCCGCGGGCAGCTCTGCATGCCGATTTTGCCCGACGTTTGCGAGCGGCTCAAATTGTCGCCGATGGTCGAGCGGAACACGGCCCCGCTCGGCACGAACTTCACGGTCCCCGTCGATCATCGCACGGCCAAGACCGGGATCACCGCGGCCGAACGAGCCCAAACGATTCTGGCGATCGCCGATCCGCAGAGCATGGCGAGCGACTTTGTCCGGCCGGGGCATTTGTTCCCCTTGGTGGCCAAAGAAGGGGGCGTCCTACGCCGCGCGGGGCATACCGAAGCGGCCATCGATCTGGCACGGCTGGCCAATTTGAGCCCAGCGGGCGTGCTGTGCGAAATCCTCAACGAGCACGGCAACCGCGCCAATCGGGCCGAACTATTCGAGCTGGCGCGACGCTTCGAGTTGAAAATCATCTCGATCGAAGAGCTCATCCGTCACCGCCGACGCAGCGAGAAGCTCGTCTATCGTCAGGCCGAGGCCAAGCTGCCGACGCGCTACGGCGAGTTTCAGATCATTGCCTACGGCGTGAAATACGAGTCGCAAGAACCGATCGTGCTGACGCTCGGCGACCTCACGAGCGTCGAGGCGCCGTTGATCCGCCTGCACAGCTCGTGTTTCACCGGCGATTTGCTCGCGTCGTTGCGTTGCGACTGCGGCGATCAATTGCACCAGGCGCTGCAGCGCATTGGCGAAGAAGGGGTCGGCGCACTCGTGTACCTACCCCAAGAAGGACGCGGCATCGGACTCGTCGAGAAAATCAAAGCCTATCACTTGCAAGATCAAGGGCTCGATACGGTCGAAGCTAATCTCGTGCTTGGTCACAAAGCCGACACCCGCGACTACGGCGTCGGCATCCAGTTGCTCAAAGACCTCGGGCTGCGAAAGGTTCGGCTGCTGACCAATAACCCGAAAAAGACCGACGCATTCATCTACGGCGGCTTCGAGCTGGAAGTCGTCGGCCAGGTCGCCATCACGGCCACCCCCAACGAGCACAATGCGCGTTACCTGGCTACGAAGCGCGATAAGCTCGGGCACAAGCTGCCGAAGAGCATCTAGCCCGCGCGGCGTTAAGCCGCTTTGGCGATCGAGCGGTTGACGACCTCGGCGACCCGCACCAAATCTCCCTCGGCGTCGAAGAACTGGACGAGCCCGGACTCGACCAGCCACAGGGCCATCCAGCCCGCCAAGCGATACGACCGGCCGCGATATTGACCATCGCGAATCAGAATCGTTTCGACCATCTCCTCGGGCTCGAACGATTGCTTGAGCAGGTCACCGAGTGCTCGAACAACCAACTGGCGAACCACACTAGGGGCAACGGTTGAGTTCATAGAGCCAGTAGGGGTTGTTGAGTCGATGGGGCCGAAAGGGGCATAGATAGTTTTCGACCGGGCCTGGCCTTCAATCCTGCCCTGCGACGTCGCCTTGACTTACCTTTCGCAGACAACCCAGTATTTCATTTGTCGACCTGATCAAATTAAGTTGACATTTGTTCATGTCCGCTACAATATAGTCAGTGTACGCATTTCCACTTCTCGGTTGCGACCGGAGCCAACCGTCATGGTGTCGCTGTCCCTACAATCTGCCGAAGTTTTTAACCCGAACGCTGCTTTTTTGGCGGGATCTCCCACACGGATCGGAGAATTGCTGCCGCAGATACTGGCTCGTTGGGGGAGACCTCAGCTTGGGCTGAGCTGCGATGTACAGCCCAATGAGTCGATCGAGAGCGCTTGCGGCGCAAAAAAGAGCCCTTTGCAGGCGGGGCAGGAACCTGCAAAGGGCGAGAAGAGCTAAGGCGTCCCTTAGCTCGAATACCATAATCAGCTGCTAGCAACGCATCAGCAATAACTATTTCGTGGGGCAGGCATGTTTTTTAGTAAAACGCCTCTTCTGCCGTGAGCTTCCCTTGCCGCAGGGCGACGAACAGGCCGGCGGCGATCAGATCGGCGGTCGTCCCCGGGTTGCGACGGTGTCCGTCGGCCCGCAACCAGAAGTCGAGATCGGCGAGTGCGTCCTGAAACGCTTCGCTGTCGGGCTCGCCACTCCGCAGCACCGCTGCGGCGTAGCTCGACGCTTGCTCGGCCACCAAGGCACCACACTTGCGGGCGATCAACGTGTCGCCCAACTCGGCGAGCAAGCGGACAAACGTATGCACGATGCGTAACTGTAATGGGAGCGACTTGTTCTGCGTGTCGCACAACCAGGGGACCACCCGATCAAATACGTCGGCAAAGTTGTGCGCGTATTGCCACGCGACCCGATCGCGCTGGGCAGCCGTTTGCATCGCGTCTAGCAGGCTTTCGGGTGGAGCGGCATGAATGTCCCCCTTGTCCACGCTGCCAAGCCCGCCGGGAGTTGCCAGCCGTATCGCCTCGTACACTTCACGACAGTCGTCGCTTGACAGCGACCGTAGCACGTCGGTGATACCCGTTCGCAGATCGTTTACATCGTGCGGCTTGGCGAGCGGCGCGAGCAGCAGCACGATGCCTAAGTTGGTGTTCGTGCGCACTCGACGGCGCGTGGCGACGATCGATTGCAAAACAAGTTGTCCCACGTTCAGTTCGCTGGCTCGATCAAACACCGGGCCGATCGCCTGAGCGCTGAGCACGAAATCCAAATAGCTCACGTCGTCGAAGTCGGCTCCGCGATGCACGTTGCCCGGCTTCGCGGCGGTGGCTTCCCAGAGGCATGCGAGCGTGGCACACTCGCCGATCGACAGCGTGGGAGAGTCGCTCATGATCGTGGGCCGCTAATCGGATGATCCTGCAGGAATTGGTCCACGCGGGCAATCACTTCGTCGGGCGCGTCTTCGATCACGTAATGACCCGCCTCGGGCAACTCGAGGACCTCGGCTTGCGGGAAAAACTCGACAAAGCGGTGCATAAACGCCGGAGTAAAACACCAGTCGCGCATGCCCCAAGCGAGCAAGACCGGATGCTGTTGAAATTGACTCAAGCCTTGCTCAATTTTCAACAGCGTCGAGTAACTCCGATGTCGCTCGTTCATGGGTATGTCGACCACGAATTGATGCACGGCCACGCGATGAGCCCAAGAGTCGTACGGGGCGATCAAACCGGCGGCGACGTCGGCGCTCAATCCTCCGCGTCGACACGAGGCCATCGTCAAGGCTGCTCGGGCAAAGGCATTCAGTCCCCGAATGGCGAGCTGGCCGACGACGGGAATTCGCCCGGCCGCGATGCGCCACGGCATCCGTTGACTGCGAAACGCCCCGGTGTTGAAGAGCGCGAAGCGAGCAAACCGCTCAGGCATGGCCACGGCGGCCCCCATGCCGATCGCGCCTCCCCAATCATGCGCCAACAGGGTGATATTCCGCAGATCGAGCTTCTCGATCAGTCGGCTGAGGTTGGCGACATGTTGCGCCAGTGTGTAGTTGTAATGCTGCGGCTTCGATGACAGCCCACATCCAATATGATCGGGAACGACGCATCGGTAGCGCGGGCTGAACGCTTGGACCAGTCGTCGCCAGTAGAACGACCAGGTCGGGTTGCCGTGAACCATCAGGAGCGGTTCGCCTGCCCCCTCGTCGAGATAATGATAGTGCAGCCCATCGAGCTCGAAGGTTCGCGAGGCGAAGGGATACAACGCTCGCCAAGAATTCGGTCTGGGCATGGACGATTGGGCAGGGCCGGAGAGAAAAATTCAAACCAGGAGTATAGCCCGCCGCGAACGCTTTTCACCAGGGGGGAGACGATCGCGGCAGGCTGGGCGATTTAGCCGCAAGTTGCTTTCGCACATAGAACTTGCGTCCAGTTAACCAAATACTCACTTGGCCCGATCGAGAGGCGTATTATATCTATAGAGGTTTGTCATACTGAAAGCTCCGCCGACCGAGCGGACAAGAGCAACCTCGAACCAAGGAACCGACGCGTGACGGAACAATTGTTCCAAAGCGAGCACTTCATTAACCGCGAGCTGAGCTGGCTCGAGTTCAACGCCTGCGTGCTCGAAGAGGCCGTGGACACGACCAACCCGCTGCTGGAGCGCGTCAAGTTCTTATCGATCGTGAGTTCGAACTTCGACGAGTTTTTCATGGTCCGGGTGTCGGGCTTGCGCGAGCAGGCGTTCGAGGACGGCGCGCCACAAGACTACACGCCCGACGGCATGCGCCCGATCACGCAGTTGCAGCGATTGTCGGCCCGAACCCAGGAGTTGGTCGCGGCCCAATATCGTTGTTGGAACGAGGCGGTCCGGCCTCAGTTGGCCGAGCACGGGATTCGCATCCTGTCGATTAGCGAGTTGACCCCCACGCAACAAGCGGTGGTCGACAAGTTCTTCGTCGAACGGGCCTTTCCAATTCTGACACCGATGGCGGTCGACCCTGCGCATCCCAGTCCACGCTACCACAATCGATCACTGTACCTAGCGGCGCTATTGCGACGCAGCAGCGGCTTGGGGCCGAAGGAATTATTCGCCGTCGTACAGGTACCGCAGGTCTTACCGCGTCTTGTCAACGTACAGCAAGGGGACGAGTGGAGCTTCGTGTTCCTCGAGGACATCGTCGCCTCGCGGTTTTCCGATTTGTTCGGCGGTTTTGAGGTGCTGGCCTCGACTGCGTTTCGAGTGACTCGCGACAGCGACATCGAACTGCTCGAGCAGGAATCGGACGACATGCTCCGATCGATCGAGGACCGGCTGAAAATGCGTCAACGCGGACAGGCCGTGCGGCTCGAAGTATCGGCCGGCGGCGATCCGCAACTGATCAGCGAGATTATCGAAGCCGAGGGGATTCGAGACGAGTCCTCGCCCGAGTCCTACAGCGAAATCTATCGTGTCAGCGGCCCACTCGATCTGACAGGTCTCAGCGAGTTGCAGCGTATACCGGGCCGCGAGCTGCTTCACGACACGCCGTTTGTTCCGCAGACCCCGCGCGGCCGAGGCCAACGCGGGACCGAGGACCTGTATGCGGCCATTCGTCGCAACGACATCCTCTTGCATCACCCCTACGATGCGTTTGACTCGGTGGTCGAGTTCATTAGCCGTGCCGCGGTCGACCCGAACGTGCTGGCCATTAAGCAGACCTTGTACCGCACCAGCGGCGACTCGCCTGTGACGCGCGCGTTGATGCAAGCCGCCGAGAACGGCAAGCACGTCACGGCGCTCGTCGAGCTCAAAGCACGATTCGACGAAGAGAACAACGTCTCCTGGGCGCGGCAACTCGAACGCGCCGGCGTGCATGTCGTGTTCGGCTTTCTCGACTTGAAAACCCACTGCAAGCTGTCGATGGTCGTGCGCCAGGAAATGGGCGTTACCCGCCGCTACATCCACATGGGCACGGGGAACTATAACCCCACGACGGCGCTGTACTACACCGACGTCGGAATTTTCACGGCGAATGAGCAAATTGCCGACGACGTGACGGCGCTGTTCAACCTGCTAACCGGTTATTCGCAGGGGCATCAATGGAATAAGCTGGTCGTCGCCCCCACGCATTTACACCGGCGAACCATCGAGCTGATCGACGAGCAAGCCCGGCGGGCTCGCGAAGGCAAACCGGCTTATATCTTCGCTAAATTTAATTCGCTGGTCGAATATCGAGTCATCGAAGCCTTGTACCGCGCGAGCCAAGCCGGGGTCAAAATCGAGCTGATCGTCCGCGGCATTTGCTGCCTGCGCCCCGGGCTCAGCGGCATCAGCGAAAATATCGAGGTCCGCACCATCGTCGATCGGTTCCTCGAGCATAGCCGGATCTATGTGTTTGGGCCCCCCGATGAGTGCCAAATCTACTTTGCCAGCGCTGATTGGATGCCGCGCAATTTTTATCGCCGCGTCGAGGTGATGTTCCCGGTCGAGGCCGAGCCGCTCCGCGACCGTGTGTTGCACGAGATCATTCCGCGTTACCTGGCCGACAATGTGAAGACGCGCGTGTTGCAAAGCGACGGCACGAATTACCGTCGTCAACCCGGTCCGGGCGAGGCGACGCATCGTTGCCAGGAAGAGTTCTTGAGTATTCGCCCGAGCGCTTCGACACTCGATGCACTTCCCGTCGGCAACGGTCCCACTGGTCGCGGCGCGTCGATCATGGGCGCTTCATAGCGCGGCACTCCAAGCGGACTCGCCAGCATGCCCACGTCGAACCGTGGGCATGGCACCCTGAAGATCGAAACCACAAGCGGCTTGGGGGCCATGCTCACGTCCGCGTGAGCATGCTCGCCGCCACACGGACACTCCAGCATGCCCACATTCTTGGTGCTAGCAGGCAAATCCGTCTTAGCGCCGCGAGCCGCTTCTGTTAATTAACTCGGCGCGACGTTGTTCGACGATCGGCCGGACCGTATCGCCGCACGACTGCTAGCATGGACGATGTTGCATGAACCCCGCGCCAAGTCGGCATATCGCTGTCATGCTCGACGAGGCGCTGGAGTGGCTTGCTCCTCGGCCGGGTAGCTTGATCGTCGACGGCACCTTGGGTGGCGGCGGTCATACGCGAGCCCTGGCCGATCGAGTGGGCCCCGACGGTTTTGTGCTCGCGCTCGATCGCGATCCGTTGCCGTTGGAGCGTGCCGAACAAACGATGCGTGGGCAAGCGGTTAAGCTCGCGCAAGCAAATTTTTGTGACCTACCGGAGATACTCGCCGAGATCAACACACCACGCGTCGACGGAATATTGCTCGATCTGGGATTATCGAGCGATCAACTCGACGACCGCGAACGCGGATTCAGTTTCGACGCCGAAGGCCCTCTCGACTTGCGTTTCGACGTGAACGCGGGGCGCTCGGCGTCGCAACTGATCAAGCAGCTGCCGGAACGAGAGCTGGCCGACCTGATTTTTCAGTATGGCGAAGAGCGTTACAGTCGACGCCTTGCGCGTGCGATCGTCGAACGTCGGAAGCAGCAACCGATCCAAACGGCCCGCGAGTTGGCCGAGTTGGTACGGCGCTGCGTCCCGCGCTCGTCGAAAGATCGCATCGATGCGGCGACGCGAACGTTCCAGGCCCTGCGTATTGCGGTGAATGACGAACTAGGAAGTTTAGAGAAAGCCCTCGCGCGGTTTCCCGAGTGTTTGAAGAGCGGTGGTCGACTCGCGATCATCAGCTTCCATTCGCTCGAAGATCGCCGAGTAAAAGAAGCGTTTCGGAACGACGCACGCTGGCGGGTATTGACCAAGAAACCACTTCTCCCCAGCGACGCCGAGATGACACGCAACCCCCGCGCACGAAGCGCCAAGATGCGTGTAGCCGAACGTGTGTAAAGTCCTCTCACGAACATTAGCGAGCCGAATATGTTCAGCACATTAAAAGCGATTAGCCAGATCTCTGGTGTCGCGGCGTCGGTTCTTCAATCGCTGGCCAGTCCGGATGTGAGCCGGGAAAAAAAGATGGGCCTGGCCACGCTCGGCCTGCTCGGCACCGGCTTTGTCGGCGCCCTCGGCTATCGTGTCATGCGCAACGGTCAAGAAGCCGCCGAGGCGTTTGCACGCCCCGTCGCGCCCGATGTCTCCGTGGCAACGGACGACTCGCCAGCGATCACGAAGCGCAGCACGTTCGACACGTCGAGCAATCCTTTTGCCCAGTCACAAAACAAGCTATCCCTGGGCGAGGCGACCAGCAAAAAAGCCACGACAACTCCGACTCTGGCCGCGACCGATGAACCGAATTCAAACAGCGATCGTACGCGCGATCGTTACTCCGACTACTACTCGACACGGAAAAACGGGGTGAGTTTCGCACATCAAAACACGCCGGACGCAATCGCCAGCGACAACGACACTCCCGTCGCGTCGTCTGAAACGGACCGACAAGTCGCTCAGGTCCCCGCGTCACGCTACTCGCAGGCCCCTGCAACGATCACACTCACGGCCGGTAACGAGCCCCTGCCCCCCTCGAGTACGTCAGTTCCGAGCACCGCGACTCCGACACTAGCGCCCCCCAAACCGACCACCACATCTCCCGCATCAGTGAGTGCTCCCGCTTCAACAGCGGCACCCGTGAATCCGTTCAATGCCAATGTTACGCCGCCGCCGAGCGTATCCCCCAGCACACCGACAACCTCAGCGCCGACAACCTCAGCACCCTCGACCCTAGCGCCTTCGTCGAGTACCGGCCCGAACCTGACCGGCACGTTATTGCAGTCGTCCCCCTCGACCAACCCTAGCCCAGCTACGTTGCCCGTAACGCCAACCGAAGCCAGCGCGTTGACGACTCCAGCTACGACCCCCACCGCTCCGCCGACATTCGCTCCGAGCACTCCCTTCTCGGCAGTTCCTACAACGACTTCGACGAGTTCAGTGCCGTCCATTGGCCCCACGCCACTGACGCCCTTGGGTGCCGCTCCGATCGGTGTCCCATCCAGCTACGGTTCACCCGAGACCGCGCCTCGCGATCCGCGCTACGGTGACTATGCAAACACCCGGCCGGCGGGCTCGGGATATGCACCACCCCCCACGACGGGCTCACCCCTTTATCCACCGCAGGCTCAACTGCCGCCGCAAGGCTTTGATCCCAACCGGCAGGAGCCGACCCTGGCGCCGCCGCGTTACGCGCCGGGTGCAATGCCCCCGGGACCTGCGCTCGGATCCAACCCTTATGCTCAACCGACCCCCTTTGGGCAGCCGCAAGGAGCGGTCGGCGACCAACTCATCACAATCACGGGGACCGAGTCGTTCTGGAATATCTCGGAGCGGACCTATGGTAACGCAGGATATTTCAAGGCCCTCGAAGAGTACAACAAGCAACGAGTTGCCGATCCAACCCATTTACGCACAGGCGATGTCGTCGCCGTGCCTCCGGTGTCGGTGCTCGAGCAAAACTTCCCTCGGCTCTGTCCGAAAATCCGCGAAGCCTCGACGACGACTCCCAGCCCAATCGCGGGCGATCTGCCGCGGACGGCTCCCGTCGGAGGACGCCTTTATCGAGTCAAAGATGGCGATACGTTGTTCGATATCGCTCGACAAGAACTTGGCAAGGCCGCCCGATGGGTCGAGATCTACCAACTCAACCGCGATGTGCTCGGCGGCAGCTTCGATTACCTCGCGCCGGGTATGGAGTTGGTGTTGCCAGAAAATCGCGTCGGGACCGCCGGCGGCTATGCGACACCCCAGCGCGACCCGTCGACGTCACAGCGCGGCGTTATTTTTCCTCGCTAACGACTGAGCTTGGCTTTGGCTTTTTGCTTTGCCGGGCCTTTGGCCTCGGGGTTGGTAAACGGCGGCCGCTCGAAGGTATCGCCGTCTCCCGTCACACGCGGATCATTCGCCTCACGGAGCGTGCTCAATAACTGCTCCGACAACTGCGCCTTGATCGTGGCATACGCTTCGTCGCTGGCCACATTCTGCATCTGATCCGGGTCCTTGCGCAGATCGTATAACTCTTCGGCCGGTCTCTTGCCAAAGGCATCCTCGTAAAAGTGTTTCCACCGAGGGTCATTTCGATGAGCGACGAGCCACGCTTTGGTCGGTCCCGAGTCCATGTCGGATAACGTCACACGGGTATTGCTCTCGAGCAGGGCTTGGCTCGGCGCGTTCGCGTCGTCGATGTTGATCGGATCTCCCATCGGATAACGCTCGGGGCGGAAATTGCGGATATAGAGATACGGCTCGGTCCGCAGCGCGCGATGCGGATAGGGCAGGTTCCCAGCGCGGGCGTCTCCCACATGCCGCTCGCGACCGGTCACGACCGACGTTCGCCGCGGATCGACAAGCCCGTTGCGATCGCTACGTAGCACGTTCACCAAGCTGCGCCCGGTCATGACGCTTGGAACCGGCACACCGGCTAACTCCAGAAACGTGGGAGCCAAATCCATGAGGGTCGTGAAGTCGTCGACAACGCGCCCTGGCTTGATGAGCGGCCCGCGCACCATGAGCGAGACGTTGGTACCAAAGTCGTAGAGGTTGCATTTGCCGCGTGGAAAGCCCGGCGCGCCATGATCGCCGCTCACGACGATGATCGTATTCTCCAGCTCGCCGAGTTCAGCGAGTCGTTTGATCAGCACGCCGACTCCCGCGTCGTAACCTTGGATCTCACCCAGATAATCAGCAAAATCCTCGCGTACTTCGGGGACATCGGGCAGAAACGGCGGCAACTTGCCTTGTAACGAGTCCGGTTCGATCCCCCACAGTGCCTTGCCCGAACCCTTAACCCAAGCACGATGCACGAGCGTTGGCCCGAACCAATAGCAGAAAGGCTGGCTAGCCGGTCGGGCTGCGATGAAGTCGTCGAAGTTGCCGCGTACTTCGTCATACAGTTGCTGCTTGGCTTGGTCGACGCTCAGGCCATTGGCGACCATCGCCGTCACGTTCTCGGAGAGATTGTTAAATCGGCCTCCGCGTTTCTCGTAGGCGAATTTGCCCGACCCGAATGGCGCATCGTTCGGAGTGCCGGGGCTCCAGACTTTTGCCGTTTCGCCAATATGGTAGCCCGCGCCGTTCAACAGCAACGGGAAGCTGGGAATACTGCTGTCCCATTGGGCTCCGATGAGAATGGCTCCCAGACCGGTACGAAAGAAGTACTGTCCGGACAGGAACGAGCTGCGACACGGTGTACACGACGGCGAGTTGACGAACGCATGAGTGAACAGCACCCCCTCACGTGCGATGCGATCGATGTTTGGCGTCTTGACGACGTGATTGGGGGACGGTTGCTTTTCCAGCGCGCCGTAGATGCTGGCATAGCGGCCCCAGTCATCGGCAAAACAGATCACGATGTTGGGGCGCGCCGGCGCGGCGGCCTGAGCCACGACCTGGCCGAGACTCATGAGCAGCGCAATCAGGAGTCCGATACGAGACCTTGTGGAAAGGGACCTGAAGTTCATGGCCTGGATATTCTCTGAGTCGGGGAGGCGAACTTGCGTCGATGACTGAGTGTATACGCGAAGATCTCCCGGGACTCACGGCCTGGGCTCGATATTTATCGAAGAATGCGGCAATTTTCTCCGTCGAAAGCGGCCTATCGGCAGCCTTGGGCTCTGGGTAAAATCAAGGTTTGGGGACGTTTGCGCCCCCGCTTAGCTCCATCCTAACCCAAGACAATCGTTCATGTTGCGCTATTGGACCGCCGGCGAATCGCATGGCAAGGCATTGATCGCCTTGGTCGATGGCTTTCCGGCCGGTGTTACGATCGACACGGCCGAGATCGACAGCGAGTTGCGCCGTCGACAGGGAGGCTATGGCCGCGGGGGTCGGCAACGCATCGAGGTTGATCAGGTCGATATCCTTAGCGGCATCTGGCAGGGGAAGTCGCTTGGCTCTCCGCTCGCGCTGCAGGTCGCCAACCGCGATTACAAACTCGAACGGCTCGGCGACCTGGAACGGCCACGCCCCGGGCATGGTGATCTGACCGGAGCCATCAAGTACCTGGGTTCTATTCGCGCCGTGCTCGAGCGCGCTAGTGCTCGCGAGACCGCCGTGCGTGTCGCCGCCGGTGCATTAGCCAAGCAGCTCTTGCGTCCTTTCGGCATCACCTGCTTCGGCTATGTCGTCGAACTCGGTGGCGTGAAGATCGATCCGCTCTGTGGCACCCTCGACGAGCAACGCGCGCGGCGCGATGCCAGCGAGCTCTACGCGCTCAACCCACAGCAAGATGACGCGATCAAACAGTTGATCGATCAGGTCGGCAAAGAGGGGGACACGCTCGGCGGCGTGCTCGAAATTCGCGTCGAAGGTTTGCCCTTTGGCCTTGGTACCCATGCCCAGTGGGATCGCAAACTCGATGGTCGACTGGCGCAGGCCGTGATGGCCGTGCAGGCGATCAAGGGGGTCGAGATTGGCCTGGGCTTCGAGGCCGCGCGGCGTCGCGGCTCGCAGGTGCATGACCCGATTCATTATGACCCGCAGCAGGTTCAGTCGCCGAACCTGGGTTATGTTCGGCCGACGAACAACGCCGGTGGGCTCGAAGCAGGGATGACGAACGGCCAGCCGCTCGTGATTCGCGCGGCGAAGAAGCCGATCAGCACGCTGCGCAAACCGCTCGAGTCGATTAATCTCACAAGCAAGCAGAGCGAGTCGGCCGCGTATGAGCGAAGCGACGTGTGTGCCGTGCCGGCCGCAAGTGTGATATTGGAAAACGTCGTCGCGTTCGAGGTGGCTGCCGCGCTGGTCGACAAGTTCGGCGGCGACAGCTTGGCTGAAATGCTCGAACGCTATCAATTGTTTATGCGCATGGCCCGCGATCGTTAGACCGCATCGCTCCAGTGTGGGGTCCAGGATGGTCCCGATTCACGAACGGACTCGCCGCGTCCTTTGCCGTTGGCTGTTTGTGGCGCTGTGCGCTGTGCCGACGGTGGTCGTGCTCTCGTGGAGCGTCATGCGACTCTGGCCCGGCACGCTGGCGGCCGAGAGCGCGTGGCTCCGCTCGATCACGGGTATGCAGGTCAACCTGGCTCGGGTCACTCATCCGCGGCCGGGCGCGACGCTGCTGCATGACCTCGAACTGCATGACCCCGAGACGGGTGTGTGCGTGGTCAAGTGTCGGTATCTGGAAGCGGTAAGCGGCGGCAAGAAGGTGATCGCCAAGGCGTCGCATGTCGAGCTGTTCGGCGCGCAGGCCGAACAAGTCTGGCGGTTGATCGAGCGTCATTTGCGCGGCAACTCCCCCGCTCCAGAAACGCAACTGTACCTCTCGGCCTCGGAGCTGACTTGGCACGTGCCTCGAGGACCAGCTCAAACGTTTGTCGATCTGACGGCGCGCGTGGGCCCC
>CAYLYE010000127.1:0-18028 GCA_964387325.1 uncultured Planctomycetaceae bacterium
AATGACTTGCTGCGCTCCAAAGGTAGCGCGCAACCAATGCCCGACATTGGCGCTGATCAGGCGGCTCTCGAATTTGGTGGTCCAGGCGTCGATGCAGCCGACCGTTGAGAGCACGACCAGGCAGGCGATCGCGCCAACGCGCAGCGACACAGCTGGCCAGACACGTGACATAAGGCGGTCGATCCAGGCGCCGAAATCGATCAACCCCAGGGCAGCGCATCGGGACGTGAGAATAATGATGGCCGTGCAGTAGCGGCTGCTGGCCAGACCGGTGTACCAGAGATGCACCCAGATGCCCATCATGATTAGGGCGACCACCAGATTGAGCGGCAGATGGTCGCGTCGGTTGAATAATTTGTGCCAAGCAAGATAGCTGAGGAAAGAGATAACCAAGTACTGGGCCGACATCCCGCGCTCGATCGTATGTCCGAAGCTCCATGCTTGGCGGGCGATTTTATGGATGCGCTGCTCCCAACTCGTCAGAGGCTCGACGGTCACGCTGGGCTGGGCGGCCAGATGATTGATCACGGGTCCAGCGGGCTCGGCGGCCGTGAACGACTGCACCCAGCGCGCGACCCGTTCGACCTGCGCGGTTTTTAGTACATTCCACGACACACCCGGCCGCGACGACACGAGGCTGGCGGTCAGCAACAGCAACGTTAACAGCAAGGGCGCGGCCAAGGCGCCGATCGCCAGTCGAGTTCGTTCTTGCTGCAGCGCGCGCCACCGCATCCATGACCAAGCCACAAAGGGTACGACGAGGAACACGCCTTCAAAGCGCGTCAGGCAACTGGCCACGAGCGCCATGCTCCCCCAGGCAAAGTATCGCCAGCGAACCTCGGTCACGGCGCGCCACAGCGCGTAGATCGTAAGGGTCATCGCCAGCCAGAAAGTCGATTCCCGCACCAGTTCGGGGCTCCACTCGATGAGTTCCGGATGTATTGCGTAGATCAGCGCGGCGACGATCGCGACGCGGTCGTCGAACTGCCGTCGTACCCATCCGAACAGCGGCAATACGACCAGCGAGCTCGCCAGCACGCCCCAGAGTTTACCCCCGGTCTCGTATGAGAAGCCGAGTTGATGGATCGCCGCCAAGATCACCGGATAAATGTTGAATTGCAGCCGGAACGCGAAACCGTAGTCGCCGCGCTCGATGGCCTCGGCCATGCCGATGTAGCCAACGCCGTCGGAGCAGATCACCTCGAGGCGGGGGATCATCAGTAGCCGCGGAATCAGGCAGAGCAGAAACAGCGCGACCAGCGTGAGGCCGGCGCGGGGGAGCGGGTCGCGAAGCGGGGCCGGTTCGAGTAGACGATTCGGATACGCTGCTGGCGACGCGGGCGGTGCCGCGAACATTCGGCCCACATCGAGCAACGGATCTCGCACGGCAGTGAACCAAGTCGCGGGCATGGGCGTTGTGACGAGCTAGCCAATCGAGGGCCCCTCGCTGCCAGAGCTTAGGAAGCAGCGCTACCCAAGCTGGCAGTCGCGGAATTGGAACAGAATCGACTCACAGGGGCTAGAGCATTCGCTCGTTGCGCAAGACACATGCTGTCAGTGCCAGCAGGCTACGCGGCCCGACGTTGACCGCGCTGCTCGATCAATCGGCGATACAGGGCGATATGCCGCTCGGCGATCGACGACCAGGCATGCTCGTCGGCGACGCTGCGGGCGCGCGTTCCCCAGCTTTTCCATTGCGACGAGCATTGCAACGCGTCTCCCAAGGCCCGCGCGAACTCGTCGACCGACTCGCTCGGCACGAGCAGCCCGGTCTCATGGGGTTCGACCAACTCGACGAGCCCGGGAATGCTGGGCCCGATGACGGCCAGTCCCGCGGCAAAGGCTTCGAGCACGACGAGGGGAAAAGCCTCGGCGCCGCGCGTCGCCATGCCCAGGGCGCGGGCGTTCTGCAACAACCAGACTTTCGTGGCTCCGCTGACCGCTCCGACGAACCGAACTCGATCGGATAGTCCGAGACGCTGAGCTTGAGCCTCGAGCGTGGGGCGTTCTTCGCCGTCGCCAGCGATCACCAACTGCACATGCGGCCGAGAGCAGGGGACCTTCGCCAGGGCGTCGAGCAAAATATCGACCCCTTTGCGGCGGTGCAACCGACCCAGAAACAGCACATAATCACCGCTCCCGATGAGCGGATCCAGCTGCATAGGCCGCGGCGGTCGATGGGCAAACGCCGTCAGCTCGACCCCGTTGGGAATGGTAACCAGTTGCTCGCTACGAGCCCCCAAGCGGCGCAATCCCTCGGCCGTCACACCGCTGATGGCCACCAAGGCGTCGGCCGATTGCACGCTTTGCACGTGACGCTCGTGGCCGAGCGGTTTGCTCATACGGACGTTTCCTGCGCGCACATCGTCACCGTGGCTGGTGATGATCGTCGGCACCGACCAGCGATCGTGGCACAACGAGGCCAAGTACCCGCAGGGAAATACACTGTGGCAGTGCAATACATCGAACGGCCATGAGCGGTATAACTTTTGTAGGAAGTATCGATACCAACTCACAAAACGATGGGTCGAGTAAATGCGCGGGTGCCGCACGACGCGATACGGTAGCCGGCCATCGTCGATCGTATAGCGGCGGCGTGGCCGGGGCGCAAGCACGACCACGTCGTGATCGAGCGCTAGCATGTGCCGGGCTAGGGCATCGACGACCATTTCCTGGCCGCCGAGCTTGGGAAGCACCGTCTCGCTATACAGACAGATTCGCATGACAATCGATACAAGCGCCGAAAAATAACTCGCCCCCGCTACGGTAATGTCTTACCGCAAGTGAGTCGGGCTGGGGAAGATCAGTTGCGGGACTCATGCGATGGGCGTTAAAACGCGATCTGCAATCCGGCAACGGCTCCGTGCAGGACGAGACTGGCGTTGGTGCTGATCGTGTTCATGTCGTTGAGGCTATGCGACTCGGGGGGGATGTTGTTCTCAAACAACCCGACACCTGCCACGCCGAGCACTCGATACGCGCCATACAGGCTGATGAGCGGCGTGATCTGGTAGGCGGTGCCGAGATCGAACTGGGCGAGCATCGAGAAATCGTTCTTATAGAACTGGGCGTTCATCGTCTCGCCCTGAGAATTGGTGGCAACAATCCCGTCGCCGCGCTTGAAGAGGATGTGCCGATCGACCGTGAGCACGCCCAGTCCGACCTTGGGGGTGGCGAACAGCCGCAATCGTCCGGTCGCGTTCCAGTAGGCTCGTCCACCGGCTTGGAAGCCGATGAAGTTGCTGGTCAGATTCTGATCGAAGAACGCGCTCGTCGTGCCGCCGTTGTCGCCAAATGCGGTGTTCGCACCTGCCACTCCGTAGCTGGTCCCTTCCTGAAAACGAAACCAACGCAGGCCAGCCAAGCCCGTAAAACCAAATCGCGTCTCGCTCAGGGCTTGCGGATTGATCAGGTAATTCAGTTCAAGGTTGTGAATCTCGTCGCGGCGCAAAAAGCGATGCGAGGCAGCGTTGTCGGCCAGATCTTGCAGCGTCGTGCCGCCCGCGTCCAAGTTGCAGAAGCAACTCGAAGCATGAATCAGTGAGTTCGTGGGGCTGTCAACTTGCGCCGACGATTGCAGTGGATCGATCCAGAAGTACGACAGCTCGAATGCCGAATTGCAGCCGAGTGTGCGGCCGACGCGCATCTCGACGCCGCCATTCCAAGGGCTCTTGGCGTCGCGTGTGTTCATCACGTCGAGCAACGCGTTACTGTTGATCGAGGTCATCACCGTTCGGTTCGGATTGTTGCGTGTCATGACCAAGCCAGCAAAGCCGCCGAACCAGCGTGGCGTACAAGGGTCACAGCACTCGCCACCACAGCTGCCCGACGGATCGCCGCAGCAGCCGGGCATAAAACTGCCCAAGCCATGGTTGTTGGCTCCATAGGCGGGCCCCACCGGAGGCAGCGACATCGGACCCGGATTGTATGGGTCGGCGCCGTACGCGCCGCTCGGCGCGGCATAAGGATTGGCAGGCATGGCCGACCCTGGCGCGCCGAACGATCCGGCCCAAGGGTTTTGCGTCGTGGGACTCATGGCTGGCGAGGTTGGGTAGGCCGAGAACGGAGTCGGCGCGGGCATCGACGGCATGGAATAATTCGCCGGGGGCATCGCCTGTCGAGGCATGTTCGGCGCGAGCGCCGGGTTCATGTTCGCGCCACGCGTGGGTGGCGGCGCGAGCGTTGGTTGTCCGCCCATGAAGCCTGCGGGTGGATAGCCGCCCGACCATTGTGCATCGAGCGTCGCGCCGCAGCACAGCAGCCCCAGTCCCAAAAGCCATCGGATAGTACGTTTCATGATCGATAGGTCCCTCGCCGATGCAATGCTCGATTTGCAGCGGCTCGATGAGCTGTTCTCGGTGTTGTGTTTACACACGTTCTGTTTAACGAATGACCTGATACCATCGCGCCGAGGGGGACTTGTCCGAGCCCCCCGACGACCCACGGAACATCACGGTTCGCAGCACGGTTGTCACGGGTTCGGGGGTTGTCACCACCTGGACATTGCCCGCCTCGTCACGGACTTCGAGTTTGAAGAATAATTGTGCGGGGACGCGGGTCGAGAGCCGCCCTTGATACACACCATTGTTGGGCAAACGCTCGGCGAACGTGGTCCACTGAGGCTCGTCGGGCTGCCGATACGCAAGCGAAACGGGCAGCGCGGCTAACCGCGCGTCGCTCGCCTCCCAACGCACGATCAACTCCGACTCGCCCACCGCTTCGACCGTGAGCAGCCGGGCCTCGGGATTCTGCATGTCGACGCCGACCCAGGCCGCCGGTGCATCGCCGGCAACCGGAACACTCGGCAGCTTTTCTCCGCGAGCAAGTTCAAAGACCAACGTGAAGCCATACAGCCCTTCCTGCTCAACATTCACACGCATAGGACTGAGGCGATCTTCGTCGATGCCATATCGGTTCCACGTCTGGCCACCGTCGCGTGTCCAGTGCAGCGACACACTCTGGATCGGCTCGCCGACAGTCGGCGGCAAGTAATCGATATCGAAGCTGCGCGCCTTCACCATGCGAAGCCGCGACGGATCGTTGACCACGCGCTGTAAGTCGGCGAGTCCGCCAGGACTCACCGCTCCGATAGGCAAGGCGGCCGACACGCTCTGTACGTTCTTGGCGCTCTCGACCAGCACTCGCAACTCGGCCTCGGGGGGCTGCGGCGAGACGTGACCCCGGCGATCGACGGTACGCAGGTAGAACCAGAATTCACCTTCAAAAGGTGCCCGGAACTGAAAACGCCCCACCTTCGGAATGACCGAGTCGGCCACATGCCACGATTGCCCCTGGTCGCTCGACACAACAAGCTGCACAAAATCGATCGACTCGTCTTCGATCGCAAACGGAATCGAGAAGTCGTTCGACGTGCTGCGCAATCTCGTCGTCGGAGGCGCGGCCGGAGCAAACGCTGCTCCGAGTGCCAACCAAGCGACGAGCGGTATGATCCCCAGTGAGTATGTCTGCATAACCGGTCACATGTGGCGTTGGAAGTCGGTATCGCTCGCGCAGACCATACGCACGAGACGACTGTCGTATCGGTCTTATCGACGCTAGCGAGAATAGCGCTTGAATCGGCTATTGCGATTGTAGGGCGCGAAACGGTTGCCGCAGGCTCGATCGTTCGATACAGCCGTTACAGAGTGTTCAGCTTATGCTGCGCTAGCGATGCTAGCGCGTGACTGTCGGACCGATGAGACGGTCGTTCCGAAAAACAAAGGAAGGTCGTCAGAATTGCGATTCGCTGCGACTCGATAGTCCCGAACCGCTTGAGGGCGATTTCGAACGCACTCCGACGGCGCGTTGCCAGCGCCGCAACCAGGGTGCATTCGACCGATCTTGGAAGCTAAACAGGACGACTCCCCAGAGGAACACGGTCGCCAACAGCACGCTCCCGAGCGCCCAAGCGCCACCCCGAATCAGGCTCGCTCCCAAGCGCCAGGCGGGACTCACGACCTCGTCATAATCTTCCTGAACAATGACGAACCAACCGAGCTCGTGCGTGTTCCGCTCGCGGTCGCCCATCTCGACCTCGTCGATGGCCGCCAGAAAGCGTTGCTCGGGTGCTCCGCCGATCGGATCGCGATAATCGTCGATCAGCGACCGTTGGTTGGCCTGATGTTGATCGGCCGGGTCCGGTGAAGCGGCCAGCTCGTGAATCTGCGCAAGTCGTGGCGCATGCTGCGATAAATACAGTTCGGGCTCGTTGGACGCCGCCGTCGCGAGCCGCGCCATTAATGTCGGATGTTCCAACACGATCGCGGTCCGCCCTTGTTCGTCGGCACGCATATCGACCAGAACGGCCAATCGATCCTTCGACTCGTCGCCACGCAACTCCGTGAACCGCCCCAACTCGACCGTCAAAGCCAGTACACCGAGCACCTCGCGATGACTGCCATCGTGATCCCAGATCGGAACCGTGAACACGATCACACGCTTATCGCTGGTCGTGCTGCGAATGACGCGCGAGACGTGCGGCGCCTGAATGGGCTTGAGGGGTTCGTCGAGGACCTGTGTCGGATCCAGGTCGTGACCCTGGCCATGAAAATAGTCTCGATAGCGAAAGTTCTGGTCGACCGTGGCACCGTCGTGCGGGTACCGCGCCAGTCGCAGCCCTTGGTGGTCCAGAATGCTCCAACTCGCGGCGCTGAGCGACGAGTTGGCTTGATGCACGTGCTGCAGAGACTCGACGAGTTTGATCCGCTCGCGGGAGTCGCGCGGCTTGCCGATCGCCTGTCGCACAAGTTCGCGCAGCGTGTCGTCGGCCGCAGTCAGTTCGAGTGTGTCCCAACGGCGATTGATCTGCGCGGCCACGGCTTCGGCGACGAATCGAGCAGCGAACCGATTGCTTTCCAACGCGCGGCGAATCAGAGACGACTCCGAATCGCTCACCGCGGTCGTCGTCGCGCTCCAACTCAGCAGCACGAGAATGATCGTCAAGATGAACGGACCCAACACGCCGAGCAACAGCAGAGGCCGCCGTGCGATTCGCGCCTGCCGATTGTTCAGCGCGTCGATGACGGCTTGAGGGTTGGCGTAGCGCTGCTGCGGATCGATGTTCAAGCAGCGGTCGAGAATGTCGCACAGCGCGCGATCAGCGCCGCTGCGACGGTGTTGAACCGGCCGTGGCGCGTCGCTCAGAGCTTGCTGATAACGGCGCAATTGCTCGGGCAACTCGCCCCCTTGCCGCACGTAATCGACCCGTTGCTCATCGCGGTAAGGCGGCTCGCCGGTCAGCAGGTGGTACCCAAGCGCTCCGAGGGCATACACATCCCAGCGGGCGTCCGGAGCGGCCTGTAGGTTGGCCTGCTCGGGAGCCATGTAGAACAATGTCCCGAGCGCAGGACGCTGCTCGTGCGATAAACGTGACTGGCCAAAGTCAGCCAACCGCGGCTTAAAATCCTGATCGAGCAAGATGTTCGCCGGCTTCAAGTCGCAGTGCAGCACCCCTTTGCCATGCGCATGCACCAAGCCCACGGCCACCTCGCGAAACAACGCCACCGCGTCGGCCAGCGGCAGAGGCCCCTCTTTGAGCTGATCGGCAAGCGACCCGTGCTCGAGGTACTCCATGATGTAATACGGCGGCTCGGCGTCCCAACCGACGTCGATCAGTTGCACGACATAGCGATCAGCGAACAGAAAGGAGAGCTTCTCGACCTCGCGGGCCAGCAGCGACCAGTCGAGCCCGCCGCGATGCGTGTAGTACTTGATGGCGACGAGCCGGCGCGTACTGCGTTCGCGCGCGACCCAGACTTCTCCGTAGGCCCCGGCGCCGAGAAAATGTTCAGTTTCGTAACCCGGCACGTCGGCCGGCGGGCGAGTCCGTTGCAAGCTCCGCTCGCAGGCTTGTCGCACCTCGTCGGACCCTTGAGGCAAGGTGTCGTCGGCCATCACGGACTCATCCCTCGTCCCTCGTACACCCAGGCCGGCGGACGCTGCGACGGATGGGGAAAGCCGAGCTGCTTGTCTGTCAGCCGATTGAACATCGGTTCGTCACTCAGGTATCGGCGCAAGTTCTCGCAGAACAGGTTCGTCATGTCCGCCGCGCGACGTCCGCTCTGCCCACCCACGTGCGGCGTGATGAGCACGTGGGGCATGTCCCACAACGGACTCTCGGCCGGCAGAGGCTCGACCTCGGTGACGTCGACCGCCGCGCCGGCCAACCGCTTCTCGCGCAAGGCCGCGACCAAATCACGCTCGACCACCAACGGGCCACGCGCCACGTTCACAATGCAAGCCGTCGGCTTCATCAATCGCATGGCCCGAGCGTCGATCATCCCGCGCGTCGCGTCATTCAGCGGAGCAGCCAGAATCAGATAGTCGACCTGGGCGAGCAACTCGTCGAGCCGATCGGGTCCCCACAATTGCTCGACGTGCGGCGGCTTGTCGATTGGAAAATGATCGGTGGCTAAAATACGACAGCGAAACGGTGCGAGCACTTCAGCCAGCCGACGACCATTACCGCCGAAGCCCACGATGCCGATCGTGCTCCGATGCACGTCACGCGTTGGTCGGCGCACGAACTCTTTGCTCTGCTGCGCCCGGACGAACACCCCCAGCGACCGACTCCAGCCGAACAACAGGGCCATCGTCTGGTCGGCCACCTGATCGGCGAGCACGCCGCTCGCGCTACACACCGTGATGTCGCTCGCGATCACGCTCGGGACTAGGCAATGATCCATGCCCGCGGCGGTCGACTGGATGTATCGCAACTTGCCGCGGCGCACGACCTCGTCCCAGGGAATCGTCAAAAACCGATCGTGTCCGCAAAACACGTCGGCCTCAAGAATCTGCTGGGAAATCTCCTCGTACGAGGCGTTGATGATCTCGGCCTGAGGTGCCACGCGGAGCATTTGCTCGCGGTGATGTGGCTCGTTCGGAAAACACAAGACGATGCGCATGAGATGGTTTCGCGGAACTTGTAAAGTTCAGGGTGAAGCAGCGTGTCCGTTACCGCTTGGCCTCGGGCTGTTTGGGTCCCAGCGGCCGACAAATGAGCATTTGCAGTTTGGATTTCGGCCCGACGAGTTTCTTCGCCAGGATGTCGGCCTCGGTGAAGCGAGCCAGCAGGACCTCGCCATCGGTCGCGCGGTTGCGATCGTAGGAGATATAGATCGTGCCGTCGGGAGCTTGGAAGCCGTCGGGGTACGAGATCCCCTTGCGATCGTCGAGCACGAGCCCGCCGCGCCACTCGACGCCATCGTCGTCCGACAGCCAGGCGCTGAGTTGGACGCGTCCTTCGTGTGTGTCGATGGCATCGCCATGCTTGATCAATAAGAGTCGGTCCGAGGCAAGGCGGCGGACATGAAATCGCGCGTTCGGTTGTCGGATGCGCGGCGGCTCACTGGGCGCGGCCCAGCTACGTCCACCGTCCGTCGACGTCGTCTGCATGATCCCCTTCGTCGTACGGGCCAGCATCCAGAGCGAGCCATCGCGACGCTCGACGAGCATGTGCTCGTGCCAGTCAGGATTCGGAAACTGCACGGCGCCGCGCCGTTGCCAGCTCGTACCCTGATCGACCGACACGAACACGTTCGCACCGCGCAGCGGGTCGAGTTCCTTGAACTGACCTTTGAACTGACGAAAGCCTTCACGCTGATCGAGCGAGATGGGGAGCAGCCACTCGCCGTTCTTGAGCACGGTCGGCTTGTTGAGCGTGACACCGTGCCAAATCCGCCGTGGCTCGGTCCAGCTCGGCTGCTCAGCGTCGGGATGGTCGCAGCGCGTCATCCACACACCGGCGCGACCGTCGAACATGTCCATCGACTGATCGAAGATCAACCAAAGCCGCCCAAGCGGATCGGTCCAGAGATTGCCGACCAGCACGCTACGGTCCATCGGCAAACTTTTCGAGTGCGCGTCGACCACCAGACGCGGTTTCGACCAGCTCTCGCCATCGTCGTCGCTCGTGGCGAGCACGAAGAACGCCTTGGGGCTGTCGCCGCCGGCCACCCAGCAAGCCCAAAGCCGACCCTTGGGCGTGCGCTCGATGCCGATCGTCATGCCGTAGTCGAGACGATCGTAGTCATACTGCGGCAATGGCGCGGTGTTGAGCACCGGCGGTACGAGCGCCAGATCGGCAATCCGGCGGAGCACATCGAACTCGTACTCGCGCAGCTCAGCAGGGGTCATTTGAGCAAACCGCGCAGCCTGTTGACGGTTCGACTCGTCGCTCGATGGTTGCGAGCGTGACGCCGTGGGGGCGAGCAACAGAAGCACCACGACCAGCCGGTGATATTTCATGGGGGGGCACGAGGGGAAAGGGTTGCGAGACGCGAGCGGACGGGGAGAAACGATCCCGACCGGGCCCGTGCAGCGCATGATACGGGCTCCCCCCGTTGAAATAAAGCAATCGGCCTGCACGATCGTCGTAAGTATATGATAAAATGAAGCTTGCGATCTTTATTGAGTGTTCAGCACCCGACTTACAGGCTCGCGGCAGTCTTGGTGGCAAAGTCGCCGATTTCGCTTGGTCTAGGTCTTTTGAGTAATTACGATAGATAGAGTTAACGTCTCTCGACTCACGCGCCGATCGTGCGCGTGTTGGCTGACAAGTTCATTGGGCGACGCTTTCCCTCGGAGCGCGGTTATGAGCATCTCTCGATATTGGTTATGTGCAATCCTCGTCGTGTGCGGTTTGAGCGCCGTGTCGGTCCAATCGGCTGAACCGGTTCGCAAGCCCTTGCTCAAGGCAGGTCAGTACAATCCGGATCACGAGTCGGTCGAGATGTTCGCCGCGATGAAAGAAGGCAAGATCGCCGTCAAGCTCGTCGCCAAGGATTCGACCGAGGGGCGATTGATTGTCACGAACAAGACCGCGGCTCCGCTCAATGTGAAGATGCCCGAGGCCTTTGCCGGCGTGCAGGTCCTTGCCCAGCTCGGAGGCGCGATGGGTGGAGGAGGCGGCGGCGCTCAAGGTGTCGGCGGCGGAGCCGGTGGCGGGGGTGGAGCAGCTGGCGGCGGTGGAGCCGGTGGCGGATTTTTCAATGTCCCGGCCGAGAAGACCTCGGACCTCAAGGTGCCGTGCGTGTGCCTCGAGCACGGCAAGCCCGAGCCGCGCCCCGAGATGACCTACGCCGTGCGACCGATCGAAACCTTCAATAGCAACCCGATGGTCCGCGAGATCGTGCGACTGTTGGCCAACGGTCAACTCAATCAGCGCGTTGCACAAGCGGCCACGTGGCACTACACGAACAAGATGAGTTGGGAAGAGCTAGCCGACAAACGCATCGAGCGGCTCGGTGGTCAGTCGTATCCCTACTTTAGCGCCGAAGAAATGCAAGCCGCGTACAACTTGGGCCAGTTCGTCGAAAAGTTGGTCGAAGACAACAAGAACTCGCCGACGGACAGCTTGACCAAACTGCCGAAGCTGTAATAAGCGAGGCGGTAGTTAGTCGCTCAGCACTCGCTCCATCGCCTCGCGAATGATCCCCTCGGCACCACGCTGGACCCAGCAATAGCCGTGCTGCTCGATGAACTTTTCGTCGCACGCGCGGTCGGTCGGAATATAGCCCGGCGCGCACTCGCCAAAGCCGAGCGCCATCACGAACCGATCCGGGCGTATTTTCTGCGCGGCCAACTGATAGGCCACGAAACTCTCGGCCGGCAACAATACGATCTGCGCCGCCCCCAGGTCGATGCACGGTACGTCGATCCGGTGCCCCGCGCGATTCCGCTCCAGATTACTGAGCCCCAGTGCGGCGTCGGTCCGGGCTCGCAAACTCTTTGTGCCATCGGCAACCACGGCCTGCAACGCATCGCGCCCTAGACTGGGTCGGTCGCTGTGAGGTAACAGCATCGTCGTGTTGCGAAAGGCCAGTTGCTTGAGCGGATGCCGCTCGGTGGCCTGCGAAGCGTCAAGCAGGCCTTGATAGAGCCGGTCGGCGAGTCGCTCGCGATTCTCGGCTCGACCGTCGTTATACTTGCCCGCCGTCACGTCGCCACAGCAGCCGCTGGTATAAATCTGAAACACGTTTGCATCATCGCGCTGGCGACGATCTCGGGCCAGATTGACAAAATCGCCCGACACGCGACCCGTGCCATAGCGGCTCATCGGGTGACAGGCGTAGGAACTGATCGCCGCGGCGCAACGATCACCGTCCCAGAAGCTAATCGTCTTGAGCCAGGGGTCGATCTCACCGTCGTCGGCCGTTTGCATCGCGGGATTGCTCGTGCTGCTCGAACGACCGTAGCTCACCTTGCCGTCGATCTCGACGCGACGGTTCGAGGCTACGCGCTCGACCTTCGCTTGACCGATGCCGATGTGCGAGATGCCAATCGTCGCCTGCAAACTCGCTTCCAATCGCGACGCCACACGACGCACGCATTGGGCATGAAAGTCGACGTCGCAGAACAAACCACCGGGCGAGGACGCTGCCAGAATCCGCTGAGCTGTCAGATCAAAGTACGGTGCATCGTGCTGATGCACACAGCTCACCAACACACGCTCGGGCGAGGTACTGACCGCGCGGGCCAGCTCCGTTCGCCACAGTTCAAAGGCATCGTTGCGAAGCTCACACCAATCGACCGACACGATCACGATCGGCTGCTGTTGGCTCAGCAGCACAAGCCCTCGGGCCGACAATGGATCGCCGATCTCTTTGGCCGGCCCGTAATTGCTCCCTAGTAGTGGGTGTCCGAGCCGCGGAGTGATATCGACCGAGAAGGTCGCGATCCGCAACGTGTCTGCGTAGTTCGCAAAGGCTTGCTTCGCCGCACTCGCCAGGAGTGTCGACCCCAGCACACCGATCGCCTCGCGTCGTCGCATGTGTCGTATCTCTTGTTGAAGTTTCCATAAAGAGTTAGTCGCGATTCGGAGCGCGTCACACGGCAGTGCCGATATGCAACGATTACGCGCTCCGCTGCGCGTCGCGGCTAACGAGTCAGTTTTACTCACCCCACGTCCCGCGATCCTCACCCCTTTCCTATTCCCGTTTCTGCTCGAAATAGAACACGCCCTTCTTGTTCGCGATCGCCACGTCGAGCAGGCCGTCGCCGTTGACGTCGATCACCTCGAACTGCGTGCCCACGCCACTGTCGTCGTCGATGGCATGCTCGATCCACTCAGGCTTGCCGTTCTTGCGAGTCAGCTCGAACCAGTACAACACAGCCGGAGCACCGGGATCGACGTCCCCCTTGGGACCGTGCGCCCAGTAACGCTTGCCCGTGATGAAGTCGGCCAAGCCATCACCGTTCAGATCGCCCAGCCACAAGGCGTGGGTCTGCGAGAACGTTTTCGAGATGTCGTGCTGTACAAAGCCGTCGGGCGTTTGCTCGTGCCACCACATGCCCAACTGATGGGCTGCCGAACTGATGACATCATTGTCCCCGTCGCCGTCGAAATCGTAGGCGTACATATACGCGGCGGGCTGACCCAACTTGGCCGGACGAAAGGTCCACGGGCTCTGCGCCTTGTCGGCGGGCGACTCCCACCAGCCTTGCGGCACGATCACATCTTGGCGACCGTCGCGATTCAGGTCACCGATGCCGAGCCCGTGCGAGAAGCGAGTCGTGCTCGCGGCGGCCTTCTCGCTAATGTGCTGCAATGTCCAGGGCGATTGCGGCTCGGTCGCGCGGCGAGCGATGACCATCGTGCGATCGGGGCCATCCGACTGGGCCGCGTCGGGCGAGGTGCCGGCGATCAACTCGCGCTTACCGTCGCCATCAATGTCGGCATACACGACGCTCTCGTTGTTCGTCACGCGCATCAGCATGTGCCGCTGCCAAGGACGCTCGCCCCCCTTGGGATTCTCGAGCCACCAGGTATAGCTGCCAGGAAAATCGACCACGATCAGGTCGGCCCAGCCGTCGCCGTTGAGGTCGTCCGACCAACTCTGAAAGCAGTTGCTGTAACGAAGCGGATCGTACTCACGGGCCTTGCCCGTCTTCTCGTCGACGAACAGCGTGACCGGCTTCCAGTCGGGCGCGGCGAAGTACACGTCGCTGGCCGCGATATCGAGCTTGCCGTCTTTGTTGTAATCACCGACTGCAACCCCTTCGGCCCGAAACACCTTGTCGAGGGTTGTCTTCTTGAAGCTGATTTTCTTTTCTGCCTGGGCAGTCGTCGCGCACATCAGCACGAGCACCGTGACGAGTCCAAGAGCCAAACGCATAAGAATATCTCCGCCGTCAGAGTGAGGATGGGTTGATTGCGATGTATCCAGCAGCGTTCGCAAGTCGCTAGCATCTGCCCCCTAGTGTAAAACAGCGCGCGCTGAAAAGCGACGCGCCGCGCTAATTCATTTGCTAGCAGGCCAGGTCGTTGCACACGGCTAGCACCACCGAGTTAGCGTCCGGCCTATTCGGCATTCATCACGCATCATTCATCCCTTGTCCCGCTTGGTGGTCGCCACTACAATGCCGCCCCGCCGAATCGGCTCACGGTGCTAGCTCTCTGCACGGGGATCGATCGGATGGCGTCGCGCGACACGGAAGTCGCCCGGCCGACAATGTTGCGCTCGCGAAAGGCTCGCCATGGCGGACGACTCCGCGGCAGACAAACCCAACGTACTGTCTGCCCCGTTGATCTTTGGGACGCGGATCGCGCTACGTTACCCGGTCCTGACGATCTGCTTAGCGGTTGCGCTTACGGCCGCCTCGACTTGGCTGAGCATCACCAAGCTCGGCTACAAAACAAGTCGCGCCGATCTCATTAACCCGAACAACGACCATAACCGCCTGTGGGTCGAGTACATCAATGAGTTTGGCGACGAGGACGACGCAGTCGTCGTGGTCGAAGGGACCAGCCGTGAAGAGGTGGTGCCGGTGCTCGAAGAGATATCGCAAGCACTCGAGCGCGAAGACCGTCTGTTCTCGGCCGTGCTCCACGGCGTCGACTTGCAAAAGATTCGCGGCAAGGGATTGCACTACCTACCCGAGGCCGACCTGACGGGGGTCGAGCAGTTCATCGGCCAGTTGAGCCCGATCATCGAGGGGCAGTGGGCCCAGCTCAAATTACAAAACCTGCTCGGCGGCATGTGCCTGCGAATCGAGCAAGCCGCGGTCGCCGCTCCGGCGCAGCTCCCCAATCTGTTGCCTCAACTTGAGCGTCTGAGCGACAGCTTGAGCGCGACGCTCAATCAGCGGCGTGGCTATCATTCGCCCTGGCCCGGCATGCCCGCCTCGTTCGCCACACTGAGCGAACTGAGCAGCGAATATCTGCTGACCAATGAAGGCCGCATGGGCTTTGTGCTGTTGCGGCTCGTGAATCGCGACGAGGACGGCTTTACGCGCGGCACCGAGGCGGTCGACACCCTGCGTCAGTTGGTGGCGCAAATTCGCGCCAAGCATCCCACCACCAAGGTCGGTCTCACGGGGCTCCCGATTCTAGAAAACGACGAGATGCGCAGCAGCCAGGAGTCGATGACCTGGGCCAGTATTATCTCGTTCTTCGGTGTCGCGCTGCTGTTCATTGCCGGTTTCGGTGGCTTGCGCCACGCGGTGCTCGCCAATGTGGTGCTGCTCATGGGCATGGCCTGGAGCTTTGGTTACGTCACACTCAGCGTCGGCCACCTTAACATCCTGAGCGTGTCATTCACCGTCACGCTCATCGGCATCGGCATCGACTACGGCGTGCATTATGTGGCCCGATACTTGCAAATGCGCGAGCGCTACCGGAGCACCCCCGAGGCGTTGCTGCGGACGACGCACAGTGTTGGCCCCGCGATTTTGACCGGCGCGCTCACGACCTCGGTGGCATTTTTCGCGGCCGGGTTCACACACTTCACCGGGGTCGCCGAGCTGGGGATCATCGCCGGAGGGGGCATCCTCATCTGCTGCGCGGCTGAGTTGCTCGTGCTCCCGGCTTGTATCTCGCTGATCGATCGCAGTGGCTGGGGGGTCGAAATGCCCAAGCCGCTCGATGTTCATACCTGGATCGAGCCCCTGCTGAAAAATCCGCGCCGACTGCTCTTCTCGACCGGCTTGTTCACCGCGGTCGTTGGACTCGGTATCGGCAGCCTGTGGTACGATCACAACCTGCTCAACCTGCAAGCGCAGGGACTCGAGAGCGTCGAACTTGAACGCCGCCTGCTCGAAGAGAGCAATCAGAGCGTCTGGTACGCCGTCTCGATGGCCGACAGCCGCGAGGAGTTGCTCGCCCGCAAAGAGGCGCTACTCAAGCACGACAGCGTCGAGCGGGTCGAGGAAATCGTCTCGCTGCTGCCGACCGATATCGAGCTCAAGCAGCCAATCATCGGACGCATTCAACGGCAACTACAAGGACTGCCCGAGCGACCGCCCCAATTACCGAGCGGTACGGCGGACGAGATCGGCCGCGCGCTGGCACATGCCCAGCAGGTGGCCCAGGCCCATCATCTGACCCGTTGCGAGCGGCAGTTCGAGCAGGCCCGCGACACACTGCGTCGCCACAACGTCCGCGAGTGCGAAGAGCTCGTCTCGATTTTCCAGCAACAAATGGCCGGCGACTTATTGAGCCGACTGTACGTACTCAAGTCGATGTCGAACCCCGAGCCGCCGAGGCTCAGCGACCTGCCCAGCAGTCTCGTGTCGCGATTCGTGAGTCAACACGATCGTTTTTTGCTGAAGATATTTGGTCGCGGAAACATTTGGGACATGGCTGCCCTGTCGCGTTTCGTGAGCGACGTGCGGAGCGTCGACCCTCGGGCGACCGGCAACCCGTTGCAAGCCTACGAAGCCTCGCTCGACATGAAAACGAGTTATGAGCAAGCGGCGATGTACTCGCTGATCGTGATCTTGGGACTGCTGTACCTCGATTTCCGCAACCTGTACGAGAGCATGCTCGCCACCGCGCCGCTGGCACTGGGCGTGTTTCAGATGTTTGGCCTGCTGGGACTCATCGGCATCCCGCTCAACCCGGCCAACATGATCGCCTTGCCGCTGATCTTAGGTATCGGCATCGACTACGGAGTCCATATTGTTCATGACTGGCGCGAACAGAAAGGGCGCTTCCGCATGACTCCGTCGACGTGCGTGGCCGTGGTGGTCGACGGCTTGACGACGATCGTCGGCTTCGGCGCGCTGATGATTGCCGATCATCAAGGCATTCAGAGTTTGGGTCGCGTGCTCACGATTGGCATCAGCTGTTGCATGTTTACTTCGCTGGTCATGCTGCCGGGGTTGCTCAGGCTCATGACCTGGCACTTGCCCGAAGTGGTCGACGAACCCGCGGTGAACGAGAACGCATCGAGTACACAGCGCGATCATACGCTGCTACCCGACGAACCGCGGCCATTGCGCAGTCACATCGCGCAGCGCGAGACGGTCTCCGGCGCCGCCCGGTAGTGCCGGCAAACTTTTGGCCCAGCGGCGATTTGCTGACTCATCAATCCAGCCGAAGCGGTGCCGCTACAGCGCCTCGCGGTAGATTTGTTCGATGTCGGCTTGCGTCGGATAGCGCGGATTCACACGCAAAATCCGCTTGAT
The DNA here is from genome assembly GCA_964387325.1 of uncultured Planctomycetaceae bacterium. Taxonomy (GTDB): domain Bacteria; phylum Planctomycetota; class Planctomycetia; order Pirellulales; family PNKZ01; genus CAZZBK01. The sequence goes on from CAYLYE010000127.1 coordinate 17,407, forward strand.
GCCCACCGCCTTCTCGGCGAACAGGCTCAGATGATCTTCGCGGACGCCAATATCGCGCAATCGACTGGGGATGCCGATGCGCGTTTTGAGTTGCTCGACCGTATTGATCGCGGCTTGGGCGGCCTCGGCAAGCGACAGACCCCGCGTGTCAGCGCCGAGCCACGCGGCGATGCGAGCCATCTCGGCTTGTCGCACGCCGAAGTTGTACCGCATGACGAAGGGCAACAGCAGGCCGTTGCCAGCGCCATGCGACACGTGTACCGCTCCGCCGACGGGATACTCCATCGCGTGGACCAGCGCGACGCCGACGTTCGAGAAGGCCATGCCAGCCAGTGTCGCGGCGAGCGCCATCCCTTCGCGCGCGGCAAGGTCGTCGCCATGCTCGACGGCTCGCACCAGATGCTCGCCCACCAGACGAATCGCTTTCTCGGCCAGGCAGTCGCCGAGCGGGTGGCGCCCCTGATACGTGCTCTTCTCGCCCTGGGGTAATGGGAACTCGGCGTTGTCGACGGCCGTGTACGCCTCGATGGCATGCACGAGTGCGTCGATGCCGCTATCGGCCGTGACCTTGCGCGGACAACTGAGCGTGAGTCGCGGGTCGACCACCGCCAATCGTGGACGT
>CAYLYE010000128.1:0-17950 GCA_964387325.1 uncultured Planctomycetaceae bacterium
CACCGTTGCGAACGCATCAAGCGTTTTGTTCGCTGGGCCGTCAGCGAAGAACTGGCCCCACCGCACCTCTACGAAGCCCCGCGGCCGTGCTGGCCGCCCGCAAAGCCGTGGCTTGTTGGATGGGTGTCGGTTCCGCGGGCTCGACGGCCGGTGTGGCCGCCAGTGTCGGCCGGCGTAGTGGCTCTGCAACTGGCTTGGCTTATGTAACGCGAGACTCTGGCTCGCTCGGGGAGTTGACGACAATCGGGTCTTCCGTGGCCGGCAATAAGCTATCAATGGGCAGCAACGCCCAGCAGTAACGCCGCTGACGGTCACGGCAGACAATGGGTGCTTTGGAGCTGCTGATCTGCAGTTCTCGAAAGCCGAGTTGCATGGCCCGAGCGAGATACTGCCGGTTCGAGCTGAGTCGCACCGGTGATCCTTGCAGTTTCGAGTTACTGAGGATGAGCTCGCTGGTACGGCTGGCCGTGGCCCCTTGGGCTTGCAGGACAACTCGACCATTGAGGTCAAGGGTGACGCGGCCGTTAAACGTGTCGTCGGCCGGCAGGCTGGGCAGCGCCTGCGAGAGCAACGCCGCATCGCCCGGGTTAAGTCTGTTATCGTGCGGACGGCTCGCTGCTGGGAAAGCAATCATCAACACGGGGAAACCGTCCTTGGGTTTCCACTTTTAGGGAAATCTTCCATTGAGCCAGTTGCATCGTAACCCATTCGCCAGCCAGCCCGACACGGACAACCGCAACAAAAGCACCTGACCGGCCCTATGCGGCCGGGGTCAGGCGATTCACCGTCAGCGAAGCCACTTCAGCGACCAAGGCGTCACTACGGCGAAGAAACGGCCCTAAGACGGGACCGGTAGAGGGAGAAAGATCAGCGAACCATTGCCCCTGGGAATTAGGCTCGACCTGACTGGCCCGCGTGATCGTGAGTTGGCCCAGAGCCCGTACCAGGCTCGGGGTAGGGCAAGGACAAGCCCTTCCAGAGATTGAGGGCTCGACCACGGACCGCAGTCACCGCTTTGAACGCCGGGTGCTGGGTGTCGAGCAGCTTCTTGGCGGCACTGAGGTAATTGCGTTCCGCACCGAAGGACTCGGCCGCTGCGGATTTTTGCTCTTGGGACAGACTGCGGCGAACACCGAACCAGGTAAACGACAGCCGCACGGCGGCCATCGTGGTCCGCAAGCGTCGGGCAGCGGATGAATCATCCAAAAGTGGGGTCAATGGGGACATAGGATCTCCGTGAATAAGGGGTGGATGACCGCCAACAGAATGCTTGCGGTCGAAAGAGAAGCACTTAATATGAATCGTATGCGTTGTCGGTTCCTGCCCCACCGTCAACGACAGGCCACCCGGGTTCTGCCCCACCTCGGTGGCCGATTTTATGCGCGGATCTGAAATAATCGCGGATGGGATGATGACTTCGGTGTGTTAAACCGAAGCAGGCTAGATCATGCGATGCAGGGCAGTGTTCCGAATTAACAGTCGAGTGATGGTGAGCCGACAAATGGATTGAGATCAAGAGACAATGCCTCTTGTTTAAACCGTTGATCACCGTATTTTCCACGGCGATGTCTCCATTAGAAGGAAGTGAGTGATCCTGGACAGCATTGTGCGGCTGGCGATTCCATCGCCCGTAATCCTGGATGGGGTGTGGCGACTGAGTGGTTCAAGGGGTGGAAAATGAGGTTCGCGACGAAGATAGCCTGCGCGGCCACTGTGTTTGCCTGTGGAAAACTTCGCGGTTGGCGACCAGTCACGGAGTGCACCACGGCACGAGTGGGACGGCAGTTGGAACACGGAGTGAATTTCGCACCTGCCAGAGACGGCGGGGGCCCTGCATGTTAAGTTGAAGGACTTGGCGAGCCTGAATCGGCTCCTGGCGCAATCCAAATGTGAAATGTCGGATTACTTTCCACGGTTGCTTGTCGATCTAGTCCGCCATGAAAACACAACGTCAACCACTGGGTATCATCGTGAAAAGCCTCACCGTTCATACTGCCGCTTTGGTTCTCTTCGCGCTCACTATTTGTGCACCCACACTTGCAGCAGAACCAATCGAGGTGTTTCGCACAGGCCATGAAATCATCGTTCGGCTTGATCGATTCGACCTGCTTCGCGAGGCGAATCCCGGGTTGAGCGCAGAATTGAAGCTGCGCGGAGAGGGAAGAGAGAAGGAACTTCTGATCGATCTTTCGGACGCGGCCGTCAACGGCACGCTTGTGATCGATCTCGCGAAGTTCGGCCACTGTGCGGGAGTCAGCGTTACGGTGAAGAACGCTGTCGGAAAGACGATCGCAACAATAACGACTTCGCCTATTTTGGAGGCTCCGGTCGAAAGCCGCATTCCAGTCACCGCAAACAGTTCCTTCGCCTTTGTCGAACCGGGGACCGCGATGAGTGCCGCGGCGGCGAGTTCAAAGATGAGTGTGCCGAAGATTCCACTTCCCGATCTGAAGCAACTGCGAACAATTCAAATCGATTCGCCGAGGCGCTCGATCTCGAAGCAGGACATCACGTTTCCCGTGATCACGGAGGGCGACGCTCCGCTTCGCGGCGGTTGGGTTTTGAGCCGGCAGACCGCCGCGCCGAAGGATCCGACGAAGGCCAGCTTGTATATCAGTTACAAGAAGGCGATCTATGAGGGTGCGAAACTGACCCGATGGCAGAAGTTCCTGGTAGAGGTCCCGATTCAAGAATCCTGGGGAAAAGGTCAAGGCGACGAGACCGTGAACATCGGCAACGACGTTCAGGTGCATGTCACGAGCGAGGTGAAGGAGAAGGATTGGAGAGGTGTGCAACGCAACATCCTCGGCGAGGGAGACGACGATCTTGGTCAGACGCTTTCCGCCGTTGATGATGAAGGCCGCATCTATTTTATCGCCGAGTATCGCGTGGTCCGGTTCGACCCCAATACGAAGAGGTTCGAAATATCGCCGCCGTTCGAATTGCAGAAGTTATGCCCCGGCGGTGCCACGATGAAGGGCTCGCCGGGTTGGTTGAGCGGAAACTGGACGATGGTCTGCGCGCACGGTCGCGTGTTTCTCGTCGACATCCTCGACTTCAAAACGGGACCCAATCCGGGCGTCGATGTGCCGCAACGACGGATCGGCGGGGTCTTTTCCATCCCGCAAGAGTGGCGCGATGAAAAGGCGTTTTCCGCCGACGTTCGCCTGCATGTCGGGTCCTGGGAGACTGCCACGCCTACGCTCTACAAGACCGGCCCGACGATCGGCGCTGCGGCGGACGAACGGAAACTAGGCAAGCCCATGATCACCGAAACCGGCCTCTTAATCCTACCGGCGGGAAAACAATCTGCCGGCGGTCCATGGCGGCTTGATCTCGACGAGCAAGGAAACAACAAAGCGTTTGGTGAAGTCAATTCGCTCACCGATACCGTCTCGAAGGATGGCCGCACCAACTTTGCCCCCACGCAAGAGGCAAAGCTTAACGGGGTCAGCAAGTCCATGTTGCACATCGTCGGTACTGGCTACGGTCGTCGCTTGGTCGGGCCTGCGGGAACCGATGGACTGGAGATTCCTCGCGCTTCCATTCGACAACTTTTGATGAGCGACGGGTGGAATGCCTCGATGCTTCATCGGCCCTCGTCGGAAGACAAGTATTGGACTTACGCCGACGCTCCCCAAGGGACCGTGACGGTGAAGTACGAAATCGTCGAAAAGCTCAAAGCCAATCCGGATGCGCAAGGTCCGTTGGCCGATGCATTAAAAGGTGGACCGAGCCTGGGGCCTGTCTTTCTCGTGACGCCAGTTCCCGGAGTGGCGGATAAGGCGGTTGGGGTGAGCGACTATGCGATTTATCCTTTAGCTACCTTCGACTTCTCGAGACTAGAAGACAAACGGGCCGTGATCAAAACGTCGTTGCCGAGCAAGGCGGCGCTCGCCGTGGGTGTGGGCCCCTACGACTCTGCTTGGGTCAAGCAAGGTGACGAGCAATGGCTTTATGTCACCGGCTATACGGGCATGACAAGGATCAAGTATTCCGTAGGGAATAAGGTCCTCGATGCGATGAAGTCTGAAATGTTCCATTTGAGGTTGGCGGCCTCACCGGTCGATCGACATGCCCGCGCAGGATTGAAGCAGTACGATCGAATCTTCTCTGTGTTCGACGGCCGGTTACTAGATTCCGGCACTGGACGTTCAGGCCGCGGTGGCACACCGTTTTCGACAGGATTGGAAATCTTCGATCCGAAACTCTTGGGTGCGGACGCGACGTCGGGCTCGGCTTCGAGTCAAACGGCCGCCTATATGAACCGCTGCTGCGGCGCTCTGGCGACTTTGCAAAGCCGGCTGGTTTGGAACGCACACGACGGCAGTCGTCGGCAGGAAATCTACGGCACTGGTCAGCCGAATCGGGTTTATGTGGAAGAACTCGGAGCTAAGGACCAATCGCTACTGCCGAGCAACTTAGACGAGAAGATATTCTGCTACGAAGTCTCTGAACACGAAGGGCTACGCGATCTTTTCGGTTTTTCGTTACCTCCCTCTGCGAACGGCTCGAGTGTAGGGAGTTCTCTGGGACTCTCCCCTTGCAAGCGATTTCTGTTGATCCTGACAAACGACGGAGCGCTCCATTCGTACTCCATCGCCGCCAAGCAATTCATCGACGGTGTTCGCTTGCAGACTCCTGCTGGAGACGCTGTTGCGACGATCGGCTTTCGACGACCGGGCGAGCAGATCATCACCTCGCCCGACGGCGGACAATTCTTCGTCACTGCCCCGGCAGACAAAGAAGGCGCAACGCTGCAGTTCAATCGCATCGTGGTCGGCAAGGACGGTCGCTTAAGCGTCGAGCCTTACCTGGGAATCAGATGTGCGGGCAACGACGACTGGCAAGATCTTGAGAACTGCGTTCGCTGCTTCATGCCGGATATCAAGAACAAAGATGGATCGGTTGATTTCATTATCGGTTGGGACTCGAAGGATCGCGAACAAGCGAAGCCGTTTGTTCGCGTGATTAAAGACTTCATTCCCCCGACCGCAGGCCGATAACGGAAGCACCGGAGCCGACGCGGTTTCGTTTCGAGCGATCGAACCGGACCATGCGAAGCCGGCCGAAGCGTGTTCAGTCCTACCGGAGCACAGTCCGAAGGAGGCTGAATTGGAAACACCGGGCAAACGTATCTGGACATTTGCTCGTTGTCTCACCGCGTCGGTCACCTTCTACCGCAGTGTTAAACCGAAGCGGGCTTAGAGCGGGGATCGCCCCGCGTCATCGTTTTGTTCCAGCACTACATGTGTGCGTTCGACAGGCAGGTCTCACCAAGCGGGTCACCAGCCAAACATTTCGACGTTCGTTCACGTCCCCCTTGCAATCGAAACCCGCGCGACGCAGACGACGGACAACACTCAAGTCCGCCCCGCATTCAATCGTGTGATCCACCGTGGCCAGCTATCAGCGATGGCGGTAGAAAATTTGCCAACTACACTAGGAGACTAGAGAACTTGCGCTCAAAGAGGAGGGCATCCCCGTGTCAAAGGCCAAGGAATCATCCATGAAACAGGCTCCCATCGAGACTAGTCCCTCTTTGCAATCGCACCCGACTCGAGCTGAACTCTATGCAATGGGGAAGAGCTTGCGCGACAAGTGCCCACGCCAGGACCATGCACTTTGGCAAACGCCGGACAATCGATTAGACCCGATCGTACTGATGGAGGAATCGAACAAGGGACGCATGCCTGAACTCGTCCCGATCCGGCACGGACGGATGCTGCGGTCACCGTTTACCTTCTATCGAGGAGCGGTCCTCAACATGGCCGCGGACCTCGCCGGCACACCGACAAGCGGGTTGCGAGTGCAGGCTTGCGGTGACTGTCATCTGCTTAACTTTGGCGCGTACGCGACCCCGGAAAGACGAGTCATCTTCGATATCAACGACTTGGACGAGACCTTCCCGGCGCCCTGGGAGTGGGACATCAAACGCCTGGCTGCGAGCTTTGTGTTGGCCTGCCGAGACAACGGCTTTAGCGAGGACAGTGCTCGGGATGCAGTTCTTTCCTGTGTTCGATCCTATCGGGAGCACATGGCGGAATATAGCGAGATGCACGTCATGGACGTCTGGTACGAGAGTATCGACGCTGAGGAAGTGCTTAAGTCGACTCGAGATGAAGATGCCATTAAGCGGATGGAGAAACGTCTATCGAAAGCTCGCGAACGAAGCGTCTTGGAACATGATTTTCCGGAACTCGTGACGACAGCCGGCTTTGCCCCGACGATCAAAGAAAATCCGCCGCTGATCTTTCATCTGCGTGACAAGGCTCATGAGGAGCATCTCGCCAATGTCCAAAGGGCCTTTGCCCGCTATCGAGAAACCATGCAGGAAGACCGGCGTCTGCTTTTAGATCGCTTCAAGCTCAAGGACGTCGCCATCAAAGTGGTCGGCGTCGGCAGCGTCGGAACATTTTGTGGCATTCTGCTTCTCATGGCGAGCGATCACGACCCGCTCTTTCTTCAGTTCAAGCAGGCCCGCCCCTCGGTCCTCGAAGCTTTTGCCGGCAAGAGCCTGCACCCCAACAACGGTCAGCGGATCGTACATGGATATCGCATGATGCAATCGGCCAGCGATCTCTTTCTGGGCTGGACCGAAGGGGAACAAAACCGACATTTCTACATTCGTCAGCTCAAAGACATGAAGATCAAACCGATGGTCGAAGTTTTTACACCGAGCTTCATGATTGAGTATGCCCAATTATGTGGCTGGACGCTGGCTCACGCGCATGCCCGATCCGGTGAACCGACCCAAATCAGCGGCTATCTTGGCAAAAGCGACAAATTCGACAAGGCTATCGCCAATTTCTCGATTGCGTATGCCGACCAGAGTGAACGCGACCATGAAGTGCTCATGAAGGCCGCGCGATCAGGACGCCTGGAAGTATTCGTCGAAGAAGAGTAGTGAGTGTGCCTTCGGGTCTTGGCTGACAATGGCTCGATCGAGGCGCTCGGCATTCGGGAGATTTCTAGCATGAACACGGAGAAGGAACCTGTGTCCGAGTCACTGACGTCGCCAGAGGCTGCAACGATGTTGCAGCACATTCTGGATGCGGTCGAAAAAGATCAACGCAAGCGCTGGGTGGAAATCGCCTGTGCGGTCATGTTGTCGCTGGCGACAACGGCCTCAGCCTGGTGCGCCTATCAATCGACACTCTGGAGCGGTGTGCAGACGTTTCGACTGCACGCGGCCAACTCCGAAAGCAGACGGGCCGCGGAACTCAACATCACGGCGCTAGAATTCCGTTCATTCGACGCCGCCGTAGCGCTGTCCTTTATGGAAGCCGTCATTCGCGGGGACAAGAAGCAGCAAGAATTCCTCCAGGGGCGATTCCGACCGGAGCTGAAGAAGGCCATGGACGCATGGCTCGCAACGGACCCGTTGAACAACCCTGCGGCTCCGCGCGGGCCATTCATCATGACCGAATACGTACAACAAGAGTTGATTGATGCGCAACAGCATGAGACGTTGTCCGCAGAGCAATACTCCGCTGCCCGACAGGCTAACGAAGCGTCCGATACTTACGTCTTGCTAACCGTACTGTTCGCTTCAGTGTTGTTCTTCGGCGGTATCGGCGGGACGTTCCAGTCGCGACGGCTGCGAATCGTGGTATTTGTCATCGCAGTGATTCTCTTCGTAGCCACACTGATCGCCCTGGGCAACTTGCCGATCTGCAGAAGGTGACATCGAACGAATAATCGACAGCGGAACGACACGCGTACACGGTCGATCAAATCTCAAAATGTGGCCGACGTTAAGTAATCGCACTTGGCGACGTCGCAACTTGCGGCACGACTTGTTCACGCAAGATGTGTTTTACCGCGCTTGTTTCGGTTATGGACGCATTGAGTTTGACGCCTCGCACGATGCATTAGGAATTGCTTGCGTCGCTGTAAGGTTGATGGCAACTCGCTTCGGTCACCCTCTACCTCGGCGTGTCGCCCCGATGCGCCTGGATTTCAGACGAAATAGGATTTGATTGGCGAGGAGTATCAGAGGCAGGATTCTGCTCGCCAGAACACACTCACGTGAATTGCGTTCAGATTAAGCCTCACGAGGAAGTCGTTTCACGATTACGCCAACTCAAAACCTGGGATTGTCCCGTTGCTCGATCCGAACGCATTTACGTCGGCCCCCAGGCGTTGAAGGAATTGCACGTACAGATTGCATAGCGGCGGGTTTTCTGCGGGTCGAAGGCGAGGTGCCGGCCGTGCTTGAAACCTCCGCCCGCGACGAGGATCGGCATGTTCTTATTGTCGTGGCTGCTCGCATTGCCGAGGTTGCTGCCGAACATCACGATCGTGCGATCGAGCAAAGTGCCCCCTACCTCGCGCGTGCTTTTCAGCTTCGTCAGCAGTTCGCCAAAGAGCTTCATCTGCTGGAGTTCCAATACCTTTAGCTCGGCAAGCTTGGCCGGATCTTGGCCGTGATGCGAGAGGTTGTGCCAGTCGCTGACGACGCCGGGAATAACGGGGACGGCGTTGAGGCCGTTGAGGGCGAAGGTGATGAACCGCGTCGAATCGGTCTGGAGCGCGATCTGCATCAGGTCGATCATTAGCCGCACGCGCGCTGGGACTTCCACGGCGCTCGCGACGTCCACAGGCGGTTTCGCCGCCACCTTGGGCTTCGGGCGGCGGGCCCAGTCTTGCGCATTGAGCATGCGCAGTTCGACCTCGCGGACCGAGGTGAAATACTCTTCGAGCTTGTCGCGATCGGACTTTCCTAGGCCGCGCTGGAAGTCCTTTGCCTCCTCGTTCACAGTGTCCATGATGCTCTGCTCTTCCTTGAGACGCTGCATCTGAGCACCGCCCTCGGCGGGCGTGCCATCGACAAACATGCTCTTGAAAACGCGCGAGGGGCGTTCCTCCGGCGGAATCGGCACACCGCCGCGCGTGAACGACAGACCGCGACTCGATGTGGACGAAAGTGCGAGGGAAGCAAACCGCGTGTCCGGCACCAGTTTCTCGACGGCGAATTGGTCGAGAGAAATGGTGTTCTTGAAATTGTCCGAGCGTTGGTGCAGGGCTCCCGTGAGGCTTCCGTAGAGCAGCTAAGAAGGCCTCAATGTAGGTGCCACCGATCGGTGACAAATTTAGGGCGGGCAAGATATCGGTGGTCGATATATGAGCCACCAATTGCCAATCAACCGCATGGCACACGGGGCAACTGCCGGAATCCTCCACCCGGTGATTCTTTCGGCGCTTCACTCATAGCGCCGGATAATGTCTTTTGTCCAGCATAATCGGATGCGCAACGGAACCTATTCAATGCCTCCAAGCATCGTTGGTCATAGGTTTGGACAGTCGATAGTGGTCAGGTAGTCACGTCCAAGCACGCCAGACGTTTACCAGTTACCGTTAAGGGTCAATACGTATTTGATCGGGCCGTCGCGGTAGAGCCGATCTTCGACCGATTTTTTGATGGCGGTGACTTGGTCGAATCCGAACACGGTGATGGTGCCGAACGGGTTGCTCCCACCGCCTGTCGGGATGAGCTGTGCGAAGTCTCCATTAACCCGGATATTACCGCCTGTCAGGTTGGCTACGTCCGTGCCATTGCCGAAGGCGTAGGCACTGAGATTACCAAAACCTTGTGCTTGGTTGAGATAGCTTAGGCCAGACATCGCAAAATAATTGATGTCCGGGATATTCTGCAGCGTGTTGTTGCCGCTGGTGGCGTAAAAAGCAGCTGCATCATCGGTATTGCCGAGTGAACTTGCCAACACGCTATGGAAATTGGTCGCCTGGGCGAAATACGTATGATCGTCGGTCATCAACCCGTAACCGGTGATGCCGGCAAAGCGATCCACGGTTCCGGACGGTGCACTGCCCGGTAAACGCATGAGTAATTGAGCGGTATCGTGTCCCTGCCCCGTGCCGCCGAAGGCATATACCTCGCTGTAGTTGGTTACCGTACGCACAGCGCCGTTACCGCTGTTCATCCAAGCCATGGTGGGAAAGGCATAGAACTGATCGGGGGCTGGGGTGTCGTAAAACACGGCTTTGTCATGATCCGAGCCGGCAAGCACGTTGACTTTGAATGCGGATATCGCGGATATTTTCATCCCGTTGCTTTCTAATTCGCTATTCAGCGGCTCTGCCGTAAATGTATTTCCCATTCCGGTGCCGATCAGATTAACCGTCGTATTCATACTGATACAAAACACGATGGTGTTCTTGAAGTTGATGGCTTGATAGAAGGTATTGCCGGCATGCATGAACCCCAATCCGGGAGTACCATAGAACGTGGAGGATCCAAAAATTTCATCGTGCATCATGATACGGTCGTTCTCACTCTGTTGCGAGAATGAGTAACTGGAACCAAAACGAAGTGCCGTGAATCGGACTTCTTGACCAGCGTCATGTGCGACGTAGGTCACTTGGCTGGGGATCCGATGTACGAGGAGAGCGCGATCGTCGGTAACGGGATCTGTCGACAGATTGTTGCTGTAGGTTAGAAGATTATCTTCGTCTTGCCCTAGGAAATCAACAAACGTCGGATGTAGGGCTGTGATCGAATAGGTCGAATTCTCATAAACAGCCCGATCGTTGAACATACTGGCCTGTTCAACAAGACCGTTGGCACAATCTATCACTAATCGGTCGTTGGCCCCGGCCATGTCGAACACCAGGGCCGTGGCGTTGCCGAGGTCTGCTGGATTGATGCCACCAATTATGGGTGTCCCGAGCGAATCGATCGTGATACCAAATATCGTGTCGGGATCTGACGACGAGATGGTGGCCGTGTTGCCAGAAACCGAGATCGTTGTGGCGGATAGTACACGGCGTTCTTCGAGCGGTTCCAGAAACAGTCGGCGATGACGATGCAGGGGCGATTATTTTCGTCCGAGGCGAATCATTTCCATTCTGTTCGATTGGCACAACCAACGTCGAATTAACGACAACATGCTGCTACCCCTATAAAAAACGACAAAGACGGATGGCTCATCCCCAAGCGAAAGCAAGAGATTGCGGCGAGCGAAATGCCCTCCGAATCTGCCCAATAGATCGACTTGGGCATCATTCATTATTAATACTTCCACCACAAAGTGTCAAGCATGCGTTCCTACATAGAATTTAGGTATTGCATCATGAGTTGCGACAAACATGCAATGCAACATGAATAAGGAGGGAAATCGTCTCGAAGGAGTCAGCGATCAATTCTGGAAAACCCTAGTTACCCCAGAGGGTTTTGCCTGCGTCTCGCAAGTGGTTAGCGACATAAGATTTAGACCATTGTAACTGGCTGGATGAAGTTACGCCCAGACCCCGGCGCCATAGTAGGTTCCGGCGTAGGTTCCGGAACGAGTCGTGTCGCTGCCAGTACCGGGATTGGCCCATAAGGTGGCAAAGCCGTAGGTCGAGATCGTCCGACCACCGGAGAATGTCATCGTGGCACTAGAGCCAGATAGGACGAGACTTTCGACACCGCTACTTCCCGTGAGAAACGCCACATCAAGACCACCAAATGTGCTGATGGCCGTCACGGAGTAGAAGTTGAGCATTTGGATGACGTAGTTTCCATAATAAACCATGGAACTGAAGTTGTCGCCAGCCAAGCCCTGAAACGTGTCGTTCGATGCAGAGGCATCCCAGACGGTGGCGGAATCACCGGATTCCGCATTCGACCAGACGTGGATGGTGACGAAGTTAAGGCTATTCACCAAACAACCTCCAGGTGTGGTCATCGAACTGGAGGATCCTGGTACGCCGCTGAAGGTGTCATTCACTCCCGCTGTGCCATAGAAATTCATGATGTCACTGTCGGAAGAATTTCCCCAGGTATAAACCGTTTTGAAGTGACTACCTGTAAACGAGTAATAGTTACTGGTCAAAAACGCAGTCGCCGTAGAATACGCGCTGTTCGGGGTGCCACTAAATGTGTCGGTGACACTGGCGGCGGCGTAGAAGTTGGCGACGTCGTCGGTTGAGTCGCCGGTGGCGGTAAATTTCGTAAAGCCGTACGCGCGGTTGTCGTAACCGGTGCCCCACATGCGGCTGTAGCTACTGCTGGTCGTGGCGCTGGGGAAAGCATCAAAATGATCGGCTAGTAAAGGAGCACCGGTAAAGGTTGCGATGTCGGTACCTCCGGTTGTGCGATAACCGGTGATGTTGGCAAATCCTTGTATATTATGACGGTAAGTCGATCCATCCGTCAGATAAGACATGGCAGCGGTGGCTGCTGACAAATAGAGCGTGTCGTTACCTGCGGAGTCGAATAATTTGGCTGTATCACTGCTGGATCCAGAACCACCGGTTGCGTACATGGTTCCCAAATAATTGGCCCGGAGATAAAACCCTGTGGAGCCGATTTGCAGGATGGCCGAACTGCTCGTCGGTGTGCTGATGAAGGTATCGTTTCCGGTCGAGTCATAGAAGTATGCCGTGTCACCAATCAATCCATCTTGCCCGTTGAAGGTGATGTTTTCACTGTTGGCAAGCGTGATGGTATAGGAACTCGAAGTGAATGAACTCGACTGTCTCGAATAGGGGTACAAGTTGGCCGTGTCGTTGACGCCCGCCAATCCATTGATGGTCGCTGAGTCGGTACCGCTGCCCAGATCAATTGAAACCGTGGAAACCTGAGACAAACCAAACGTAAAAGAAGTGCCATTCAACGTGGTTGTAATCGAGTTGGAGGTTGGAAACGATGTGGTCAACGCATCGGCACCTGTGCCGCCGGTGATGGAGAGTGTGGTGCCGCTGAGCGAAAACCCGGACGCCAGCAGCGTGATGCCGACGGTGCCGGAACTGGTGAGCGCGGCGCTGGTGCCGCGATAGTCGGTATTGCCCAGGTCGTTGATGGATAACGTTAATGTGTCACTGCCGGAATAACTCGACGAGCCGAGATATTTGAGGCCGTTGCTGTTGGCTAGTGTGGTGTTGATGGCTGACAGGGGGGCCGTGATGATTACGGTGGCCGAACCATTGGAGCTCATTTGTCCCGACGTAATGCCACCGCTGACTGTGGATAGCAGGGTCAGACTACCGTGTAAGGCTGTCAGGGTAATCTGAACGTTGTTCGAGCCCGCGTCCATGTCGGTGAGAGAGATTCCCGTGATGGCCGTACTCGTGCTGGGGTTCATGATGCTCGCACCCGGCACGGTGACACTGGGGGCGTCATTGATCGCGTTCACCGTGACCGCGAGTGTTGAACTGGTGATTTGAGCGCCGCCGCTCCCCGAGTTGCCCAGATCGTTGGCGGTGAGCGTGAGTTTCTCCGTGCCGTTGTAGTTGCTGGCGGCGAGATAGCGTAGGCCGTTGGCGGCCGCCAACGTGGTGTTGAGTTGCGACAGCGTGCTCGTGAAGGTGACCAAGGCGCTGCCATTGTTACCGATCATGCTGCTGGTTAGCCCACTCGATACCGTGCTGGCCAAGGTCAAAATTCCATGTGCCACACTCAGCGTACCGCTCACCGTTGAGCTACCGGCATCGACATCACTGAGCGAGATTCCGCTGAGCGAGACTGCCGTGTCCTCATCGGCAACTTCACTGGCCGACATGGAATACACCGGCGCATCGTTGACGGCGTTCACGGTGATCGAGAAGGTCTGGGTCGCCGAGGTGTCGACGCCACCGTTGCCCGTACCGCCATTGTCGCTGATTGAGACGGTCACCACGGCCGAGCCATTGGCGTTGGCGGCAGGGGTGTAGGTCAACGTACCATTGCTACCGATGGCGGGCTGGCTGCTAAACAATGCATTATTGTTGTTGCTGACATTGAAACTAACGGTCTGTGTGCTTTCGTTGCTGGGCCCCGTGGAAATGGCCGTCGCCCAACCGCTGACACTCTGCGTCCCGGCATCTTCGTTTACGGATTGATTGGTCCCTTTCGTGAAGCTGGGGATGTCATCCACCGCCGTGACCGTAATCACAAAGGTCTGGCTGGCTGACGTGTCGGTGCCGCCATTGGCTGTGCCGCCATTGTCATGGATTTGAACAGTGACGATTGCCGTACCGTTGGCGTTCGCCGCCGGGGTATAGGCCATCTTGCCCGTTGCATCGAGCGCTGGCTGGACGCTGAACAGGCTGCTGTTGTCATTACTGACGATAAAGTTCAGAGTCTGGGTTGACTCGTCACTGGGCCCGGCTAGCATTGCCGTCGCCCATGCAGACGCGCTCTGTGCACCAGCGTCTTCAAGGACCGATTGGTTCGCCCCCTTGCTGAAGCTGGGGGTGTCATTGACCGCCGTCACAGTGATCGAGAAGGTCTGGCTGGCCGAGGTATCAACTCCGCCGTTGGCTGTGCCTCCGTTGTCTTGTAGTTGCACGGTGACCACGGCTGAGCCGTTGACATTGGTGGCTGGCGTATAACTCAACACACCACTGGAATTGATCGTGGGCTGCACACTAAACAAACTGCTATTGCTATTCGAGACGCTAAAGGTGGGCGTCTGAGTACTCTCGTTGCTGGGGTCCGTCGAGATGCTCGTTGCCCAACCCGTCACGGTCTGGGGACCCGCATCTTCACCGACGGTTTGGTTTGTTCCCATCGTGAAGGACGGCACGTCATTCACCGCGGTGATGGTCAAGTTGACGCCAGCCGTATGGGTCAAGGGATTCGAGTTGCCATTGGTCGTGCCGTTATCTTGAAGTGTGTAACTAAAGCTGGCTGAACCATTGTAGTTGGCCGTGGGGGTGAAAATCACGTTGGTGCCACTGATGGCCACCGTGCCTCCCATCGCGTTACCGACACTGCTGATGGTCAGTGATTGGTTACTTTCGTTAGCAGGCCCGGTGCTGTCGTTGGCTAACAAGCTGGCAAAACTGATCGTTAACGGGGCGGAGTCTTCCAAGACACTCGATAAGCTATCATTGTCCCCGCTCGGAGCGTCATTGACTTCGGTAACCGTTATCAAGAAGGTCTGGGTCGCTGAAGTATCAACGCCACCATTGGCGGTGCCACCATTGTCATGAATTTGAACGGTGACGACCGCCGAGCCATTGGCATTGGCCGCCGGCGTATAAGTCAACGTCCCATCGCTGCCAATCGCAGGCTGAACGCTGAACAGACCGGTGTTGCTATTGGTCACGATGAAGCTCAGGCTTTGTGTCGACTCATGACTAGGTCCAGCCGAGATGCTGGTGGCCCAAGCGGTTGTACTTTGCGCCTCGGAGTCTTCGCTCACCGTTTGGTTGGAGCCTGTGCTGAAACTGGGCCCATCGTTGACGGCCGTCACTGTGACGGCCGCGCTATCTGAGTCGGTCAAGGCTGCTCCGCCGACGTGCCCCAGATCGTTGGTGAGCATCTGCAGGGCATCCGTCCCTGCATAATCGGCCGTGGCCTGATAGCCGAGCCCATGCGCCGTGGCCAGGGTGGTGTTGATAGCCAGACTGGAACCCGTCATGGTAAGCGTTGCCGTCCCATTGCCACTGACTTGACTGCCCACGAGTCCGTCGCTGACTGTCGTGTCGAGCGTAAGCGAGCCATGCTGTACGCTCAGCGTGACCCAGACATTCTGAGAACCAGCGTCGACATCACTGACCGACAAACCGGTCATCCAGATGATGTTATCCTCGTCGCCTCCGAACGAAGCGGGCAGCTGATTCGTCGGAGGGTCATTGACGGAGGTGACTGAAAGGGAAACGGTATCGGTGTCCGTGAGTGCTCCGCCCAGGCCAACATGGCCCAAATCGTTGGTCAACATCGTCAAGTGATCGGTGCTGTCGTAGTTCGCTGCGGCGAGATAGCGAACACCCGAGGCATCGGCCAAGGTGGTGTTGATCTGCGAGGCCGTGCCGCTGAGCGCGACACTCGACTCGCCGTTGCCAATAATCTGCCCCGAGGGAACACCGCCACTCACCGTACTATTGATCGTCAAGCTGCCATGCAATACGGACAACGTAACTTGGAGCGGGTTGCCAGCAGGATCGACATCCGAGACCGCCAGACCACTGATCGTGATGGTCGTGTCTTCCGTCGCGATCATGCTACTTGGTAGAGAATTAATCGGAGCATCGTTGACTGAGTTGATGGTGAGCAAGCCTGTATCGATATCTGTCATCGGGTCAGTACCACCACTTCCCAAGTCATTGGTGGTCATGGTTAAGGCATCGGTGCCAGAATAATTCTGACTGGCCAAGTACCCTAATGCCGTGCTCACAGCCAAGGTGGTGTTAATAACCGCCAGCGGCGCTGTGACGCGAATGGTGGTGGTGCCGTTAGAGCCGATCTGGCTACTACTTACACCACCACTGACTGTAGACGCCAAGGTCAGCGATCCATGCAGTACGCTCAGTGTGACGACGACGTCACTTCCCTGAGTATCCACGTCGCTGATTGCAATACCACTGAGCCAGACGGTCGTGTCTTCATCGCCGCTAAATGTAGTTGGTAACGTGTTCTCAGGCGGCTGATTCGCGGATGAGATCGTGATCCCCACGATATCCGTTTGTGCTGCTCCACCGCTTTGCCCCAGATCGTTGATCGTCAGAATCACGGAATCCGTGCCGGTGTAACCTGCGGTGATTTGGTAACTCAGTCCATTACCCGCGGCGAGCGTAGCATTGATCGCGGCTAAAGTGCCCGTGACGCTGACGACTCCGAATCCATTGTTGCTGATTTGGCTACTGCTGATCCCATCGTTGACCGTCGTGTTCAGCGTGAGTGAGCCGTGCGCAACTTGCAACGTCACTTGCACATCGTTTTGCCCCGCATCGATATCGCTGAGCGAAATTCCCGTAACAGAAACGGCACCGTGATGGCTGGCAGCCAGGGAGGCGTTGGGGACCGTGATGTACGGTGCATCGTTGGTCGCCGTTACGGTAAAAGCTAATGTGCCCACATTGCTGGTGGGGTCAGCGATGCCGACATCCTCGGTGGTCATCGTCAATTCATCACTACCGTAATAGTTTTCAGCGGGGCAGTAGGTAACTCCCTGTACTGCGGCGAGGGTCGTATTGATCGCCGACACCGTACCGGTCACGGTTACCGATGCCGAACCGTTGCCACTGACCTGACCAGCCGTGACCCCACCACTGACGTTGGTCGCCAGGGTCAGTTCGCCATGCGTCACGGCAAGAACCACGGCCACGACTTCTGAATCAACGTCATCAACCTCCAGATCATCGATCTCGCTGATCTCATCCTCGATGGCATTGAACGAGGAGGGAAGTACGGCCAGCGGCGCATCCTGGACGGGATCGATCGCGATCGCCATCGTACCCAACGGCGAACTACCCGTCTCGTCATCTGCGATCACACTGAGCGTATCGTCACCCGTGTAGTTAGCATCCGGTAGATAGACCAAACCGCTTGCGGCCTCGAGCGTGTTGGCGATTTCGTCGACCGAGCCCACGAGCAACAGTTGAGCGCTGCCGTTACCAACAACTTGGTCCGCGACGAGTCCCCCCGAGACGTTGGTGGGAACGGAGAGCGTGCCATGCAACACGCTAAACGTCACCGAGAGAGTTGCATCGTCGCTATGGTCGATTTGCAATCCGGTGATCGCCAGGGGAGTATCTTCATCCACTTGGGCGGAAGCGGGCAATGTAACCGTGGGACCACCCTGGACAATTAATGAGACCGTCGCCGGGGCGCTACTTCCGCTGCCGTCGTAAGCAACGTACGTGAAACTGTCTGTGCCATGAAAACCGGTCGTGGGCGTATAGCTAAACGTCCCATTCGCATGCAGATCGAGCGTACCGTGGGTCACTTGGTTGACCACAACCGCTGAAAGGGAATCGTGCTCGGCATCGGTATCATCGGCCAGCACACTCGGCGATTCAGCCAATGACTCCGCTTGGGTGGCCGTCAGGGCCGAATTCCACCAGCCGACACCGGCGATTTGGCCGCTGAAGGTATTGCCGGCTTGATCGGAACCGATCACCAATGGTGCGGAAATCGTTGCTCCACTCGTGGGCGAGGCCAAGACCGATAAATCGGCCACCGGCGGCTGTGACCACAATTGTCCATTGATATACAACTGAACCTGTTGTGTGGACTGCT
>CAYLYE010000129.1:0-10666 GCA_964387325.1 uncultured Planctomycetaceae bacterium
CAACTTGAGCGCGTTGGTAAAATCGTTCTGCTCGGTCAACTGATCGGCCAGACTCCAAACCATGCGCGGATCGCTCGGGTCGA
The DNA here is from genome assembly GCA_964387325.1 of uncultured Planctomycetaceae bacterium. Taxonomy (GTDB): domain Bacteria; phylum Planctomycetota; class Planctomycetia; order Pirellulales; family PNKZ01; genus CAZZBK01. The sequence continues at coordinate 84 of CAYLYE010000129.1, forward strand.
TCTCGACCGCCTTCTGAGCATAGCGCATCGCCTCGGGGAGCCGGTCGAGCTGTTGGGCGACTTCGATGACTTGCCGCAAAATGGGGAGCGCTTGCGGCTCGTGTCGCAAGGCACGCTGGTAGAGCCGCAGCGCGGCGTTAAGGTTCCCCTTCTGTTCCTCGGTCCGCCCAGCGGCGAACAGGCTCGACGCTTCGATCCGCTCCAGATCGGCGGGCGACTTGCCGTGGATCGGCTTGAGTGGCTCGGGCACATCGTCGAGTTGGATTTGTCCTGGCTTCGTCGGCGGCGCAGCCTGCGCGAGATCGACCACCGGAGAGTCGAGCAACAGCACCAGACAAAGCCACGTGGCCCAAAGACGACGGACTGGCATCACAAAACCCTCACAAGATCGGTCGCGAACACAACCGCATTAGTTTAGACGACGCCCTGGCCTAGAGCTATTTTGATTTGTGATGAAGCGTCTCGTATCGCAGGCAGTCCGACGATCCGGGCGGCTTACTTCGGCTTCTTCTTTTGTAGCACCGCGTTGGGTTTCTTGGCAGGCAAATCTTTCTTGGGGGGCTCTTTTTTCGAGACCGACTTGACCGGCTCGGCCTCTTTCTTGGCACCCTTCACGGGCTCGGCGGGTTTTTTGCTCGCGGCGGGCTTGCCCTTGTCGCCGGGTTTCGCGGCCGGAACGGGCGCAGGCTTGGAGCCAGCCGACGACTTGCCGGCAGCAGCCGGAGACGGCGGAGCTGACTTGCTTGCAGCAGGCTTGGCCGGAGCCGGTGCTGGCTTGGACTGACGCTTGGGCAATCGCTCTTTGCAGTCGGGAGCGATCTCGAGCAAGACTTTATGCAGGTTCGTCGACAGTGGATTGGCGATGAGTTCGGCCCCTAGATGATGTAAGAGCGAACCGAACTCGATGCCTTTGTTCTTGGGGATGGCCCGTTCGAGTCCGGTGACGGTGTGCGACGATTTCTCTTTCGGCGCGAGACCGACAAGCACATCGAGCACTTCGAGCGCGCCACGGTCGAGCGGTATGGCGTGGCCACCCAGCGTGGTCTGCGTGACATAATGCAACGCGAAGGCCGTGACCCCCTGGGTTTTTTGGAGCTTCTGTTGGGCGACCCCCAGGTTCAGCTTCTTGATCCCTTCCAGGTCGAAGGAGTAGGTCGACTCGAAGATCGAGTACAGGGTTTTCTTGACGTGATTGGCGGCTCGACTGGCGTCGGGGTGCGGCTGCATGACCTCGGCCAATTCGGTGACGGTGCTGACGCGGACCTCGTTCCAGTCGAAGAAGCCGGTGCGGAGTTGCTCGAAGGCCTTTTCGGCCGCCTCGTAGGGGGCGTTTTCCAGGCACAGGGAGAACAGCAGGTGCTCGAGGACCGATCGCGGAGCTGGTTCCACGGGTTCGTAAATTTTCTTGAGCACTTTATGAGCTTTGCCGAACACAGCGGCACGATTCGCGTTGGACATAGTCGATTGTTTGCGAGGAAGGAGGACGAATCTGAGTGAAGAAACACGAACACGACAACGTCATCAAATGGTTAGCGTCATGCGTCCGGGGTGGGGCTGTTTATCGGCGGCGGGGCGAGCGGCGGCGCGACAGTCGCGTCGTCGGCGGGCAGCACACGCTTCAGGATCCCGGCGATCTCGATCGATTTTTTCACCCCCATGTCGAGCACGAACTCAAGCTTGGGGGTGTAGCGAGTGTCGATGCGTTTGGCAATTTTAGATTGGAAAAAGCCGGCGGCGCTGCGCAAGCCGGCCAGCGACATGGCCTGTTTCGTGTCGCCCCCCATGACGCTCACATGGACCTTGGCTTGGCGCATATCGGGGGTCACCTCGACATAGGTGACCGTGACGTCTTGGACGCGTGGGTCGTTGATCTCGCGCAGGATCGTCATGCTGACGACTTCACGAATGGCTTCGGCGGCTTTGAGTGTACGGCGGGACATAGGCAAATGATGAATGCGGAATGAAGAATGCGGGATGAAAAACAGAAAAATTGAGCCGATAGTTGCGGACAGTTTGTCCGCATTCAGCATTCATCATTCCGCATTCATCATTTCTTAGAGTGTTCGGGCAAATTCCTCGACCTTGAATGCTTCCAGAATGTCCCCTTCCTTGAGGTCGTTGAATCCTGAGAGCTTGATGCCGCACTCGAATCCTTCGCGGACTTCGCGGGCATCGTCCTTTTCGCGCTTGAGTGAGTCGAGCGAGTATTCGCCGATCACGCGTTGATCGCGAATCACGCGGGCGCGGCAGCCGCGCTCGATGGTCCCGCTCAGCACGCGGCAACCGGCGATGGTGCCGATGCGGCTGATGGTGAACGTGCGCTGGATGAGGGCTCGGCCCAAGTCGACTTCGCGACGTTCGGGCTTGAGCATGCCCTCGAGCGCGAGTCGCAGGTCGTCAGTCACCTGGTAGATAATGTCATAGCGGCGGATTTGCACGCCCCGCTGATCGGCCAACAGACGCGATTTTTCATCGGGCACGACATTGAAACCGATGATGATCGCGTCGGAGGCGTCGGCCAAGTGGACGTCGGCTTCCGTGATACCGCCGACCGTGGCTTGCAGCAGCTTGATCTGCACTTCGTCGTGCATGAGCTTGCCAATTTCTTTTTGGATCGCTTCGATCGAGCCGCGGACATCGGCCCGCAGGATGAGGTTGAGCGTTTGCGTCTCGTCTTTGCCCAGGCGTTCGTGCAGGCTTTCGAGGGTCACATGGACCGGTCCAAGCCCCAACGACCGCTCGCGGGAGAGTTTCTCGCGTTTTTCGGCAATGGCTCGCGCGCGGCCGATATCGTCGAGCACATAGAAGTGCTCGCCTGCGCCCGGCGCGACGTCGAGACCCGTGAGGTTAACCGGCGTGGCGGGGCCAACCGACTCATAGGTTTTCTGCCGGTTGAGCGTATCGTACATAGCCTTGACGCGGCCGTGCGCGTCGCCGCAGACGACAATGTCGCCCACCTTGAGCGTGCCGTTTTGGACGAGCACCTTGACCACAACGCCGCGTCCTTCGTGCAACTCGGCTTCCAAACAGGTGCCGAACGCGGCGCGTTTGGGATTGGCTTTGTAATCGTGCAACTCGGCGATCGTGAGCAGCGTATCGAGCAAATCGTCGATGCCGAGCCCCTTGAGCGCCGAGCAGGCCACGACTTCGACATCGCCGCCCCATTCCGTGGCTAACAAACCGGCCGTGGCCAGCTGTTGCAGAATACGGTTTTTATCCCAGCCGGGAAGGTCGGTCTTGTTGAGGGCGACAACGATCGGCACATTGGCCGCCTTGGCGTGACTGATCGCTTCTTCGGTTTGCGGCATGACACCGTCATCCGCAGCCACGACGAGCACCGCGATATCGGTGACATTGGCCCCGCGGGCACGCATTTCCGTGAACGCTTCGTGACCTGGCGTATCGACAAAGGCGATCGGACGACCATCCTTCTCGATGCGATAGGCGCGAATGTGCTGCGTGATGCCGCCACTTTCACCGGCGACAACGTTCGTGCCGATAATCCGGTCGAGCAACGACGTCTTGCCGTGGTCGACGTGGCCAAGGAACGTGACAACCGGCGCGCGATGGATCAATTCCTCGGGCGAGTCGGGCTGATTCTCGATCGCTTCGAGCATTTGCGTTTCGAAGTTGACGGCTTGCTTCAATTCGATTTCGACATTGAACTCCATCGCCAGGAGTTGCACGGTTTCGAGATCGATTTCAGCATTGATGTTCACCATCTTGCCCATGCCCAGGAGCTTGGCGAGCACTTGAGGAGCGCGCACACCGAGTGCCTCGGAGAAGCTACGGACGGTGCAGGGAATGGTGACCACGACGTGGCTCTTTCGGGGAGCGGCGGTGTTAGCCGCATGTTTTTTGGGCTTATACCTCGAGCGGAACCGGGGCGAATCGTCATCCCCCAGTGAAATGATTTTCGAGGCGGGCTCGCCCGTCAGGCGACGACGACTGAGCTGGCGGGCTTCGCGGCCACCGAGCGCCAAGTCAAGCTCGCTCGTGGGACCTTTCACCTTGCCGCGGCCTTTATCACCACGCGCATCGGTGGCAGCCGGCGCGGGCGGAGTGGCCGCGCCACCTCGACCACGACCGGCCGGAGGAGCGCCCGTAGCGCCCTTGCCCGGCTCGTCCTTCTTTTTCGTCTCGTGCTTTTTCAAATGGGCCGACAGGGGCGTGCCCGTAGCGCGGCTAGCGCGCAAGGCGTCGATCGGCAATTTAATGTCCGGCTTCTGCGCCTCGGGTTCGACCGGCTTGGTTGGCTCGACAATTTTCGACGACTGAGGCAACGGAGCCACGCGGATCGTCGTGCCACGGGGACCCGGGGGTGGTCGCGGCGTTGACGACTTGGGTTGGGTCGGATTGAGCATCGGCACCTTGCGCGGCGGAGCCACCGGAGGGGGCATCTGCGCCGGGGCGCTGGCGGTCGGCTCAGGTACTGCGGTCGCGGTGACTTCCGAGGTCGTCTCGACCGGCGTGGGCTCGGGCTCCGGAGACTCGGGTTCAGGGGCCGGGGGTTCGGCCAGCTTGGCCGCGAGTGGCGAGCGACGACTGCCGATGACCGGTGGCTTACCGGCGAGCACAGGCGGTCTGCCCGTGGGCGCTGAGTCCTCTCGACGCAGGGCCGGAGGCTCCATGACGGCGGTCTTGGCTGGCGCAGCCTTGGCTGCCCCTTTGGCCATATAGGCCTTGAGTTGAGTGACCTCTTCGTCGGTCAGACTAGCCAAAGCCGAGCCTTTGCCAGGGATACCTGCCTTTGTGCAGATATCGACCAGGACTTTGCTGTCCAGCTTCAGTTCTTTGGCTAACGTATAAATGCGGAAGGCCAAGTCTTGTCATCTCCCAGGCGCTATCGATCGGGTTCTGTGACCGACAGCGCGATCTAACCGAATTAGTTCATAACCACGTCTCCTGAATCACGACCTCCCGCGAACGGTCGCTCGCTTGGCAACAGTGCCGAGCCGAACGTCCAGCGCGCGAGTTTGATCGCCATCAACCGTCACTCGGGACGGCTGCGCTACCTTCCTCCGGAGGCTGCTCCCGGAGCTTTTGCTCCTCCGCCTCCTGAGCTTCGATCACAGCAGTTGCCGCGTCGATGCGCTGTTGTTCACGTTGTCGGCGACGAGCTTCCGATGCCGCCGCCTCGGCCTCTTCGGCCATCGATTCGGCTTGCTCGACAATGTGATTGACCTGCTCGTCGGTCAAGCCACCCATCTCGGCCAGCGCATCAGGCTCGATAATGGAAAGATCATCGTAGGACAAAAAGCCCTCTTCCACCAGCTTGGTGGCCAGGTTTTCGTCGACACCGTCAATTTGGCCGAAGCCCTGGATCGCCCGATCGAGCTGCTCGTCGAGCTCCTCACGGGTCATAATTTCGATATCCCAACCGCAGAGCTTGCTGGCCAACCGAACGTTTTGTCCGCGTCGGCCGATGGCCAACGAGAGCTGGTCTTCGCGGACCAGGACGATGGCCCGACCGAGCATTTGGCACAAAATCACTTCGTCGACCTCGGCCGGCTGCAGGGCGTTGGGGATGAGCACCTGCATATCGTCGTTCCAGCGGACGATGTCGATTCGCTCGCCCCCCAGTTCGTCGACAATGTTCTTGATGCGGTTGCCACGCACGCCGACGCAGGCGCCCACGCAGTCGACGCGTTGGTCGCTACTGCTGACCGCACACTTCGAGCGATAGCCGGGCTCGCGGGCAATGGCGCGGATCTGAATCACGCCGTCGGCGATCTCGGGAATCTCCTGCTCGAACAATCGCTGCACGAGGGCGGGACGAATACGGCTCAGCACGACTTTGACGCGCGAGCCCATCTTCTTGACTTCAAAGACCGTGGCCCGAACGCGCTCGTTCGGGTGATGCGATTCGCCGGGGATTTGCTCGCTGCGCGGCAAAATGGCCTCGGTATTGGTCAGCTGGACCGTGGCGGCCCCCCCTTCGTAACGCTGCACGACGCCCGTCACGAGTTGATTCACTTCGCGTTCGTATTCATCGAACAGTGTGTCGCGCTCGGCCTCGCGCACCTTTTGAATAATGACCTGCTTGGCGGTCTGCGCGCCGATGCGACCCGCGATATCCTCGGGGTCCAGCACCGCGCCGTTGTGGGTACCGGAGATCGAACCGTCTTTGCGATCGATGAGAACGATGATCTCTGAATCTTCACCATATTGCTTTGTGAGCGCGGTCACCAAGGCGGACTCGATAGCCTGGAAAATAATTTCCTTGTCGATGTTCTTGTCGCGATGGATGGCATCAATGATGCGCAGGATTTCATGGGCGTTCATGCTGGTCGTGCTCTTTGCCCCTCTTGGGGCGGCCGAATTGTTCGAGTTGTCAAATTGCCGTACCGCGCGGTGGGTTGGTGGTTCAGGCTCCTATCAGCTTGGTTCAGCCAGCGAGTCCACGCAGCCGATCGAACGCTCGCCGGACGCGGTCACCGGCTTGCCATCGAACGGTTGCGACAGTTCGTTTCAACCTCAGGTCACTTGTTCAAGTCAGTCAACACCACTAGCCAAGCCGCTGGAACCCCGAAACAGGACGTCTCGACCTACCCCTCGGATTGGTCGCCGGCGTCATACGAGGCGCGGATCACTAGGCTCGCAGGTGCTCAAACTCGACATCACCTCACGGTGAACACGTTGTTGTAAACGGTCCGGGGGTGAGTTGTCGACCGCAAACACTGGCATAGAGCCCGTAAATATCCACCGGGCTTGACCTTGGGTATGCCGACGAGCACTGATTGGGCTTCGTTTTCAGAGCCGCAATTGCCGCAAAGCGGCTACGCTCTTGTAGATATGCCCCCTGGCAAGGGAATTTTTCCGCGGCACGCAGCGTACGATAGCCCGACTGCGTGCCGCGGAAAAATAGATCGACCCCACCACCGGCCCTCGATCCGTTAGACCTTAACGGCCAAATGATTACGCACACCTTCGAGTTGCCCGGCCGAACCGAGCATCTTGTTTTTATGCGTAATGAAATCGGCGTAGGCGGCCATGAACGGCTTGCCTGGCGTACGAGGGTCGAAGTCGGCCGGCTTGTCGCGGAAGTTCTCGCGATACACGGCACACCAAATGAGCCGACCATCGGTGTCGATATTCACCTTGGTGACGCCCAGCTTGGCGGCCGGCAGATATTCTTGCTCTTGAACGCCGCTGGTCTGCGGCAAGTTGCCGCCGGACGCATTGATCCGATCGACCCACTCCTGCGGCACGCTGCTCGAACCGTGCATGACAAGCGGAAAATTCGGCAACAACTTCTGAATGGCCGCGATGCGATCAAAGTGCAAGCTTTGTTTCCCCTTGAACTTGAACGCGCCGTGCGACGTGCCAATGGCCACGGCCAGCGAGTCGCAACCGCTGCGCTCGACGAACTCGACCGCCTGATCCGGGTCGGTCAAGCACGCATGATCGGCGTCGACCGAGATATCTTCTTCGACACCGCCCAACATGCCCAACTCGGCCTCGACACTGAGCCCCTTGGCATGCGCGCGATCGACAACACGGCGGGTGATTTCAATGTTTTTATCGAACGGATCATGCGAAGCGTCAATCATCACCGACGAATAAAAACCGCTGTCGATGCACTCGTAGCAGACCTCTTCGGTGCCGTGGTCCAAGTGGACGGCAAAGATCGCCTCGGGAAAAATCTCTTCGGCCGCCCGGATCATCGCTTCCAAGAATCGCTTGTCGGTGAAGGCGCGCGCACCGCGCGAGATTTGAATAATGAACGGAGCGGCCGTGGCGTTATTGACAGGCTCTTCGTTCTTGTCTTTCTTGCCAAGGTTGCCACGAAACAGACCGACGGTCTGCTCAAGGTTGTTGATGTTATAGGCGCCGACGGCGTATTTGCCGTAGGCATGATCGAATAGTTCTTTGGTCGTAACAATCATGGCTTGGTTCGCTTTGTACAGGGCAGAATAGACAACGCCACCGCGATCACGGGGCTATCGACAACAGGCTTGGCGAGCGACGAGCGCACGCAAGTCTAGCACCCGTCCCACGGGACTGTCGACGGGCCCTACACGCCGGGCCGCTAGGATGACTCGTAAGTTCTTTAACCCAAACACTTTTCGTAAATCCGGTAGGTCTTATATCGCTCTCCACCGACGGTCTCAATCGCCCGATTGATGAGCTGGTTGTCTTCGAGCGTCCAGCCGAGCTCGGCTTGATGGTACTGAAGCGCTTTGCCGTTGATCAGCGTTTGCAAAATGAGCAGTTCGCTGACGCCGCGACGACGATAGTTATCGAGCACGCCCAACGCCACCAGTCGACCGACGTGGATTCGCTTGAGATTGCGATACAACTGAAGGGCTCCGATGGGTAAGCCCCAGCGCATCAGTCGGCCGTTGAGCGGCTTCATCGCCTCATTGAAGTCCGGCAGGGTCATCGCCATGCCGACGACCTGCGCATCGACCTCGGCCAGCAGTACGAGTTCCGATGGCACGAGGTAGAACAAATGTTTAGCGAAGTCGTTGAACTCGCTGTCGGTCATGGGCACGAAACCCCAATTCGCCAACCAGGCTGCATTATAAATCTGCTTGCAGCGTTCGATCTCGGCCTTGGCGTCTCTCTTGTTGAACGGCCGAATCGTCACGCGGCCGCGCTGTTTCATGCGCTGAGCGAATCGCAGCCATTTCTCTTCCAGTTTCAGAACATCGGTGAACCACCAACTGTAGAGGTCTTTGGCTTTGACCAAGCCGCACGACTCGAGCAGCCGCTGATAATACGGCGGATTATGATTCATGAGCACGCGGGGCGGGGTGCCAAAACCATCGACGAGCAAGCCGCAGGCATAGTTCATCGAATAGTCGATGGGCCCAAGCAGTTGGGTTCGTCCGCGAGCGCGCAACCACTGCTCGGCCTCGTTCAATAGTGCCCGCGTGACCTTTAGGTCGTCGATCGACTCGAAGAGGCCAAAGCAACCGGCATTCGTGCCATGCAAGGCGTTATAGCGAGGGTCATCGCTGACGCTGATGCGGCCGACCGGCTGACCATGGATCGTCGCGATAAATTGCGCCGCGAAGCCATGCTGGTAAAAAGGCTGCTTGCGTGGGTCGATGAACTCTTTTCGCTCGATCAGCAGCGGGGGGACCCACACCGGATCGCGCTCATAGATCGGCCAGGGGACGCGCACAAACGTATCACGATCGCGCGCGGTGAGCACCGGGCGAACGTCAATGCGTCGCGGGCCGCCCCCGGCAGAGAATGCGCTTGACGTCACGATCGGCATGCTTCCCGAGTGCGAAATAGGGTGGTGGTACGGTATCGCGAGGCGGGGGAAAATCGACTTCCAAACGTATCATCGGCCGGTCTCGGCTCACGTGCAAGCGGTATCCGGCTCTCGTTTTACACGCTTATTTCTCGGACAGGCTCAGGCATGCTGGAATCCTCGCAACTTGGAATCGAATGGTTTTCCTGAGCCAATCGCCCGACAGGGGTTCATTCATGGCTTCGCTGGCGATATAATGCTCGGGCGGACTGCATCGTCTTTAAGTGAGTTTTCCACCCGGGGGTTGCCCGTGCTGACCGAACAAGAAGTTTCTCGTAGCTGGCGACAGTTGTTCAACAAGGGTGAATTGACGAGCGATGCGTTTAGCAAGGCGAAGGTGCTCATCGATGAGCTACGAGCCGAGAGTCCACTGAGACATCGACTGTCGATCGAACTCGAAGAGTTGCGCGCGATGCACGCGGCGAAGAACAAAAAACCTCGCCGCAAGGCGCCCGCAACCGAAGCGGTCTAGCCCCCCCAACGCTTCTCCCTTTGCGATCGTCACCGCCCGACGCTCCGCGCCAGCCTAGCGGTTGATCTCCAATCCGAGCGTGATGCCGTTGATAAACACGCCCTGCACCTTGCGCTCATTGAAGATTTGCATCGCCGGCAGTTGGTAGTCAATCATGTTGGTCGACCGCATGATGCCGTCAACAAAGGTGCCGGTCCAGCCGGCGTTGACCGATACCGACTCGAAGATCTGGTACTGCATTTTCGCACGCAACTCGCCCATCGGACTAAACGACGAGTAGTTGCGTGAAGAACTGAACCCGGTTCGCATCATGGCTGCCGGTTGATTGAGCCGCGACGAATTGATGTTCGAGGGCCCCACGTTGTTCGGATACGTGGTAGCCGGACCGTTGGCCGTCGAGGTGCCGTTGGTAAAGGTGGTGCCGGGATTGATCGTCGTGAGTTGGTCACCGATCACGCCGTTGAGTCGAGCCGTCTGCAGGTTAGCCCCAGCGAATAGGCGACCTTCGCCGATGAACGACACTCGACCGGTCTTTTGAGTCCACCGCATGCCGATCTGACCACCGACAATCCGGTTGTTCACGCTCATATCCCAATTGCTGTCGGCCAAGATGCCTCCCAGCCCTTCAGCGGTGAAGCGATCGTTGAAGTTCATGTACCGTGCCCCGGCAAAACCTTCGATTCCCCCGCCGAATTGGCCGAGCCGGCGCAGACGCCAAGCCCGATTCAACTCCACCGAGTAGATATCCGACGTGTGCCGCGCCGTGAGTTGGCTGAAGACCAACGGCAGCGCCACCATATCGCCAAAGTCAATCGGGAATGGGGTGCCAGCGAGCGTGGCATT
>CAYLYE010000129.1:10766-17861 GCA_964387325.1 uncultured Planctomycetaceae bacterium
ATCAGTACCGTCGGGACCAAATCGACCGTTGTTGTTCACGTCGTCGGCATATCCGTCGGGCAGGCGAATGTTCGCCGCCGTGGCGTTCGGGGTCGCGCCGCGAATGTCGATGAATCCGTCTAAGATGTCTTTACTTACCGGGTTCCCTGGGCCGAGGGGTTGCCCCAGATCCGTCACGGGCACAACCAACGGCTTGAACACCATCGAGGCATTCGTTTGGAACAGCCGGTCACTGTGGTTGAACAACCGCCAGCCGCTGACGAACCAACCTCGATCGTCGTCACCCATGTAACCGAGTTCATACCGCGTGCCCGACTCCAGGCTCGCCCGGATAAAGCCCGTATCGGCGGCATTGTACTGCGTGATGGTTCCGTAATTGCTGTCGTAAACAGCTCGCGACCCCCCTTGGTTGCCGACCTCGACCTTCTTCGGCGCGGTCGTGGACCAGAGCAAGTATTCAATACCGCCCCAATAGCCAACGTTCGGGATGACTCCCTGACCGTAGCTACTTAGGTCCGGCTGCGCGAAGTAGTTGATATCTCCCGTTTCGCCAATGGCGAATGGAGAGACTTGCGCGCTTGCGGCGACCGCCATCGCAAGGTGCAAGACGATTGCCAGTAACCCTGTCTTCATATGTCCGATCGACATCACTTGGCCCACCTACGCTTGGTTACGTCGTGGCGCTCGGCGCAGAGCGCCCACGATGGGCTAACTCCGCGCTCGATACGTGCTGATAGTATCGGTCATGCTTGTCGTAACAGTTGAGTAAACGTGGTAAGAGTTAGCGAAAACTCCGGTGATTCCGCTTGTAACGGCTCTAAACGCGCAGACTGGGAGGACTGCGTGAATTGTCGACCGCTCGCATGCCCACCGACCGCCGCCATAGCTAGCATTGCTTAGCACCCACCGGGGCGATGGGCGATCTTTTTGAACTCTGCACGCCGCTCGGGCATAATGGCCCTCGGCTGAAGTGACTCGCCCATCGATTGGGGGCGTACGCGTAGACCGCATCTCGGTTCGGAGAACATCATGAGCGTCGACCCCTCGCGCCGCGACCTGCTTAAAAGCACCGTTATTGCCGGCCTCGGTTCGAGTCTCGCGGCTCCTCACGCCTCCGCAGCCGAGCCCACGCCCGCCGATCGCCAGTTAATCCCCCAGGAAAATGCCCGGCCAGGGCACTTCGACTGGCAACTCACCCGCGTGCGGCTCGACAAACGGGACGGCTTCCGCACCCCGTGGATCGAAGGCTACTGTAGCCGACAGAGTGTCGCCACCGGCGATGCCCTCGACATTATGGTCAGTACCAACCCGGCCCAAAAGTTCACGATCGAAATCTTTCGCATGGGCTACTACGGTGGCGCGGGCGCTCGGTTGATGACCACGCTGGGACCTTTTCAGGGGCAGACCCAAAGCGATCCCGATGTCGGTCCGCGCCGCCTCCGCGAGTGCCGCTGGGAACCCACCACACGACTGGTCATTCCGGCCGACTGGAAGAGCGGAGTCTATCTGGGTCGACTGACCTTGCAGACCGAGGTCGCCACGCAAGCACCGTGGCAGAGCTACGTCATCTTTATCGTGCGCGACAACCGCCGCGCCGACTTCTTATTCCAGTGCAGCGACAACACCTGGGCCGCCTACAATCGCTGGCCCGACAATTATTCGCTCTACACCGACCCTCGCGGTTCGCTCGTCGCCGACACCGACGTGAGCTTCGACCGACCGTACGGTAAGTACGCGCAGATCTTCGAGGCCCCGCAGTCGGTCGGCTCGGGCGAGTTTTTGCTCTGGGAGTACCCGCTCTGCTACTGGCTTGAACAGCAAGGCTATGACGTTACTTACTGCTCGAATGTTGACCTGCTCGATCCCCAAACGCCACGGCGGGCCAAGTGTTTTGTCAGCGTCGGTCACGACGAGTATTGGGACGTGCGACAGTACCAGAACTGCCGCGCGGCGATCGATCAGGGGGTGAATGCCTTTTTTCTCTCGGGCAATAGCGTCTGCTTTGTCGCGCCGTACTCGCCGAGCACCGATGGCCGCGCGAACCGGATCATCACACGCGCCGGCCGCTACGGTGGCGTGAGCGAGCCGGCGAAGCCCAAGATGGGTCCCTTTCCGGTCGAAGGCCCGAACGAGAACCTGCTCATCGGTGCCCGCACGATCACGCCGTTCAACGGTGGCGGCGATTGGATTTGTGCCCAGCCCGAGCATTGGATCTTCAACGGCACAGGGATGAAAAAGGGGGACGCGATCCGCGGACTCGTCGGCTGGGAATTCCACGGCGATCCGGCCAAGATACCGGGCCTGGAGGTGGTCGCCGAGGGGATCGCGCTCAGCGGCGGCACGAACCCGGCCCACTGGACCTCGACGATCTATCCGGGACCCAAAGGCAATTTTGTCTTCAACGCCTCGACGATTTGGTGGGCGCAAGGACTCGCTTCGCCCCCCGGCCACATGCTACCCTGGTCGCATTGGAGCCGGCCGCACGGACCCGACCCGCGCGTGCAACGCATCACGCGCAACGTGTTCGACCGCGTCATCGCCTGACCCACGGCGGCTCCACACTCATCACCGTAGCGGTTCGACCACCCATGCTTGTTCGCATCAACGTCCACGGTCCCACGGGCACGATCATTCTCAATCGGCCCGACAAACGCAACGCGCTCTCGCGGCAGTTGATCGCCGACTTGAGCCAGGCGCTCGAAGACCTGCACCTGGAGCGTCGCGTCCGCGCGGTGGTCATCACCGGGGCGGGCAGCGCCTTCTGCGCGGGCATGGACCTCGGCGAGATGCTCGCCACGAGCCAGAGCGAGCAGCCGCACGCCCAATGGCAGGCCGACGCCGAAATGTATCACGACCTCATCTTGCAAATGCTCCGCTTTCCCAAGCCGATCATCGCGGCTGTCAACGGACCGGCCGTGGCCGGCGGCGCGGGACTCGTGCTGGCCAGCGATCTGGTTCTGGCATCCGAGCAGGCCGTGTTCGGTTTGCCCGAGCCGCGGCGCGGCATCGTTGCCGGGCTGGTCTCGCCGTTGCTCTACTTTCGCCTCGGCGGATCCTACGCCGCGCGGCTGTTGTTCACCGCCGCGACCATCGACGCGACCGAGTGCCACCGCATCGGCTTGTTCCATGAGTTGGTGCAGGCAGACAAGCTCTGGCCCCGCGCGTGCGAGATCAGTGAACAATGCGCGCTCTCCGCCCGCGAGGCGTTGCAGCTCAGCAAGAAGATGCTCAACGAGACGATTGGCGAACACTTGCAAACGCTGCTCGCGGCCGGTGCCGCAGTCAGCGCCACCGCGCGAACCACCGAGGCGGCCGCCGAAGGGTTGGCCGCCTTTCTTGAAAAACGTGAACCCCATTGGCCCTAAGGCAGACTTGATATGTCACGCACACGCTTCACGATTCAGTCACTTACATTGGTCGACTCCTCTGCCGTTTCCCTCTCCCCTTGCGGGAGAGGGTCGATCGCGCCAGCGATCGGGGTGAGGGGTGCGTTCGCGTCGCCCACTCGACTCGCATGCCAAGTCACCCCTCACCCGGCCAGCGACCACGGTCGACGGCTACCCTCTCCCGCAAGGGGAGAGGGTCGTACCCGAGCCAACGTTCTCGCGAGATCATTCGGCCTGATCGTGGCGTTACTCTGCTTGGTGTTCGTTTCCCCCGTCGAGGGACAAACGCTCGACAAGGCACCGGCCCCCAAGCAGACCGCCATCAAACAGCTCGATGAGCAGACGGCACTCGTCGGCGAACTGAGCCAAAAGATTTGGGAGTATGCCGAGACCGCCTTCCAAGAATTTCAATCGTCGAAATTGCTCGCCGACACACTCGAACAGCACGGCTTCCGCGTGCGCCGCGAGGTCGCTGGCATGAAGACCGCTTTTGTCGCCGAGTACGGCAGCGGCAAGCCGGTGATCGCGATTCTCGCCGAGTACGACGCTCTGCCGGGACTCGCTCAAGAAGCGACCACCGAGCAACAGCCGCGACGCGGCCTCGCCGGTCACGGTTGTGGTCATAATCTGTTTGGCGCGGCCAGCACCGGAGCCGCGCTGGCTGTAAAGACCGCCCTCCTCCAGCACAAACTGGCCGGCACCGTGCGGCTCTATGGTTGCCCGGCCGAGGAAGGGGGCAGCGGCAAGGTCTACCTGGCCCGAGCCGGCGAGTTCAAAGACGTCGACGCCGCGCTGCATTGGCATCCCGGCACCCGCAACACCGCCGCGATGCGTACCTCGCTGGCCGTGATCCGCTTCCGCGTCCGATTTCATGGCAAGGCGGCTCACGCGGCCGGTTCGCCTCAGGCTGGCCGCAGCGCGCTCGATGGCGTCGAGTTGATGAACGTCGGCACGAATTACCTGCGCGAGCACATCATCGACGCGGCTCGTGTGCATTACGTGATTACGCGCGGTGGCGGCCGGCCCAATATCGTCCCCGAGACCGCCGAGGTCTGGTACTACATTCGCGCGCCCAAGATGGCCCAAGCCCAGGAGATTTACGAGCGGGTCAAAAAGATCGCCCAAGGCGCAGCGCTGATGAGCGAGACCCGACAAGAGATTGTCATGGTGACCGGCAGCTACGAGATCCTCGAAAACGAGCCGCTCGGCCGACTCATGGACGCCAATCTACGTTTGGTCGGCGCGCCGAAATTTACGGCCGACGAAGAAAAATTTGCCACCGCGCTCCGCAAGACCCTCAGCCTCAACGACGCCCGCGACGGCGAGGGCCCGCTCGACACGTCGATCGGCAAGTTTGGTTACGAGAGCGGCTTTGGCTCGACCGACGTGGGTGACGTTTCCTGGCTTGTGCCTACCGCCGGACTCGGTATCGCCACCGGGGCCCGTGGCATCCCGGGACACAGTTGGTCGACCGTCGCTTGCAGCGGCACGTCGCTCGGCAAGCGGGGCGCGATCGTCGCCGCCAAGGTGCTCGCCGCGACGGCCATCGACATGCTAATCGATCCGGCTCAACTGGCCGCCGCGAAGCAGGACTTTGACGTCCGCACTTCCGGCACGAAGTACCAAGCGATTCTCGATCCCGGCCCGCCGCCCGAGCGCCTCGACGACTTCGGGCAGTAATGGTTGACGTATTCAATCACATTAGCCCTCGGCGAGTCGCCGGGGGGATGATCGCGAGCGTGTCGTGAGTCGACGTGATAAGCTAATACTGAAGATGCGCACTTCACCAGGAAGTATTCGTTTCGGTGAGGTTGACTCACTCTTGCGCCATGAGGGGTTTGTGTTGTTCAACCAGCGCGGAAGTCACTGTACTTATCATCGCCAAGACGGCCGGCTGCTAACCATTGTTCGGCCGCACGGACGTCATAAGACATGTCATACTACAGATATCCGAAAACTTTTGGAGATATTGAACCCATGACCACCACACACGAGTACCGCGGTTATGTGTTCACGATCGAGTATCAACCGCACGAGCCTGCTTACAGCGTGACGTTTGCCGACTTCGCGGACATCATTACCAGCGGAGATACGCTCGCCGAAGCATTCGCCCATGCTTGCGAGGCACTCGACCTGCACTTGGAAAGCCTGCAAAAACTCGGTTTGCCCATGCCGACATCCAAACATCGGATTGTCGTCGAATTAACGTGATGATTGATCATCAGGTCAATGGTTTCACAGGCTGAGCAACGCGAGGCCGGTACGCAGCCGGCAAGTGTCCCAAGAACCGCAGCGAAAACGACAGTTACTATGCGAGGCATGTCGAATCTCCACCGAGTTGCTGAGGCCGAACGACACGGTTAACCGGGCCGTGGCCAACCAACGTTGATTTCAGAAACCGCGCGGCCCGCGTCTCCGGTTGAACCGATTGTTATTTGCCTTCGTTCTGTGCACTGAGGATCTTAGCGGCCACCAACTCCCTTTCCATATCCGGCACGATTTCGTCGACCGCCCTATCGAATTCGATGCGACAGATCCCATCCAAATCCGAATGAATCTTCGTGCCCTGTTTGAACAGGATTGCAACTCGCTCGCGTCCGAGCCGACCGTAAAACCATCCCAGCTCAAAAATGACGTTTGGACGGGGCTGCGCGTATTCTTGATCCTTGCAAGTGACCATATCGTCCGGCGTGAGCAAGGCAAACGCATAGCATGCGCGCTGTGCTTCCGCCTCGAATTTTTCAATTATCGTTCGTCCTTTGCTCGCTTGTTTTGCGAGAACCACTGGGTTTAGCTGCCATCGCTCGCGAATGATCTCTTTCAGCCGAAGGACATTTAGTTCGTCGTGACCGTGGATAATGAAAATCGTGCTTGAATCGGGAGATACAGTCGCAGGTGTAGCCGGAGTTTGCGTCGTTGGCATCGGGGCATCCAAAATATCCGATGGATGTTGTTCCAAGTCTTCGACAAGCGCGAGAAGGAAGCCTTGGTACATTAACGCTTCATCGTGCAGATTGCCCAAAGGGTCGCCCATCCGAAATGAGTACTTTTGCTTGCCGCGAAGTTTGCGACCTTCGTTTGGATGGACGTTTTTCGTCAGGAGTTCTGAAGTGCGTGCCTTCCACCTACGGAGACGCTCGAAGCCTGAGTCATGGTCTTGGTGTTCGATCGATGTCTCGACGAGTTGTTTGAGCGCGCTCAATTGGTCGAGGATGGTCTGTTTCGCGTTTTCTGTGCGTTGCGAATCATCCATGGATTGTCGATCCAGCTTTGGCAAATAACATTGTTATTAGATTTGCCTTGCAGTCATGGTAGCACCCCTCAGAGGAGCGACCAAGCTGTTTTGCCTTTCGCCGCTTGACGTTAAGGGGGATAAGGTGCAAAGGGGGATAAGGTGCCAGGAACCTTTGAGGGGGATAAGGTGCCAGGAACCTTTGTAACAATGGGCAATTCAATTCGGGAGTGTTACGGCATACTCGGGATGATCGAGCAACTCGCCAAGCGTCGACATCCGCATCGTTCGCCTCGGATGACATCATACCCGATGCTCGCATGATGTGAACGAACAAGAGATTCAGATGGGGCGTCGATCGGTGGCCTGATGGGTTGGGGTGGAACGACCGGGTGAGTGGGGCGCACTCGCGCTGGGGAGTGGGGAGGCGTGAAACGTGATGGCGGACGTTCAGCCAGCATGCCCACGCCGAGCCGT
>CAYLYE010000130.1:0-17786 GCA_964387325.1 uncultured Planctomycetaceae bacterium
TGGGCGTAAAGCCGACGCAGTACATGGCCACGCCAGATTCATCGAGCACATGCAACTCATCACCGGTGCGCGTGTCCCAAACACGTGTCGTGCGATCGTCACTGACCGAGACCAACTGAGTCCCATCAGGATGAAAGGCCATGCTACGGACCCAATCGCTATGGCCGCGCATCGACCGCAGCAGTCGACCGTCGGCGAGGCTCCATAGCCGGACGATGGAATCATCGCCACCGGTAGCGACCATCGTCGCATCGGCGTTGATGGCGACACAGGAGAGCACGATCGGTTCTTGTCGCATCGCCGAGGCAGGCAATTGAATCGATCGCGGGACCAATTCGTCTTCAGCCCGTGCGCGATCGACCACCGTGCATAGCGCTAGCAGCGTTAGCATGGCGAGCAAGCGTGCCGTCCCGCTCGAAACGTTGGTAATTGAAGTACGCGCAGCAAAAGAGCCCAGGCGAGCAACGCGAAGCCGGCCAATACCGGGCTTCCGCTGGTCGCCCTCGTTCGTTAAAAGCGCAGTCGTCAATCGAATGGTTAACACCGCGAGCAACCGTGACAAAAGAAAGAATTTCTCTCGTCGAAATATCGGTTACCGTTAGGCCTCGTGTCGAGCGAACGGAAAAATCGTCGGATCGAGTACGGTGATTCCGTCGGTAACGGTGGTAGCGGTTACGTAAACTGCCCAAGGAACAACGATCCGCACGATTTTAATGTCGTACAAGTATCTGTGCTCAGGCGGTCTCGCCGAACAGCGCCTGCAGGCAGATCTGCGACCAGGTCTCGAAGCCCGAGAGATCGGCAAGCAGCTCGCGAACATCGCGGAAACCGCACTCGAGGATCTCGGTCTCGCGAGGCTGCACGGCAGGGCGCTCAACATCGAAGATATGAACCACGCCGAGATGCACCTTGCCCACCTCGGTCAAGTCGTCGTTAATGAGCCCGACGCACTGTTGAGTGTAGGGTGAGTCGATCGCGACCTCCTCGGCGAGTTCGCGGCGCAGGCCTTCTTGGTACGGGTCGGCTGTCGCACCGGCTGCGGTGTCGATGGACGAGATATGACCGCCGATGCCGACGCTCCGTTTGCTGTGCAAACGACCTTCACCCTGCCCCTTGCCACGAGTGTATTGAAAGATCATCGTGCGACCGTCGGCCGTCGTGTGACGGAAGACGACGTAGGGAATCAACTGCTTGAACGAAGGATCGCGTTCCATCTCAGGCCGGGGCAAATAACGAATGATCCGCGGGTCGAGCAGTGCCGCCAGATACCGTTCCACATCGCGCGAAAACCCCTGAAAATGCCCGAGGCTGTGAAACAACTCGGTCGGCGCTACCAAGACGTGTTCGACGGCCGTTTCGAGCATGGCGAGATCCTGTTCGCAGTGAAGTGTGAGACCAGAAGGCTGGGCACAAAAAAATATACGCTCTCGAACCGTGATTGACGAGCGGCCGCAAAGCTCATTTTGCCAGATTATCGACCTCCGCGAGTCATGGCTCGTTGATTCGTTCGCCGCGCGCAGGCACAATAGTTCCGATACACCAACGGGCTTCGATCAACGACGATAGAGGACGAGCTTATGCTACCCACACGGCGGGAATTTCTCGAACGATGCGCAGCGGTATCAGCCTCGGCGCTCACGGCGGGCTACACCGCCACGGCGCGCGGTTACGCCGCCAACGAAACGATCAACGTGGCCTGCATTGGCACCGGCGGTCGTTGTCGCAAGCTCATGCAGTCGCTCAACACGATCCAAGGGGTCAAGATCGTCGCCGTGGCCGATATTTGGGACGTGCATCGCGAGATGGGCAAGCAGCTGGCCGATCCCAAGGCTCTGGCGGTCAAGGACTACCGTGAGCTACTCGACCGTAAAGACATCGATGCGGTGTTGATCGGTGCTCCGGATCACTGGCATGTGCCGCTCACGATCGACGCCTGCCGGGCCGGTAAGGACGTGTACGTCGAAAAACCTTTGACGCACGACGCCAGCGAAGGAGAGGCGGTGATCGCCGCGCAAGAAAAAAGCCAACGCGTCGTGCAAGTCGGCAATCAGCAGCGAAGCATGCCAAACTTTCAGCAAGGGTACGAGATTATCCGCAGCGGTCAGTTGGGCGAAATCCACAAAGTACACCTCACCTGGAACCGTAACGCGCCGCGGCACAAGCTCAACAAATTGGGCATCGATCCCCAGAGCGTCGATTGGGCGAAGTTCTTGGGCTCGGCCCGCTCGCAACCGTTCGACGAGTATCGCTTTCGCAACTGGCGTTGGTTTTGGGACTTTGGTGGCGGCATCCTCACGGATCTGATGGTGCATTTTATCGACGTGGCGAATTGGTATCTCGACCTCGACGCTCCCGCGACGGCCGCAACGATCGGCGACCACTTTCAGACCGCCGATCTGTGGGAGACTCCCGATACGATTCAAACTCTGCTTCGCTATCCGGACAAAAAAGTGCAAGTGTATTTCGAGGGGACCTTTGTCAACGCCCGGAATGCCGCGATGCTCGAGTTCATGGGGAGCGAAGGGACACTGTACCTCGACCGGGGCCGCTACGAGCTGCATCCGGAGCGAAAAAGCGAACTCAAGTACCGCGAACTCATCCTCGGCACGGGACCGCGAGGCGCCGACTTCTACGATCAACCCGACGGCGAGTTGTTGCATCTGGCCAACTGGTTGGAGTGCATTCGTAGTCGCAAAGAGCCTAACTCGCCAGTGCGAGCCGGTGTCGCGGCGGTGAAAGGGGCCCACCTGGGCAACCGGGCCTACCGCAGCGCGCAAGTCGCCCGCTGGTCGGAACTCACCGCGCAGAAATAACCTCGTTCCTGCGCTGCCACGAACGACATGACCTTAACCAAGTAGGCTCTATGCCCGACTTCGATTTGACTCCGCTGATTCAAAACACCTGTGCGATCGTGGGGCAATGGGAGCAAATTGCCGCGTTGCAACTCGCCGAGGCGTTGGGAGGCCCAATCGTCCACGATGGACCGTTCAAAGGGATGCTGCTCGACCTACAGTTGAACATCTCGGGGTTGCCACGCAAGCTGATCGGCTCTTACGAGGCCGAGCTGCATCACTTTGTCGAGGCTGCTCTGAATCAGCGACCTCAGCGGGTGGTCAACATCGGGGCGGCCGAAGGCTATTACACGATCGGCGCCGCGCGGCGGCTTCCGGAGGCGACCATCGTCGCGTTTGAAACGGAGGATCGCTTGCGCGTCGCGCTCGATAAGCTCGCGGGGATCAATCAACTCGCAGGCCGAATTCAGCTCGGCGGAACGTGTACCATCACGGACATGCTGCACTGCGTTTCGGCAGGCTCGCTGCTGATCGTTGACGTCGAAGGGGCCGAGGTGGAACTGCTCGACCCGGCGATCATCCCCGCCCTGCGGCACTGCACGATCCTCGTCGAGACCCACGAGTTTGCCAAGCCGGGGAGCGTGAACGAACTACGGCGACGCTTCGAGCCGACCCACATCGTGCAGTTGATCGACGCCAAACCGCGACGCCTGATGGACTACCCGATCTTTCACCGGGTCATCCCGAAGCGGTCCTGGTGGAGCGGGATCTATACGGAGATGGTGCTCAACGAGTTCCGCGCGATCGATCAGGGCTGGATGTTCATGAGCGTGCGCGGCTAGTTGAGCACGGTCGGGGGCCATTATTTTGGCAGCGAGGTGGCGACGTCGGCCGACAGCGGCTGCCACTCGAATTTCAAATCGACGTCAAAGGCCTTCTCGAAGTAGTTGGCCCGTCGCTCGGCGGTCCAGAGATCGACCTCCGGTTCTTCGGCCGAATGAATGGCCATGACGACGTGCTTGCCTTTGATGGTCAAGGTCACGTTCTTCACCTGCTGAGTGTTCGTGCGGTCGAGCCCGCCGGCGATGCGCAAAATCGAGGTGAGTTGACGCACCCGTTGCTGATCTTTCGAGCTCAACTGGCTGAAGTTCTGGTGTTTTTTCTTGGGACCGGAGCCGCGATGGTAACGCGCCAAATTGGCGATCAACTCGAGTTCGTGAGGCTGGAATCCCGGCAAGCTGCTGTTGAGGATCAGATAATAGCTGTGTTTATGGTGCTGCTCGTAATTGATCAAATAGCCAACATCTTCGAGCCGCGCCGCGACTTCGAGCAAGGCGCGGTCATGGGGTTCGAGATGAAATGCGTCGACCAGTTGAGCATAAATGCTGCCGGCCAATTGGGCCACCTGCCGCACATGCCGCAGATCGACGCCACAGCGTTCCGCGAACGAATCGACGGCCGCCTCGCGATCGACGCCGGTCTCGGATGCCCCTTGCACGCCATCGATCATCGAGAGCAGCAATCCGTCGCGCACGCCGCGATCGTGGACCGTCACCCGATTCAAATTGAAATGCCGCAGCAAACGGTCAATGATAGCCACGCCGGCCACAATGATGTCGGCGCGGTCGGGACTCAACCCTGGCAGCGCGCGTCGGGCTTCGCAAGACATCTTGCGCAGGCGGTCGAGCCAGTGGCGAACGTCGGCCCGATAGATCTCAAAACCGCGCAGCGGCATGCCGGTCTGGCCGCGACTGGCGAGCACCATTTCGGCGAGCGTGGTAAAGGTGCCTCCGGAACCGATCAGCATGTGCGGGTCAAGCAGCACGTTGCGGGTATGTTTGCGTAATTCGCGATCGATTTCGTCGATCATGTCTTCGAACTGCTCGTTGCTCATGGGCCCATTGGCGGCGAACCGCTCGGTGAACCGGACGGCTCCCAGGGCGGTCGTACAAATAGCTTCGATGACATTGCCCGAGGCCAGGATCAACTCGGTGCTGCCGCCTCCGGTGTCGGCCACGGCCACGTTTTTGTTGTCGAGATGGAAATGCCGGGCGACACTTTTGAACGCGAGATGCGCTTCGTGCGGAGCGCTGATGACTTGCACGTCGAGGTCGAGTTCATCTTTGACTCGCCGGACGAACGCGGGCCCGTTGGACGCTTCGCGAACGGCGCAGGTAGCGATCACGCGCAACTCGCGGACCTGATAGCCGAGGGCAATCTGCTTCATCCGGCGGAGGGCCTCGATCGATTGCTCGATCGCATCGTCGCTGAGTGCTCCGCTCTCGCCCAGCCCTTTGCTGAGCCGGGTCGACGACTTTTCTTCGTCGAGAACACGGTAGTTCCCCTCGCGGAGCGGCTCGGCGATGACCAAACGAATGCTGTTGCTGCCGACATCGATGGCCCCCAGGCGGGACCCAATATCGCTCGACAAGACAAATTGTTTCTCTTCCATCGTGGATGAAGAATCCAACGTTGCAGATCGGTTTGTAGGCGCGGCGACGATCATGCTCCACCATACCACACTTCTATCGGTTCTGTCAGCGATGCTGCGATTGACCGTCGGAAAGTCATGCCTCATAATCGTTTTCTAACATGGTCGACCCGGTTCGACCGATTCGGTCGGTCGATTCGTACAGCCCAAGAGAATGGGTTGCGAGCGAGGTGTTGTGAAACTATTCCGCGATTTATCGCAATTGCCCAATGCCTTTCGCCGCTGCGGTGTGTCGATCGGTAATTTTGACGGTGTTCATCTCGGCCACGCGCGGATTGTCGAGCGGCTGAAGGCCTTGTCGAAAGCCGTGAATGGCCCGGCCGTCATCTTCACGTTCGACCCACATCCGGTTCGTTTGCTGCGTCCGAGCGAGGCGCCACCCCCCCTCACTTGGACTGATCGCAAGGCCCAACTGCTCAGCGAGTTGGGAGTCGACGCGATGATCTCATTTCCGACGGATCGCGCGTTGCTTGAGTTATCGCCCGAGGGATTCTTTGCCGATATCGTGTGCCGCGCGCTGGGCGCTCAGGCCTTGGTCGAAGGACCGAATTTCCGCTTTGGACGAGGGCGACGCGGCGACGTGGGGCTGCTCGACACCCTCGTCAAACGCAATCGCATGCAGTTAGAGATCGTCGCACCGATCGAGATCGATGGTCAAATTGTCTCGAGCAGCCGGGTGCGTCAGGCGCTGCAGGCAGGACGAGTGGATGAGGCGCGTGCATTGCTCACGCGCCCCTACCGGATTCGCGGCATGGTGACCCACGGGGCGTCGCGTGGCGCGTCGTTGGGCTTTCCCACCGCGAATGTCGATGCCATCGACACACTCGTTCCGGCCGTGGGAGTCTACGCCGGCGTGGCCCACACGGTCGGCTCGCAATGGCCCGCGGCGATCAATGTTGGACCGAACCCGACGTTTGGCGAACAAGCGCTCAAGATCGAAGTCCATCTCATCGGCTATCAAGGTTCTTTGTACGGCGAGCCATTGGAAGTAGACTTCTTGTCTCGACTGCGCGACACGAGGCCGTTTGCCGGCGTGGATGAATTGAAAACACAATTGCGTCAAGATGTCGAGCATGCCGCTCAAATTGTGCGACAGATACAGTCCCCGCTCGAAGCGGAAGACACCAGCGAGTAATTGAGAGTCCTATGAGTGTCGATTGGAAACGATTCGTCGAGATTGTTCGCAGCCACGAGCGGTTCGTGCTCACCAGCCATATCCGGCCCGACGCCGACGCGCTGGGTAGCGAGCTGGGCATGGCCGGGGTCCTCGCGGCGCTCGGCAAGCAGGTGCGGATCGTCAACGGGCAGGCCACGCCTCCGAATCTCAAATTTCTCGACCCCGAACAAAAGATCAAAGCGATCAACGTCGACATCGCGCCCGCTGATCTGGCCGACGCCGAAGTGCTGATCGTGCTCGACACGAGCGCATGGATTCAACTCGGGCCGATGGCCGACGTGGTGCGCGGACTCAAGGCCCGTAAGCTGATCGTCGATCATCACGTGAGCCAAGACGACCTGGGAGCTGAGCTGTTCAAGGACACGACGGCCGAGGCCACGGGTCGGCTCGTGGTCGACGCGGCGCATGCACTCGACGTGAAATTGACCCCCGAGTTGGCGACGCCCCTGTTCGCGGCCATCGCGACCGACACCGGTTGGTACCGTTTCGCGTCCACGTCAGGTAATACCTATCGCTACGGTGGCGAACTAGTTGATGCTGGCGCGCAGCCCTCGGCGATCTATCGGCAGCTCTACGAGCAAGATTCGCTCGCCCGCATTCATCTGATTGGCCGCGCGCTGAGCCGCGTGGTGGGCGAACTCAACGGACGGCTGATCTACACCTACATTCAACGCGCCGACTTCGACGAACTCAAAGCCCATCCGAGCGACACCGAGGATGTCATCAACATGACGTTGCAGGTGGGTGGCACCGAAGTGGCGGTGATCTTGGTCGAGTTGCTCGGCGGCGGTGTCAAGGTGAGCTTCCGCAGCCGCAGTCGTGTCGACTGTAGTAAACTGGCGGAGAATTTTGCCGGCGGAGGACACAAAGCTGCCGCCGGAGCGACGATCCACGAACCGCTCGAAGTTGCGCGGGCTAAAGTGCTTGACGTTGTGCGCGCCGCGATGGGATAATTAACCAGCCGCATTTTGATGCGCCCCGCCTACCAAACCTACCGCAAACCGGTTGCCGGTTCCCCCTTAACTTTTTCGCAAGGATCATCGCGATGGATGAAATTCCCATCCAACCGTTGTCCGACAAGGTGCTCCAGCGTCATCCGACGGCCAAGGGTGACGAGCCCAAGCAGGCACACGACTTCGCTCCACCCGAAGATCGCCGCGACTTTTTGAGCAAAGCCGCCGCGGTGGTCACCGGTGGAGCCATTACCGCGTGTCCGGTGGCGGCTGGCGTGGCTGTGCTGATCGACCCGCTCACACGCAGCGCCGGCGAAGCCCAGGCCATTCGGGTCGCGTCGCTCAGTGCGATCCCCGAGTCGGGCGAACCCCAGCAGTTCCCCGTGATCGTCGAGCATCGCGACGATGCCTGGACCCGCTATCGTCATGAACCGATCGGGTCGGTGTTCATCCGGCGTATACCGGGCTCGAAAGAGCTGCATGTCTTCAACGCCTCATGTACGCATGCGGGTTGCTTTGTCGCGTTCGACGAAAGCGATTCGAAATTCAAATGCCCTTGCCATGTGAGTGTCTTTGCCATCGACGGGGCGGTCCTCAGTGGTCCTCCTCCGCGACCGATGGACACGCTCGAATACGAAATCCGTGGCGACGACGTCTACGTCAAGTTCCAAGACTTCTACACCGGCATTGGCGACAAGAAGGCCAAAGTCTGATCGACCTCGCTCGTCTCGCTAAACAACCAAATCAAATTTGAATCAGCGCACGCATCATGAAAGCACTCATTCAGTGGTTCGATGATCGGACCGGCATCAAGGAACTGACGCACGAAATGCTGTACGAGCGAATTCCGGGCGGGGCGCGGTGGCGCTACGTCTGGGGGAGCACGCTCGTGTTTGCCTTCGCCGTGCAAGCGATCACCGGCATCTTTTTGTGGATGGCCTATAGCCCCAGCAGTCAGACGGCCTGGGAAAGCGTGTACTACATCCAGCACGAGATGTTCGGCGGCTGGCTGCTCCGCGGCATTCACCATTTCATGGCTCAGGCGATGGTCGTGCTACTCGCGCTGCACTTGATGCAGGTCGTGATTGACGGCGCGTACCGTGCCCCGCGCGAAGTGAATTTCTGGATGGGGATCATCCTGCTCAAGATCACGCTCGGCCTGTCGCTCACCGGCTATTTGCTCCCCTGGGATCAAAAAGGCTATTGGGCCACGCGCGTCGCCACGAACCTGGCCGCCATTGTGCCGGTCGTGGGACCCGCGATCCAGAAGGTCGTTGTCGGTGGCATGGATTACGGCCATCACACGCTCACCCGCTTTTTCGCACTCCATGCCGGCGTGCTACCGGCTCTGCTCGTGGCCATGCTCGTGCCGCACATCGCCTTGTTCCGCCGTCATGGCATCAAGGCTCACCTGCCGTCGAAAAAGGCCGACTGCTATTTTTGGCCCGATCAAGTGTTGAAAGACGCGGTCGCCTGTCTCGCCGTGCTCTGTTTTGTGCTGTTCTTCGTGTTCAAGCCGATGATCATGGGGGAAACCATCAGTGGTCACCCGGGCGATATTCTTGGCGCGCACCTCGATGCGCCCGCCGATCGAGCGAATGAGTACTCGGCCGCGCGGCCCGAGTGGTACTTCCTGTTCCTGTTTCAGTTTTTGAAGTACTTCGAGGGTATGGGAGCCGCCGGTGAAATGATCGGTGCGATCGTGGCTCCCGGCGCGGCCATGGGCGTCCTCATGCTTATGCCCATTCTCGGACGCTGGAAGCTCGGGCACCGCTTTAATGTCGGCTTCACCTTCGTTCTGCTTATCGGAGCGGGTCTCCTTACGGTGCAGGCGATTTGGGACGACAATATGTCGGTCTGGGGTAAGCAACCTTCGATCGATAATGAACACGCGATGCAAAAGTACAAGGCGTCGCAAGATTTCGTCGTCGCGGTGAAAGATGCTCAAGAGAACGCGCATCGAGCCATCGAGTTGGCCCGTGCGCCCGAAGGAATCCCTCCGTCAGGCATGTTGAGCGTGCTTGCCCGAGATCCGAAGATCCAAGGTCCGCGGTTGTTCGCGCGTTACTGCGCGAGTTGCCACACGCACTACGATCCGTCGACCGGCCAGGGGGTCGAGCCGTGGACCCATTTAAAGGACGCCGATTGGCTGACGGCCGTGGCAAAAGACAACTTCAGCCCAAGTGGCGCGCCGAATTTGCATCGCTTCGCCAGTCGCGAGTGGATCGCGGGGGTGTTGGACCACACCAAGATTTTAACTCCTGACTACTTTGGCAACACCAAGTACGGTAAGCACAAAGTGAAAGGCGAGGAGAAAATCGGCGACATGGCCGGCTTTGTCAATGACACGCTCAAAGACGCCTCCAAGGAAGACCGTGAATTGGCCGTGATCGCCCTGTCGGCCGAAGCAGCATTGCCCGGTCAGAAAGAGATCGACAAGCGTGACGCCGAAAAGATTGCTCAAGGCAAGCTAAAGATCAATGCACTCGGTTGCCTCGATTGTCACAAGTACCACGACCAGGGCGACCTCGGCGCTGCCCCCGACCTGACCGGTTACGGTTCGGCCGCTTGGCTCAAGGGAATGATCAGCAACCCGGCCCACGATGCGTTTTATCGCGACAGCAACGATCGCATGCCTGCCTTTGCCAACAGCGCCAAGGACGAAGACAACATGCTCTCGGCCGCCAACCTCGACCTACTCATCCGCTGGTTGCGTGGCGACTGGTACGAAAGCGGCACCTCGGGTCATTAAACCATCTCGAAACCCTCCTCCGTTAGCCGCTGCGCGTCGCGGCTAACGCAAGGCCTGCATACTGCGCATATTCGTTAACTTGAACGTGCCGAGTGCTTGCTGGGCCGTAAAGTTTCCAGAATCGTTGCAGTTTCTCACGCCGATATCCGATCCCTGAAGCGGTGATATTCCGTTCACAGGATTCGATCCGGAGCTCGTGCTAGCACCATGTGGTGCAAAAACTGCCGACAGGATGTGCCCGCGTTCGCCTCTCCGCATGAAGCCGGCTATTGTTGCCCGCGCTGTGGTGAGGTGGTGGCGCTACGTTCACACGACGGTCACGGTGAGTTGCCGCCGCAAGACGACGGCGGTGATCTGATCGCACCGCTGCCTCAACACGCCCCGCCCGATCATTACGCCTGGGAACTCAACGAGCAGTTGCGACACGTCGAACGGGTCCTTTCACGCGGTCGGCATCGGGTCACTCGGACGCAAGATAACCTGCGCATCGACCCGCCCATGCCGGTGCGTCCCACTCCAGCGCCGCCCCAGCCGGCCGAACTCGAGGCCGACTCGGAAGAGGGTTCGCTGCTTGCCGCCCTGGCGTGGAGCGCCACCTGCGCCGGAGTCACCGGCCTGACCTGCGGCATTGCCCTGCTGCTGTTCGCCTGGTCGAGCGGACGAGGCGACCTGTGGCGCATCGGATTGCCCATTCTGATCGGCGGGCAACTCGTGCTTTCGATGGGGCTCGGTCTGCATGCCGCAGGCAGTTCACGTCGTCATCAGCACAATCGTCACGGCAGTCGCTCGAACGCCGGCCGCAAGAAAAACCGACGCGCTCGTCACGATCACGAGTAACGATCGTTCGCTCTATAGCGATCCTGCCCCGGTCGAACTGATCTGTCAGCAGACTCGCTCCAGTGCCGACGAGTATTTCCAGGCCGGGAGTCATCCGCGAGATGGCTCCCGGCCTGATTTGTTTGCTGGGCGAAGAATTTTTCGCTGGACTGTTGACAACGCCCAGGCGGTCATTAAAATCCACATCATGTTGATATCGAGTCTCAATATCAACACCGCTCCCCGATGCGAACCTCCGGTGGCTTTTCGCCCGTGAGGCGCTCTCGCTAGGTAACCGCGACAGCCGCCTTCATTCATAAGTGTCATTCCGAAAGGAGGTTATGACGCCAGAACCCCGCATCGGTCTGCGGCCGAAACACTCGGCCCAGTTGGTTCCTCTCACGTTCTTTGAACTCTTGGAGCTCGAATCATGTTGAATCCCTCGGTTACCCCCCGGCCGCGTCGCGGCCTCACGCTACTCGAACTCGTCGCCGTCATGGCGATCCTGGCGGTCATTGTCTCGATGATCGTCCCCAAACTCGACTTCTTTAAAGACCAGGCTGATCACGTTGCCGCTGCCGCCAATGAAGCGGGGCTGTTCACGATGATCCAGGCCCAAAAGGTCAGCACCGGAACCTTCCCCTCGTTCGAAATGCTCGTCGGCAGCGACGGTACAGCCTACTCGAAACTGTGGTCGATTGGCGGCACGCCGCCGGTCGTGGGCACCCAACTACTTGATAGTGGTGGGACACGCTGGTACTCGTCATTCCTTGAAGCGGGACTAAAAACCGGTTACTACCAACTCGCCACGGCGACCGACGCCAGCAGCTCAACCGGCAGCGCGACGACCAATCCAGGCATTGACTTGGCCTCGGCCCCCACGTCGAGCGGTGGTGGACTGTACGTCGCCGAGTTGGATTACGACTCGACGTCCAACCCATACGTCTCGTCGATCGTACAGCGTTGTTTTCCCGACGTCACACCCGTCGATGGCGTCGTCACGCCCCCCAGCGGCACCAAGCTGATCGCCTTGGGCATCGGACCACGCAGCTCGCTGGTGGGAAATACGATTGAAAGCGTCCCGTTGGACATTCAAACGGGTGACGACCCCGCGCTCGTATACTCGCGCTACATCGCGATCTTCGCCATCTACAGCAACGGCAAGGCGGCGCAACTGAAAATGGTCGTCGATCATCGCCTCAAGCAGATCGACAAGCGATTGGATCAATATCGCAAGACCAGCCCGACGACGGGTGTTTGACGCTGAACGAATCTCCCGATGCGAACGATCGAGCCCCGGGCACGGCAATGCCTGGGGCTCGATCAATCGCGAATCGATCGAACCCCATACACTCACTTAAGAGACACTTCCATGAACCAACGTATTTTCCTCGCGGCACTATTATGGGCCGCCGCTCAATCGAGCCTTTCCCCCGTGCTGGCTGAAAAGAACATGCCTGCCGTCGCTCCGCTTCCCGAAGCGATCACCAGCTTTGGCGCCGCGCGCCTTGGCTCTTGGGTCTATGTCTACAGCGGGCACATCGGTGAGGCACATGCTCACAGCAAAGCAAATTTGAGTCGCCGCTTCTCTCGATTGCAGCTTGACTCGTCCGACTCCTGGGAGTCGCTCCCGATGCAGACTCCGTTGCAGGGAACCGCGCTCGTCGCGGTGGGAAATCGTCTGATCCGCCTTGGTGGAATGCAGCCTCAAAACTCGCCCGACGAGAAAGAGGACCTCCGCAGTGTCGTCGAGGTGTCAGCCTACGACCCCGAGACGCAACAGTGGACACAACTTCCCGATTTGCCCGAGCCCCGTTCCTCGCACGATGCAGCCGTCGTGGGCTCAACGATCTACGTTGTGGGTGGCTGGCAGTTGGGCAAAGGATCGCACTGGCACAGCACCGCCTGGAAACTCGACACGGCGGAAGCTCATCCCGCTTGGAAGCCGCTCCCTGAACCGCCGTTTCAACGTCGCGCGCTGACCCTCGTCGCCTGGGATAATCACCTTTGGGCGATCGGTGGCATGACTGAAAAAGGCCCCAGCGGCGAAGTACATCAACTTGACCTCGCAACCTCACGCTGGACCGCCAAGCCCACACTTCCCGGCAAACCGATCGAAGGTTTTGGCTGTGCCGCGGCCGTCGATCAAGGACAGCTCATCGTGAGCACGATGAGCGGCGCTCTGCTGCGGATGGGCCCCACGGATGAACAATGGCACTCAGTTGGGCAATTATCGGTGGGGCGATTTTTTCATCGCTTGGTGCCGACTACGAACGGATTGCTGAGCCTCGGCGGAGCGAGTTCCGGTGGACATCTGACAACCGTGGAGTATCTGAAATGGACCTCGAGCGCCCCGTAGAAAACGCTCCCGACGTCAGCGCCGAACTCACGCCGATCCGCCAGTTGCCGAGCGAAGAACTGCTGCGCGGCGAGCGCGAAGTGCATATCATCCACAAAGGCTCCGTGTATCGGCTTTGCATCACGTCGCGCGGACGACTCATTTTGCAAAAGTGAGCACCTTGACAGCAGGAGCGAGCATGGATGGTCGCTCCTTTTGCTTGACAAGCGAGCGACCTTGCTCCAGCTTAGTGTGCAACTGCCTCGATTGATGCCTCTTAGGATTGGAGAGACACGCTATGCTGTCCTGGATGTTGGTCGCCGCGCTGTTGGGAGCCGATCCCACGGCCGAACAAGCGTCGTTGTTGAAAACGTTTCGCGACGAGTTTGTCGTCATCACGCCAGGCATGGAGTCGTATCCGGCCCAGTTCACGATGGGGAGCGACTCGGGCCCCATGAACGAACGACCGGCGCATCCCGTCGCGGTCAAGAAACGGTTTTCGATCGCGCGCTACGAGGTGCCCCAGAATCTTTGGCAAGCCGTGACGGGCAACAATCCGAGTCGCTGGAAGGGCCCTCGCAACTCGGCCGAACTGTTCAACTACGACGAAGCGGTCGACTTCTGCCGCAAGACCACCGAGCTGATGCGGGCCGCCAAACTGATCGATGCCGATGAAGTGATCCGACTTCCGACCGAGGCCGAGTGGGAATACTGCGCTCGAGCCAGTTCCACGTCACGCTACAGTTTCGGCGACGACCCGGCTGAGCTTGGCAAGTATGGCTGGTTTAATGGCAATGCCGCGGGCAACGACCCGCCCGTCGGCGCCAAGCTGCCCAACGCCTGGAAACTTTACGACATGCACGGTTACCTCTGGGAGTGGTGCAGCGACGCTTGGCACGATAACTATGAAGGAGCACCGACCGACGGTCGCTCATGGGACGAAGGTGGAGATGCATCGCGCCGCGTCTTACGTAGCGGCTCTTGGAAAGACAAAGCCCCCTCGCTCGCCAGCAGCTTCCGTCGTGCCGAGAGTCGCACGACTCGTGACGACGCCATCGGACTCCGCTGCGTGCTGTCGAAGGCGGAGGTCAAGTGATGCGGATCGCCTGTGGTGGCGTGAGCCACGAAACGAGTACGTTCCTACCCACTCGCACGACCTTCGACGACTTCGTGCAAGGTTTCGGTCTGTTTCGTGGCGACGAAGTCTTCAAGCGATTTCGCGGCGCGAACATTTGCACCGGCGGGTTCATCGATGCCGCGGCGAAGCACGGCTTCGAGCTGATCCCGTTGATCTGGTCGTTCGCCTATCCCAGCGGAGTCATTCGCCGCACGGATTACGATCAGCTCAAGGGTGAGTTCATCGAACGTCTGCGTGCGGCAGGCGAGGTCGACGGCGTGCTGCTCGACTTGCACGGAGCGATGGTCGTCGAAGGCATTGAAGACGGCGACGCCGATTTTATCGCCTCGGTTCGTGAAGTGGTTGGGCCCAACAAGCCGATCGTGGTCACCTTCGATCTGCATGGCAATCACACGGCCCGACGAGTCGAGCTGGCCGATGCGATTGTCGGCTTTGACACCTATCCGCATGTCGACATGGCCGAGCGTGGTCGCGAAGCCGGCGACATCATCGTGGGCATCCTGCAAGGCAAGTTGCGGCCGAAAATGGCGCTGCGACAGTTGCCTATGTTCTGGAGCGCCGAGCAGCAGGTGACCGCCCATCCGCCGATGAATGAAGTGCTCGCTCGGGCCCATGAGCTTGAAAGCCGACCAGGAATCATCTCGGTCACCGTCTCGACCGGCTTCCCCTGGGCCGACGTGCCCGACCTGGGCGCGAGCGTCATTGTCGTCGCGAACAACGATGCCGCGCTGGCTAAACAGGCCGCCGACGAATTGGGCGATTGGATCTGGGAGCACCGCGCGCGTTGGTTCAAGCGGCCCCTCTCGGTCACCGAAGCCCTCAACACCGGTGAACAAGCAGGCCTGCGGCCGATCATGCTCGCCGACTACAACGACAACACCGGCGGCGGTGCTCCCGGCGACTCGACCGAGGTGTTGCAAACGTTTATCGATTGGCAACTGGAAGACGCGCTCGTGCTGTATGTCGTCGACACCGAAGCGGTCGCCGCGGCTCACAAAGCCGGCCCGGGCGAGAAGCTGCACCTCAAGCTCGGCGGGAAATCACATCCGTCACAAGGCCAGAGTGTCGAGGCCGAGTGGGAAGTACTCAGCGTGACCGACGGCTCATTCAAGTACGATGGGCCCATGTACGCCGGGCTGACCGGCTCGCTTGGCCCGAGCGCGGCCCTGCGCTGCGGCGGCATCACCGTTGCGGTCGTCTCCAAACGCGAGCAGCCGCTCGACCAGGCCTTTGCTCGCTCGCTGGGCATTGACTGTTCGCAGATGAAATACATCGCGGTCAAAAGTGCCGTGCACTTTCGCAGCGGCTTCGAGCAACTCGGCGGCGTGATTTACAACGTCGCCGCGCAAGCCCTGCACAGTCACCATTTCGGCCAGATGCACTTCACGCGCCGACGACCGATGTACCCGATCGAGATAACCTAACGGCGACCGAGTCGCCGGCTTGGGGAATCGATCAGCCGTGGGTCGGCTCGCGGCGAAGAAACGCTCCGCGATCGGCTTGACCCACGAACGCGCCCTCGCGCACCTGAATTTTTCCACGCACCGTCACGACCCGCGGCCGACCTGCGATCGGCCAGCCCTCGAACGCACTGTAGTCGACGTTCATTTGCTGCGTTTGTTGTGAGATCACTCCACGATACGTGGGATCATAAATCACCAGATCGGCGTCGCTCCCGACGGCAATCGTTCCCTTGCGCGGATAGAGTCCGAACAACTTCGCGGCCTGCGTGCTGGCCACGTCGACAAAGCGGGTCAACTCGATCCGTCCGTTCGCCACCCCATGCGTGAACAGTAAGTTCACGCGGTCTTCAACGCTCGGAATGCCATTGGGTATTTTGGTGAAGTCGCCCCGTCCCATCTCTTTCTGGCCGTGAAAGTCGAACGGCGCGTGATCGGTGCCCACGGTGCTGATCTCGCCGCTGCGGAGCGCGTCCCACAACGCACTCTGATGACTCACATCTCGCAGTGGCGGCGACATCACATATTTGGCCCCCTCGAAATTCGTCCGCTCGGCATACGACCGGTCGAGGACCAAGTACGGGATGACCGTCTCGACCCAGAGTTGCACGCCCCAGGCTCTTGCTGCTCGGGCCGCTTCGAGTGCTGGCACGCACGACGTATGAACCGCGTACACATGGGCCCCCGTCAGTTCAGCAAACGTGGCCAGATGCTGGACCCCTTCGGCCTCGACCCGCGGCGGACGCGAGGGCTCGTGAAATTCGGGCCCCACCTTCCCCTCGCCGAGCAACTGTCGCTGCCGTTCGAACACGAGCGTTTCGTTCTCGCAATGCGCCGTGACGATCGTGCCCCAGCGGCGAGCAAGTTCAAGCGTGCGATACAACTCGGTATCGTCGACCCCGAACGCCCCTTTGTAAGCCAGAAAGACTTTGAACGATGCGGTGCCATCGTCGACGATTCGACGCAACAAGTCGGGCGTCTGTTGATCGAACCGAGTCACGCCCATGTGATAACTGTAATCGCAGGCCGATTTACCCTCGGCCTGTGATTTCCAGAGTTGATAGGCCTCCCAAGGATCGTCATTCCGGCTGGGGCAGACCATTTCGATGAGGGTCGTCGTGCCGCCGACGAGTGCGGCCCGACTCGCCGTTGGGTAGGTGTCCTTCGCAAGCGTCCCCATGAACGGCAGATAAATGTGTACGTGCGGATCAATGAACCCGGGAAACACGTACTGCCCGGCGGCGTCGATCACCTCGGCGTCGGGGGGCGCCGAGAGGTTCTGGCCGATGCGAGTGATTTTTTCGTCCACGCACCAAAGGTCGGCGCGTGTGCGTCCCTCGGCGGTAATGATCTCGCCGTTCTGGATCAGGAGTCCCATGATGGATGGCCTTCCGAGAGTGTCGATGCCGCTCCAATGATCGTAGCAGATTTGTGACCAAAATCGGGGGGAGCTTATTTGCTTTCACTCCTGAATGGAGTCGTTAAGATACTCATCAGCTGGAGCTAATCGAGTCGCTCATCATTTGCTGGAGTGAACGTTCATGCGCTGTCTTGCCACAATCCTTGCGATCGGAATTCTGTTGTCCGGGCACGTGTCCCTCGCCGAGTCTGTGCCGGCCGAGCTCGTGAAGCAAACGGTCGACGCCGCCGGGGGCGCGCAGGACATTGTAGACCTCACCGATCGGCACGCCGTCGGCCATGATCGCGGCTTCCAGCGCGTAGGTTCCAAGACCCTCGAGCGAGCGGCGACCGGGAAATTTCTTGACATCCCAGAAATCGGCCCAGCTCTTCGGCGGATTATTGCCGTATTTCGATTTCTGGTAGACGATGCCGTAGGAGAAGGTGAACACGCCCACATAATAGGGCTGC
>CAYLYE010000131.1:0-17740 GCA_964387325.1 uncultured Planctomycetaceae bacterium
GATCGCCGCGTGCGTCGTGCGGGTCGCGCCGTCGATCGCCACGACCTTGGGCAGGCGTTTGCGAAAATCTTGTGTTTCAATCAAAACCATGATGGACTCAACACCGATCGCAGTCACCGCGCGAATGAGCCGTGCTTAAACAAGGCGCTAGGTGCAACTCGCGCGCCGCGATGGGGTAGATGCGCGAAGACAATTCGGCTAATGCATCACAAATATAATGCCAGTCAATGGTTACATCTGGACAATCAGCTTGCTGGCCCAGCTACCGTGAGCCATGGTGGCGGAATCCATGCCCCACGACGATGCATGGCTTGCCGGTCCCTTAGGCGAAGTCGTCCGTGACACAAAATCAGAAATTGAACTGATACTGCGTGTAGAAGAAGTTCGCGTCGCCGGTGTAAGTGATCCCCGGCGTAGTGCGGTAATAGGCACCCGAGAAAAAATGCGAATAGCCAAGCAGGATGTCGTGTCGCGGATGGAGCGCGTAGCTGAGCGTGAGATCGATTTCGTGTCCCAGGTCGCCGCTGCCCGGCTTGTTAGCGCCATTGAAGGCCGTCGAATTGACGTTGTAGGGCGAGTCTTTGACGTTGGCCAAGAACATATAGTAGTACCAGATCAGCGCCTTGACCTTTTTGTGCGGCTGCCAGCTCAGTTGCACGTTGGGGCTTTGAATGTTGCTGCGGCCATACAGATCCATGAAGCCCAGGTACTTGTGGCCTAAGGGGAAGAGTTGATTGACCCCTTGGCCGGCACCGGTGACCGTGCCGCCCGACGCCCAATCGTAATAGCACCATAATGTGGGCTTCCAGCAATGCTGTTCCCAGCGATAGCCGCGCCCGGCCGTGGCAAATCCGGCGGCATGTCCCGACTGATCCGTGTTGTTGCCGTACTGCACGCCCCCTTCGAGTTCCCAGAGTTGTGGGCCATCGTTGCCGAACCAGCGACCACCGACCGTCTGGAACTGAAAGTTGTTCGCGCCCCGGCCGTTGTAGTAGGTCAAATAATAGAAGTCGAACGTATTATTCTTGATCGCCTTGTAAGTGGCGAACACACCAGAGAACTCTTGCTTGTAGTCGGCACTGTCAAACGCTTTGGGATTGACGATGACCGGACGTGTATAGAACGCGTCGATGTTCCAGTCATCACCTTGCCACAAAAACTTGTAACCCTCGAAGGTCCGCCGCGTGTTGGCCCAATCGAGCGGCGAGATCAATCGCTCCGATCCATAGAGCAATTCTTGTCGCCCGGAGCGCATCTTGAGGTTGCCGCTGGCGGTCTCGAACAGCTTCACGTCGACGAATAAGTTAAGCAGATCGGTCCGGTCCTCTTCGATCAAGCGGGGCGTGAAACGCTCGAAGCTGCTGTTGGCATCGATCATTTCCGCGTAAATTCGCAAGTCGTCGTCGAGTTCCAGATTGCTAAACAATCGAGTCCGTTGGAGCAAAAAGTCGTCGTTGACGCCGGTCAAGCCCGAGCCTCGCATGCCGCGCTCGCTGTGATGGCGCAGCCGATATTGGCCGCCGAGGTCGAGCATCCAGCAATCGCCGACCGAGAGTCGCTTGAGGTCTTCGCCCAGGTAGCGCTGATTGTAAAGCGGATAGAACAGGTAATTGAAATTATTGTTGTAGAACACGGGCGCGAAGGCCCCGGCCACCGCTTTGGTCAGCGCCTCTTTTTGCTTTTTGAGCGCGGCTGCCTGTTCTTGAGGGGCGAACTCCGTCGCCGTCTCGAACGACGCGAACTCGCCGGGAGTGGACGATCCGTCGTCGATCGGCAACAACGATTGCGTTTCGCCAGGAGGAAGCGGAGCCTGGGATAGCTCGACTGCACAGGCGGTGGTGCTGGCCAGGATGAGTAGTGCTAGCAAGCCACGGCGGAGGATTCGCATGCGTCATTCCATGTCAGTTAAAAGGACCGCACGAACCATTCCGCCTGGATGGTCTGTTACGGCTGGCATCGGAAGCGTTGCAATGAGAATTCTGAAATCATGTTCGTCACCAATCGATCAGTACAGCCTACCGAGCTTATTTGTCGTCGTGCTTGTGGCACGCGCAGTTAAGAGCACCGCGTGAGCACTGTGATCGCGATGATGTCAGCGTTGAACCGCTAGCAACGCTCGCCTTCGATCAGCGTGGCGAAGGGAAAAAGAGAAGAGCCCAGCGGTTGGCTGTCCCGCTGGGCCCCGGAGTCGGCCGGATGGTATCTGCCGGTCTTAAACCGTGGCGGGTACGGTCGCCTCGGTAGGAACATGCGGAGCGGGGACCGCATCAATGGCCGTCGACGGGTGGATCAAGAACGTTGCAAATGACAGCGTGATGACGCTCACGCCGAGGATCAATAGCGCGATCGGCCAGGGCATCAGATTGGTGAATAGCAGTCCCGCGAGAACCGCTCCCAGGTTGCCCCCCGCGCCGACAATGCCGGCCACGGAGCCCAACGACTTGGGATTCACAAACGGCACGACGGCAAAGGTCGCACCGGCTGACATCTGCACGAAGAACGCGACGGCCAGCAACCCCGGGATCGCCAGCGTAAGCGTCGTGGTTTGCGAGAACAGAATCAACGCCAGCCCTTCGCAGAGCAGCGTGACAAACAACCATGTCACTCGGCCAGGCACGCCGCGCGACGCTCCGATGCGATCGCTAGCCATGCCCCCTACCGTGCGCGAGAACAGATTCATGCCGCCGTACAAACTGGCAACCAACCCGGCGAGGCTCAGCGCTTGCGTCGCGTCCATGTCTTTGAAGTAGGCAAAGTAATCGATGAAGTACAGCGCGGCGACATTCTTCAGTGTCAGTTCCACGCCAAAACAGGCCGCGTAGGCGACGAACAGAGCCCACACGCGATGGTCGCGGCAGGCTTCCAGAAATGAGCCTTGTTTTTGCTTAAACATGGGCATTTTGCCTGCGGCGCGCAGTTCGCGAAAATTCCCCTCGGGACAATCTTGCGTAAAGTGATAATAGGCGGCTCCCATCAAGAGGCAGATCAAGCCGGCGACCACCATCGACAAACGCCAACTGATGGCCGGTGTCGCGCCCAATCCAATGATTGCGGCAAAAACCAGCGGCATGGCGGCTTGCGTGACACCGCCACCGAGATTGCCCCAGCCGGCTGTGGTCGCATTGGCGGTCCCCACGCAGTTCGAGGCAAACATGATCGAGGTCTGATACTGGGTGATGACAAAGGCCGCGCCGATCAGTCCGATCAAAGTACGAAAGACCAGGAACGATGTGAAGTTCCACGACAGGCCGATCCCCATGACGGGCAATGAACCCAAGACAAGCAGCCAGGTATAGGTCATTCGTGGACCAATACGGTCACACAACCAACCGATGAGCAAGCGCGCAAAGATCGTGGCCGAGACCGAGGCCACGATACAGTAGCCGACCTGCTCCTTGGTCAGGGC
The DNA here is from genome assembly GCA_964387325.1 of uncultured Planctomycetaceae bacterium. Taxonomy (GTDB): domain Bacteria; phylum Planctomycetota; class Planctomycetia; order Pirellulales; family PNKZ01; genus CAZZBK01. The sequence continues at coordinate 3,407 of CAYLYE010000131.1, forward strand.
TAGATCTTCGCGCACCACTTTCATCAGCGGCGCAATACCAAACCAAGCAAAGAAACAAAAAAAGAACGCCATCCAACTCATGTGAAACGCGCGCATCGCAGGGGAGGTAAAACTCCACAGTTCGATGCGGCTGGCTTTTGCGGAACTCAAGGCGGGATTCCTTCACGTTAGGGGGGAGCGTATCGTTGCACTCGTACTCGGGCGCAACGCATCCGGTTTAGGTTTAACTTGCTCGCCGCCTGAGGGAATGCGCCGCCCGTGCGACAACGATCACTCCCGCGAGTTGAGCTACTGCATATTGCACGCCTCGTGCCAAACGGGTCTGGTCGCACCGCGCACAGCAATTCGACCCACGTGACCAGCGATGGAGCGCTCCGTGGTCGTCTTGAAACCACCTGTCGTCGGCGCAACCGCCTCGAATTAAACAGACACTGCTCAATGCCTGAGCAGTGTTCACTCAGCAACGGGTTTACCGTCAATTTCGGGCCACAAACTGCCGTCCGGCACGTCGATTGCTCTAGCTAGGCATGAATTCAGGTGCGCTCGTGGAAGACACTTGTGCGCCCGCACGAACCATTCTGTCCCCCGCGGTTCCATGTCAACGACTGTCACGATCACCGATCAAATACCGCAAATCGCGGGGCTCCTCGACGCATTGTTGATCGATCAACAGAAATTATCGGCCGTCGAAGCGTATGCTGCCTGGCACGATCAGCAAGCGAGTCCCACGCAAGCACCGTACTATCGCGCTCTCATCCCCAGCCGAGCCCCCAATGCGCTTGAACAATTCGCTTTCGATGTTGACCTAGACGCTTGCTCGGGCTGCAAGGCCTGTGTCACCGCGTGTCACAACCTCAATGGGCTCGAGCCGCAGGAGACCTGGCGCAGTGTCGGGCAACTCAATGGCGGCACGGCTGAACTGCCCGTGCTCTTGCACGTTACGACAGCCTGTCATCACTGCCTGGAGCCCGCCTGTCTGCAAGGCTGCCCCGTCGATGCCTATGAGAAAGACCCGGTGACGGGCATCGTGCGACACCTGGACGATCAATGCATCGGCTGCCAGTACTGCATCTTGAAGTGTCCGTATGACGTGCCCAAGTACAGCGCGAGCAAGGGAATTGTCCGCAAGTGCGATATGTGCAGCACGCGCTTGGCCAGCGGCGAGGCGCCGGCCTGCGTGCAGGCATGTCCCAATCAGGCCATTCGCATTTCGATCGTCCATCGCCAACAGGTTGCCGAAGAATGCGAAGCCAACTTATTCTTGCCAGGCGCTCCCGAGCCGAGCTACACGCTGCCGACGACGCTGTATCGGTCGAGTCGTCCGTTGCCACGTAATCTTTTGCCGGCCGACTATTTTGCCGCCCGACCGCAACATGCGCACTGGCCGCTCATTCTGATGTTGGTCTTCACGCAAGCGTCGGTCGGAGCGCTCGTGGTCGACTTGCTGTTCGATCAACTGGGACTCACTACGGGAGCCGAACGGGGCGTACATCGCCTGGCGGCGTTTGTCTTGGGAGGCATCGGCCTGACCGCGTCGATCTTTCACCTAGGTCGGCCTTGGTACGCATTTCGCGCGCTCATCGGCTTGCGCACCTCGTGGCTCAGCCGTGAGATTGTCGCGTTCGGTTTGTTTGCGTTGCTCGCATCGCTCTACGCGGCCGTGCCGATCGTCGAGCGCCTGGGCGTGACGATCGCGCCGTCACTCGATCTGGCCTTGGGTTGGAGCGTGGCATTGTGCGGCCTCGGGGCGGTCCTATGCTCAGCTATGATCTATGTGAGCACGCGGCGTAGCTTCTGGCAGCCGGGCTTCACCATCCCCAAGTTCTTGCTCTCGTGCCTCGTGCTGGGCTTGCCCATCGCGTTGGGCATCACGCTCATGGCCGCGGCCAGTTCACCCGACCGCAGTGTGTCGGCAGCCTTCCAGCAGGTTGGTCCGCTGGCGTGCTCGACGCTCATCATCGTGACCACCGCCAAACTCTTGCTCGAAGCCGTCGTATTGAGTTGGTTGCGCGCACCCCGCTTCACGCCATTGAAACGGACCGCAACCCTGATGGTGGGCGAATTAGGGCTTGTCACGTTTCAACGCTTCTTGCTCGGCACGATTGGCGGCATCGCCTTGCCTTGGTTGTTGGCGTCGTACACCTCGCGCGACACCAACGATCTGGCGGCGGCCTGGTTCCTGGGGTTGATCGGCTTACTGGCCATGATGGTGACAACCGCTGGTGAAATCATCGAACGATATCTGTTCTTCACCGCAGTCGTGGCTCCCAAGATGCCCGGCGTTCCCGCTTCGTAATCAGGTTGCCGTGGTAATCATATGAAACTCGACCTCACACGACTGACGCAACTCTGGCGACAAGAGCACGGGCCGCTCACCAGCGATCTGGTGCAGCAGCCCGCAGGCTTTGGTCTGGGGCACGTACCCACGCGCCTGCAACCCGACTCCACCACATCAATGGTCTGTGGCTTCTGCTCGACCGGGTGTGGGCTTAATATTCACCTGCGCGAACACGAAGCCATCAATCTTACTCCGCGCACCGAGTATCCAGTCAACTTGGGCATGGCGTGCCCGAAAGGTTGGGAGGCGCTCACCGTCCTGCGAGCCGACGATCGTGCCACAACTCCGCTGCTACGCAACGAGCGCGGACGTCGCGTGCCAATCGACTGGCCCACGGCCCTCGAGACATTTTGTTCACGGATGCAACAGATTCAACGCGCACATGGTCCCCACTCGGTCGCGTTTCTGAGCACCGGTCAAATTGCCACCGAAGAAATGGCGCTGTTGGGGAGCCTGGCCAAATTCGGCATGGGCATGTTGCATGGTGATGGTAACACGCGACAGTGCATGGCCACGGCGGTCGTCGCCTATAAGCAGGCCTTTGGCTTCGATGCGCCGCCGTACTCCTACGCCGATTTTGAACAATCGGACGTCATCGTTCTGGTAGGTTCGAATCTCTGCATTGCGCATCCTATCTTGTGGCAGCGGATCCTTCGCAACCCAAATCAGCCGCGTATTATCGTCATCGACCCTCGCAAGACCGAGACCGCGATGGCCGCAACGACCCATGTCGCACTGCGTCCCAAGTCGGACCTGTCACTCTTCTACGGATTGGCGCATCTGCTCATCCGCGCAGGATGGATTCAGAACGACTTCATCGCGGCCCATACCTCGGGCTTTGACGAGTTTCGTACCCATGTCGCGGCCTTCACGCCTGAGCGCGTCGCCGCCGACACCGGACTCAGCGAAGACACACTACGTGAACTCGCCGAAACGATCCACCGCGGTCAACGCGTCTCGTTCTGGTGGACGATGGGCGTGAACCAGAGTTACGAAGGGGTGCGTACCGCGCAAAGCATCATCAACCTGGCGCTGATGACCGGCAACATTGGTCGCCCAGGCACCGGCGCCAACTCGATCACCGGTCAGTGCAACGCGATGGGCTCGCGACTGTTCAGCAACACGACCAGCTTGCTCGGAGGCCGAGACTTTACCAATGCAGGCCATCGTCAGCACGTCGCGAATCTGCTCGACATCAACGAGTCGCGCATTCCTCAGCAGCCCAGCTGGGCTTATGACCAAATCATCGAAGGCATTCTCGCCGGCAAAATCAAAGGCCTCTGGGTCATTGCCACCAACCCGGCCCATTCCTGGATCAATCAGAATACGCTGCGCGACGTGCTCGGCCGGCTTGATTTTCTGGTCGTGCAAGACATGTACCACTCGACCGAGACCGCTCAACTCGCTCACCTGCTCTTACCCGCCGCAGCGTGGGGCGAAAAGGAAGGGACACTGATCAACTCCGAACGCCGCATCGGACGCATCAAACGCGTGGCCCGTGCCCCGGGGCAGGCACTAGCCGACTTCTCAATCTTTCGCCTCATTGCCGAGCACTGGGGAGTGGGCGACATGTTCGCCCGCTGGTCGAGTCCCGAGGCCGTGTTTCAAATCCTCCGCGAACTGTCGCGCGGCATGCCCTGCGATATTACCGGGATCACCGACTACCGCATGCTCGACGAGCACGGCGGCGTGCAATGGCCGTGCCCCGAGGGGGTGACCGAACTGGCCACCGAGCGGCGGCTGTTCACCGACGGCACGTTCTATCACCCCGACGGCCGCGCGCGGTTCATCTATGCCGACCCCACGCCGATGCCCGAGGCCCCCAACGCCACATATCCGCTACTGCTCTTGACCGGGCGAGGCTCGACCGCGCAGTGGCACACACAAACCCGGACCAGCAAGTCCGCCGTGCTGCGCAAATTGTATCCAGAACAAGTCTATGTCGAGATCAACCCCAGCGATGCTCGAGCGCTGCAGATCAAATCGAACCAAGAGGTCGTCGTCGAGTCGCAGCGTGGCAAGGTCAAGGCCCGAGCGTTCCTGACGCCGACGATCCGCGCGGGACAAGTGTTCGTGCCGATGCATTACGAGACGGCCAATCAGTTGACCTTGGCGCACTTTGATCCCTACTCGCGGCAACCCTCGTACAAGAATTGCGCGGTCCGCGTCCGTCCTTTAGAAAATTGGGATTCGTTTTCATGATTCACTCCGCCACCTCAGGTGACCTACGGCAGACGATTGTCGTCGTCGGACACGGCATGGTCGGCCATCGCTTCTGTGAGAAGCTCGTCGAGTTCGACGTCGCTCGCCAGTTTCGTATCGTCACGTTCTGCGAAGAGCCTCGAGCCGCGTACGATCGTGTCGGCCTGACACAGTTCTTCGCCCATCGCGACGCCGAAAAGCTCATGTTGGCCAATCTGGCTTGGTACGAGGAAAAGGGCATCGAGTTGCACATCGGCGACCGCGCCACGGCGATCGATCGGCAGCATCGACGCGTACTGAGCGAGCAAGGCCGCTCGATCGCCTATGACTATGTCGTGTTGGCCACCGGCTCGTTTCCATTCGTGCCCGACGTGCCAGGCATCAAACACCGAGGCGTGTTCGTGTACCGCACGATCAACGACCTGGAGCAGATCATCGAGTACGCTCAGCAAGGGGGGCGGGCCGCGGTCATCGGTGGCGGGCTACTGGGACTCGAAGCGGCCAAAGCCGCCTACGACTTGGGGCTCGAAACCCACGTCATCGAGTTCGCCTCGCGACTTATGCCCCGCCAGGTCGACGACGCCGGGTCACGCGTGTTGGTGCAAAAAATCGAGCAACTGGGGGTCAAGGTTCATCTAAACAAAGCCACGCAAGCGATTCTCGGCGAAGGACAAGTGACCGGCGTGGCCTTTAAGGATGGCTCGCAGCTGGATGTCGAAATGGTGATTGTCTCGGCGGGCATTCGCGCACGCGACGAACTAGCCCGCGCGTGTCAACTTGAGCTCGGTGCTCGTGGCGGCATCAAGGTCGACGAGCAACTGCGCACCAGCGATCCAGCCATCTTCGCTATCGGCGAAGTGGCCGCGTATCGCGATTTCACTTACGGACTGGTCAAGCCTGGTTACGAGATGGCCGAAACGCTCGCCGCCAACTTGTGTGGCGAACAACGAGGCTTTGCCGGCAGCGACTTGAGCACCAAGCTCAAGCTGATGGGGGTCGACGTGGCCAGCTTTGGCCAGTATGAACTCCCTGCTGACCAAGCTCAGTCGCTCGTATTCGAGGACCCGTTCGCCGGACAATACAAAAAGCTGTTCTTCACTCATGACGGCACACGGTTGCTCGGCGGCATTTTGGTCGGCGACGCCAGCGCGTACATGCAACTCGCATCGCTGGCCAAGAGCGCTGAGCCGCTCACGATGTCTCCCGGCGAGTTCATACTGGGTGGCAAGGCGTTGGGAGCGGGTTTGGAACTCGGCGACGACGCGCAAATCTGCTCGTGCAACAATGTCACCAAGCGGCAACTCTGCGCGGCGATTCGCGAGCAAGGGCTTGCCACCTTGGGCGAGATCAAAACCTGCACCAAAGCCGGCACCGGTTGCGGCGGCTGTCTGCCGCTAGTCACCGAACAACTTAAACGCGAACTCGCGGCGGCAGGCAAGGCGGTCAACAACCATCTCTGCGAACACTTCGCGTTCTCGCGCCAAGAGCTATTCCAAATTGTCAAAGTGACTGGCGTGCGCAGCTTTGACGGCCTGCTCGCTTCGCACGGCCGCGGATTGGGCTGCGAAATCTGCAAGCCGGCCGTGGCCTCGATTCTGGCCAGCCTTTGGAACGAGCCGATCCTTGACCACGCGACCTTGCAAGACACGAACGATCGCTTCCTGGCCAACATTCAGCGCGGTGGACTCTACAGTGTCGTGCCGCGCGTCCCCGGCGGAGAAATCACCCCCGACAAGCTCATCGTACTGGGCCAAGTCGCCAAGAAGTACAGGCTGTACACGAAGATCACGGGTGGCCAGCGGATCGATCTCTTCGGCGCTCAGGTACAAGACCTCCCCGCGATTTGGGAGGAGCTCGTGGCGGCCGGCTTCGAGAGCGGACACGCTTACGGTAAGGCACTGCGAACCGTGAAGAGTTGCGTCGGCACGACTTGGTGTCGCTTCGGCGTGCAAGACTCGGTCGGCTTCGCGATTCGTGTCGAGAATCGTTACAAAGGGCTGCGCTCGCCCCACAAGCTCAAAGCCGCCGTGTCAGGCTGCATTCGTGAATGTGCTGAAGCCCAGAGCAAAGACTTTGGCCTGATCGCGACCGAAAAGGGCTACAACCTGTACGTCTGTGGCAACGGCGGAAGCAAGCCGCGACACGCTGATCTGCTCGCGGCCGACCTCGACGAGGAAACAGCGATCTGCTACATCGATCGTTTTTTGATGTACTACGTGATGACCGCCGATCGACTGACCCGCACGAGCGTGTGGCTCGAAAACATGCCCGGCGGCATCGACTATTTGAAGCAAGTGGTGATCGACGACAGCCTGGGGATCACTGCCGAGTTGGAGCGACAAATGCAGTACGTCGTCGACACCTATCAGTGCGAGTGGCGTGAGGTGGTCGAGAGTCCCGAGCGCCGACGCTGGTTTCGACAATTCGCCAACACCGACGAGACTGAGCCGTGCATCGAGTTTGTCTCGACGCGCGAGCAGCAGCACCCGGCCGATTGGAATGCCACGCTCGTGCCGATTGAGACATTGCAATTATCCGCGAGAGAAAACGCTCCGGGCTGTGACGACGATTCGGCTCATTGGGTCTCGGTTGGCCAGAGAGACGATTTTCCAACCGATGGCGGCATGGCTGTGAAGGTCGGCGACACGCAGCTCGCGGTGTTCCACATTGCCGCGGGTGATCGTTGGTATGCGACGCAAAACATGTGCCCGCACAAACAGCAGTTTGTGCTCGGTCGCGGCATCGTCGGCGACGCCGACGGCACACCCAAGGTGGCGTGCCCATTACACAAAAAAACCTTCTCGCTGGAAAGCGGCGCGTGCCTGTCGGGCGATCCGTATCAGATCGAGACCTTTTCTGTCCGTATCGTGGGCGACGACATCCAGGTTGAGTTGCCACACGAAGAGAAGCTCGCTCTCTCTTTAGCGACGAAACACTTTTGTGGTCGCGTTTCGTGTAGTGTCGATATATCTCCCTGTGCCGAAACCTGTTCGTAAACATTTCGTTCGAGGGGAAGCCATGTGGGGCACGGCGCGCCAACTTGCATTGGGCTCGCGCGTGGCTTTGAGTTTGTCGAACCGATGAGCGAGCAGTTCGGATTGCTTGCGGTCGCGAAGTTGACTCGCCTCCATGCGTGGTCCTGGGCCATAATGACTCAGATTGTGGCCGCTAAACGGAATGCTCAATCCCTGAATGAGTGTATCGACCGGCTGACGATACGTAGCGACGCGCGTCGTGTCGGTCTGCAAAGCGGCCACGAGCAGGTCGTACATCAGCTTGATTTCGTCGTAACCTTTCATCGCACCTTGCGGCACCGTGAGTGACTCCGCAGGCTGGGCCTTCGGCACGCCGAGCCACTGTTCTTCTTTGGCGAGGCGCGTCTCAATGTCGCGGATGCTTTGTAGATACTCGGCGAGTTTGTCGGCATCATCCTTGCCCAGGCCGCGAGCTACTCCGGCGGCATCGTCAAGCACCGTATCGAGCACGCTGCGCTGCTGCTTGAGCAGCGTCTGGCGCTGAGCGAGCGGCGTTGACTCAGCGGAGAAGAGTTGATGGAACACTGCGACCGGCGTGGAGAACCCGGCCACCGGTTTGCCTTGTCAATTCCAGGCCAATGATAACCCTGGTCCGTGACCCGACTCCTCGCCCCGTTCACAACTGAGTTGGAGCGAGGCGAAACGTGTCGCCGCGCCGAACGCTTCGGCCGCGACTTGATCGACGCTGACGCTATTGTGAAAACTTTGTCCCGGCTCGGCGTAGCGGTTCGCTCCGGTGAGCCAAAACGTGCTACCCCAATGGGCTTCGTTGGTGAACTTGTTTGAGAGATTCTGAACGATCGAAAAGTCTTGCTTGTGACGTGCGAGTGGGGCCAAGCCAGCGGGCAGCGAGTATTCCTTGCCCGTCTTCGTTCGATCGGGGAACCATGTCTCCTTAGTCACACCCCAGCCGAAGCCGAGAAAGAGCATCCGCTTTGGCCGAGCCACGATCGGTGCGGCTGAGGCGAAACGACAAAAGCCTAGCGACGCGAACGCAGGGAGCGCGATGAACGTAGTGCTGCTGCGGAGAAACGTGCGGCGTGGGATGGCAAAGGCGGTCATGGGTTCTCACTTCGCTTGAAAGGCGAGAGGGAAAATGGCGGTTCAGTGGGACTTGTCTGGTGCTGTAGGAACGGTATCCGTACAAAATGGAAAGGCCGGGAGGCCAGCCTTGTTGTGCAAATTGCATATTGGGTGATCAGCCACAGCACCATGCGGCGGCTGCCGACAAACGGATGACGCAGGTACTCCTCGTCGATCAAACGCATCAAACGTAAGTCTTCAACGCTTTCAGGCACAGGCTCGTAATACAAGTTCGACCGATGCAGACCGAGCAGTTCACACGGTCGACGCACGCTCGGGACGCCGGTCCCGGGGTCGATCCAGCCGCGTCGTTCAGCCACCGTTCTCGGCCACTTTTCTTTTGAGCCAATCCAGCTCGATCTTTAATCGACCAATCTGCTCATACAACTCGGCGGCGCTCGGCTCGTCCGTGGTCGCCTTCTTTGATGAAGGCGATTCAAACACCGAAGTCGCTCCCTCCAAGAGATGCTTCTTCCAAAGCGTGATTTGCGTCGGATGCACCTTGTGCTGCGCGGCCAGTTCACTCACGCTCTTCAGGCCGCGAACCGCATCCAAGGCCACCTTCGCCTTAAAAGATCCATCAAACAATCGCCGCTTCCGAGGCATCGTCCGTCTCCCGATCAGGTTCCCTCCACGAAGACTCTGTTCTCCTCGATTCTATCGCGATTTTCCATCTATCCCCGTGGTCCGAAAAACGGGGTCCACTTCAGAGCGTTTCCCTTGCACCCTGATTTGCGTACGGTGCTCAACCGATTGCCTAAAATTGACGCCTATGTTTTTCACGGGCCACGCGGCGGACGCCTCAAGGCAGATACCGTTCGCCGTGTTCTCGTCCGCGACGTTCTCAAGCCGTTGGCGAGCAAGTTTCCGGCTGGCGTCGGCGGGCAGAATTTTATCGATGGCCGGCTCCATAGCTTTCGGCACTATTTCGTCAGCATGTGCGCGACGAGCGGTGTGCCCGAGCGAGTGGTCATGGAATGGGTTGGCCACGCGGACAGCGCGATGGTTCGCCACTACTTCCACTTACACGACGAGGAGGCCAAGCGGCAAATGCACGGCTTGAACCTTCTCGGTGGTGCTGTCGGGCGTTCCGACAGCGACGTTTCCCAGGTCTAATGGAGAGAGCGCCGAGCCGGTGAAGACGACGATCTTCGAGGCATGAAAAGGCCACGATTGACCCAGTGGCCTCCGTACGAAAAAAGCTGCTTTCGCAAGTGATGACTATTTAACCACTTGTGAAAACAGCCTAAGTTCAAAGCGGAGGGCAAGGGATTCGAACCCTCAACCCATTGCTGGGCATCTGATTTCGAGTCAGACCGCTAACCATTCGCTTACCCTCCGTAAGCTCATCACCCCATCGTATTTTCTCGACCGCTCCTTGGCAAGATTCGATTCGCCACATCCCTACCATAAATTTCGACTTCTTTTCGTCGCGATGCCCTGCCTTAGGCAGATTACCCCGGCGACATTATCTCGCGCATGGCTCGTGCGATCGCTTGCGAGTTTTCATCCGACCGCCGTTCCAGTGCTGCAATCACCTTTTCTCGCCGGTCACGAGGCTGATTCTGACTGAGTTTCCATTTCCCTTCGAGACGCGTGATGCGGAACTGAAACGCGACCACGGACTGAGCCAGTTTGTCGACAAACGCATCTCCCTCGGCCACCGACCAAGGCTCCGGCTGCGACCGTTCGTAGGTGCTCACATAATCCTGAACCACTTCGACCGTCTCGCGATGATCCTCGATCCATTCGATCGTGCCGTAGGCATGCACAGCCTGATAGTTCCAGGTGGGTACGACGTTCGTCGCCTTATACCACGTAGGAGTCACATAGACGTGGGGACCGCTGAACACACACAGGCTAACGCCCGGGAGTGCTTGATGATGCGGATTGGCGCGGGCAATGTGGCCGATGAGCGTGCCAAACTCGCCTTGCGTGCGATCGAGGAGGATCGGTAAATGCGTCGCAAAGGGCTCATCGGCTCGTTGCGACACCAGCAGCGCGAAGCTGTGTTGTTCCATAAAATCGAACAGCCGCGCGTGATCGGTTTGCTGGAAATGGGTGGGCACGTACATCGCATCTTGCTCGCAGGGCGAACGACGGGGACTTGATCCGTTACTTGGCATTCATCGCGGGCATGAGTCGATACAGATGCTCAACCAACTGCTGCTCGGGAACTCCGCCGCCGCTGCGTCGCAAGGCAGAGGCCAAGGGCTCGGCGCTGCCCGAGTCACGCAGGGCACGCAAGTAGCCGCACAGGAGTTCGCGCCGCGCCGGCTCGGTTTCGAGTAGCCAGTGAGACCAAGCCCAGGCCTCGGCGTAGTCGTCCTGGGTCATCTCGGCCGGTGTGCGGAGCTGTTCGAGGCGTTCCAAGTTGGGTCGCCAACCTTGCCGCAACACTTTCTCCATCAGCAATTGTACATGGGGCATATTGAAGCCGCGGGCTCCGCGTGGCACCTCGAAGTACTCGGCCAGCCCTTCGTCGAGCCACAGCGGAATGCTACGCACGATTGAATGTAGGTAACCGTGGGCCACCTCATGCCGCAAGTCTTCCGCGACGCGGTCGCCCCAGTGTGCGTACACGGCCAGCCGCGTGTCGTTCTCGATGAAGAACGCTCGCCGCGTGGGAAAATCTGGGTGCTGTCGAGCCATGAACCGGCCAAAGTCTTGCTCCGTGTCGAACAAGTAGACATGAATCGGCTCGTCGGATGGCGGCAAATTGAGCTTCGCAAGCATGTCGCCACGCTGAATGCGAACGTCGTCGAGCAAACGATGGTGCTGCGGCAATCGAAAGTTGCTGTACACGACCAACTGATCGAAGACCAGCGCGTTGCGCATGGGCAACAACTCGCCCGGATCGACCACCGTGCGGCATCCGACGAGTAACACGCTCCAGCAGAGCACTCGGCGCAGCGGTCGCATCAGATGAACGACTCCTGTGAAGGAGTTATGCCGACGGGTGTCGCGCCTCGGCCGAGTTGATCGACCAGTTCGGCGAAACGTGGTGCCCAACGCTCGACGCTGAACCGCTCTTCAAGCAACTGTCGCCCCATCGCTCCCATCCATGCGCGACGGTCAGGATCGTTGGCCAGCGTAGCGATGGCCTCGGCCCACTCGGCAGGGGTCGAGACTAAAAATCCGTTCTCGCCATGGACGATCATCTCGCAGTTCATCCCCACTGGATTTGCGATCACGGGCAGACCGGCGGCCATGTACTGCAACACTTTCAGCCCGCACTTGCCACGGCTCCAAGGGTCGTCGGGCAACCACGAGATGCCCATGTCGGCATCAGCCACCTCGGCCGTCTCGGTCGTGTCGTTCCACACACGACGTACGACGCGCACGCCAGCCAACTGCGGAAAGCGATTGCAGATAACTCGCAATCGTAAGCCGGGCAGTCGATCGGCCGCCGCGGCCAAGTGCGGTTCAGCTTGATACAGGCCAGGCAGCGTGCTGTGCTGGCCGATCCAAACGAGCCGCGACTGGCGACCCACGCGGCGATGTTTTGCCAGCGGGTAACGCGCGCTCGATACACAGGTTGGCAGCAGATAAACCTTGGCCGGGTCAACGTACTGACTGGCTTGCTGTTGCAGGAAGCGATTGCCGGCGAAGACCGCGTCGGCGGCGTAGATCGTCGCCCAGAAGTGGGCCAGTCGTGCCCAGCTCAACGGCCCTTTGCGACTGTAACTATCACGACAGAACAGTGCGTCGTCAAAATCGTAGATCAACACGCGCGACGCTTTTCGCAGCAACCGGACTTGCCACAGCGGCAATAGCTTGCGCTGTAAGATGACGACGTCGGCCTGTTCGGCCGCGCGGAGCTGTTCGCGCCGCGACCAGGTATCGCCCGAGAGAGATTGCAGGCGCAGCGTCCAACCCCGTGCCGCCAGCGCTGCCGCAAAGGGGGCAATGCGATAACGGCAACAAACATGATTCGGATGGTCGACTAGCGCCAGCACATTCATCGCGGTCCTCCTTGACCGGACGCATCAGAGGACGAATCGTAACAAACTTAGCCCTCTCGGGGGAATAGAGGTGCGCGATGTTCATAATGTTCGTTCAATTTCAATCCACTCCGCGGGCTGACGCCCCCGGCTCGGACAGGTCTGCGTTGGCATCAGGTCGACCGAAGCGATAGAATAGGGGCGGCTCGAAATGCCAGAATTGCTAGCAGCTCCATCGCCCGCTTTGTTCCCCTTCGGAGGTGTCTCATGGCCACGGCAACGGCTCCCGCTCCTGTCAAGCAACCGCAAGTCCGTCACACCGACTGTTTTATTGGCGGCAAATGGATTCCCAGCGTCAGCGGCAAGACCTTCGCCACGCTCAACCCGGCGACGGAAGAAGTGATTGCCCAGGTCGCCGAGGGGGACTCAGCCGATGTCGATCTGGCCGTCAAGGCCGCCCGCGATGCCTTCGAGAACGGCCCCTGGTCTAAAATGGATGCCCGCGACCGAGGCCGGTTGCTCAACAAGCTCGCCGACCTGATCGAAGACGAGCTCGAAGAGCTCGCGGCCCTCGAATCGCTCGACAACGGCAAGCCGCTACGCGACAGCCGGGCCGCCGATTTGCCGCTGACCATCGATTGCCTCCGCTACTATGCCGGCTACGCCGACAAGATCCACGGCCAGACGATTCCCATCCGTGGCAATTATTTCTGCTATACCCGTCGCGAGCCGGTGGGGGTCGTCGGTCAGATCATCCCTTGGAACTTTCCGATGCTGATGGTGGCGTGGAAGTGGGGCCCTGCCCTGGCCGCCGGCTGCACGATCGTCATGAAACCCGCCGAGCAAACGCCGCTCACCTGCTTGAGAATGGCGCGACTTGCGCAGAAGGCAGGCATCCCTGACGGCGTCATCAATATCGTCCCTGGCTACGGTCCCACGGCCGGTGCCGCGCTCGTCAAGCACCCTGATGTCGATAAGATCGCCTTCACCGGCTCGGGCGAGGTTGCACGGATCATCATGCGCGACGCAGCACAAACTCTCAAACGGATCACCTTCGAGCTCGGCGGCAAAAGCCCGAACATCATTTTCGACGATGCCGATCTCGACGCCGCCGCGGCCGGTGCTCACTTCGGACTGTACTTCAACCAAGGGCAATGCTGCTGCGCGGGAAGCCGTGTGTTCGCTCACGAGAGCGTTCACGACAAGCTGATCGACCGGATCGTTGCGATGAACAAGACCCGCAAGTTGGGCAACCCGCTCGATCTGGCGACCGAACAGGGGCCGCAGGTCGATCGCGAACAGTTCGACAAGATCATGCGATACATTGAGCTAGGCAAGCAGCAAGGCGCTAATTGTGTCACGGGCGGCAAGCGGCACGGTAGCCAGGGCTTCTATGTCGAGCCGACGCTGTTCACTGCGGTGAAAGACGATATGGCCATTGCCCAGGAAGAGATTTTTGGGCCGGTCATGTCGGTGCTCAAGTTCAAGGACCTTGATGAGGTGGCGGCTCGGGCGAACAAGACGACCTTCGGCCTAGCAGCCGCGGTCTGGACGCGTGACATCAGCAAGGCCCATTACCTAGCGCACAAGATTCGCGCCGGCACGGTGTGGATCAACTGCTACGACGTATTCGACGCCGCCGCGCCGTTCGGCGGCTTCAAGATGTCGGGGCTCGGACGCGAGCTCGGTGAACGGGGTCTCGACGCCTACACTGAGAGTAAGACCGTGACGG
>CAYLYE010000132.1:0-17649 GCA_964387325.1 uncultured Planctomycetaceae bacterium
AGCCCGAGTTGCTCGGCGGCAGCCTGCGATTTGTCGGGCGACGAACCGACGATGCCAGCGACGTGAACGCCGGCGCGACGCAATCCCTCGACATGCACCGGCCCGATGAAGCCGGTGCCGACGACGGCCGCCAAGAAGGGCTTACCGCGGCGCGTCATCGCAACTTCCCTCGCGCCGGTGTGGCCGATTGAATCGGGCCCAAGCGGCTATGAAACTCGTACTGGTCGCTGCGATAGAGCGTTCGCTCCCACCACAACGGTCTGTTGCTGTCCAAGAAGCCCACGGACAATACCTCCAGCACAGGCGTGCGGGGCGTGGTTCGCAAATGACTCGCCTCGCTCTTTGTGGGCAAAACGGCACGAATGATCTCGTTGGCGCCGGCGATCACCAAGCCGTGCGTTTCGGTCCAGGCCCGATACAGCGAGCCCTCGGCCTGCGACTTGGTCAACTTCGGACAATGTTGCTGCACCACATAGCGATGCTCCCAGATCACGGGCACGCCGTCGGCGAGTCGCAAGCGTTCCATTTCCCAGAGCAGGGCATCGCCGGGTTGCTCCAAGGCGGCTGCGATCTCGGTGTCGACTTCGGCAGCGGTGAGTTTGCCGAACGTGATGAGTTGCGTGCTCGGCTTCTTGCCGGCGGCGCGAGCCTTCTCGGTAAAGCTAACCAACGAGCGGACGTCGTAGTCGATCATGTCACGACGCACGAAAGTGCCGAGTCCTTTGCGGAACTCCAGAATGCCCTCCGAAACGAGACTGGCGAGCGACTTGTTGGCCGTCGCTCGACTGACCTGAAACTTCTCGGCGACTTCACGCTCGGTAAGAAACTGATCGCCCGAGCGATACTCCGTCGCCAGTGCTGCACGCAGCCTTTGATTGAGTTGCTGATAGACCGGACTGCGGACGAGCGACGTATCCATGCTGGCAAAGCTTTCTATAATGATTGACGCGGTGGCTTAGCCACTGTATCGTGGTTCGATGGAATTTGCAATGCGGCCGTTCGCAGTCCTGCCTGCAGGCAAAACTACAAACGAAAGTTTGTCCCACAAGGACTTGGAGCGAGTTATGAGCAGACATCTTTGGTTCGCGTTCATCGTGCTGCTCGCTGTGCAGCAGGCGGCGTGGGCGTTGGAGATTCCATTACATCCCACTGAGACGCGGATCGTTGAGCAGATCATCGCCGCCGAGGGGCATACGGTCGAAGTGGCCGAGGTGCCCGGATGGGCCAAGGGAGGCGTCGTCAATCGTCTCAAGGAATTCGGAATTGATAGTGCCAACCTGAAGTCTTGGAGTGTTCGCGACACGAAGAACAAGGCGGTGTCGTTCAGTTGCATTTACGACTCGAACGGTCGCGTGCTGGCGCTCACCGGCAACGGACCGTGGCTGCGAGACGAAAGTCTCCGCACTTTGAAAGGGATGCCGGAACTACGGATCATCCGCTTTGATCACAACGGCTTCCTGAGAAATCACCCGATGTCCCCTCTCTACAGCGGCGCGGGATTCGATGTCTTGTCGGACTCCAAACTCGTGGAGATCAAGTTAACCCTGGGCATCAACGATGCCGGCATGGAGCAAGCCGCCAAGATCAAGGGGCTGAAATCCTTCGTGGTGGTGCATTCGCAAGCGAGCGAAGCCGGTGTGAAGTTCTTCGAAGGCCATCCGACGTTGGAGTCTTTTGCGGTCGCCGAAATGGGCAACGTCTCGCAAGCCTCTTTGGCGTCCATTGCGAAGATGCCGAAGGTGGAGCATGTTGGCTTTCACGAAGCGTTCATCACCTATGAAAGTGGATTCAAACATCTGCTGGCGATGAAAGGCCGGCTCAAGACACTCGACCTCTCGATGAGTCTGGTAAACGCGGCCGATCTGGAGCTTGTGCGGGCGGATCATCCCGAGGCGAAGATTACCACGATCCCACCCGCCGAGATCGTGAAGCGGCATAGCGGTGTCGCGAACCGGCTCGCTCGCATCGCCACGGGCGAAGCCGCCGAGGAACTGAAGAAGGTCATCGAAACAGCCAATAACAAGTGAGTCGTCCAATGAAAGGCTTCTTCATCCTGCTGGTGTTGTTGGCTGGAACCCCGACCTCGACGGCCTGGGCCGTTCCTCCCGGCTATGAACACGACGTGCTGCCGTTCTTGAAGCGGCATTGCTACTCGTGTCATGATGCCAAGCAGGCCAAGGCGGGGCTCCGTCTCGATCAACTCGGCACCGATTTCCTGCGTGGCACGACGGCGGATGACTGGCATGAAGTCATCAATCAGATCAGCGGCGGAAAAATGCCGCCCGAGGGTGAGCCGCGCCCAGACCCCCAAGCCGCGTTTGCCGTGGTCGAGTGGGTGGGGGCGAAGCTCAAGGAGGCCGAGAAGCTGGCGCGCATGAGCGGCGGGCGGATTCTGATGCGGCGGCTCAACCGGCAGGAGTATGCCAACACCGTCGGCGATCTGTTCCGGCTCGACCCGAACTTTGTCGAGAAGCTGAAACGCGAACTCCCCGCCGATGGCAAAGCGGAAGGCTTCGACCGCATCAGCAGCGCGTTGTTCTTCGATCAGACGCAGATGGCAAGCTACCTCGAGTGGACGACTGAGATCGCTCGCGAAGTCGTGCAGATCGCGCCGCCGAAGGCGGAGACCTATGTCTATGAGGCGGAAAAGCACCTGAACAGAAACGAAGGCCCTACCGTGGAAGTGGCGCAGGCCATCGACCATCAGATTCCCCTCGGCCCGACATTTTACGACAAGAAGGCCACCGGCATCGAGATGTGGGGAGGCCACGGCGGCAAACCCGATGAAGACAAGGCGTGGGCGATGGTGCCGTATGGGCCACGCCCGGATCTGACGAAGTTGGTCACGCAGGACGGCTACTATCGCGTGCGCGTACATGCCGGGGCCTCGCCCGGTGCGCGGGGCACTTCGGTGGTGACGCGCCTCACCTACGCCACCGGCACGCCGCTGGAGAGCGTCCATGACATCACCATCGAGGGAACTTTGGAAAAACCAGGTGTGGCGGAGACGCTGGTGTTCCTGCGGGCCGGGCAGCCGGACCAGCAAAAGCCCTTGGTGCCGACCTGGAACGGCATCAACAATCTGCGCGTCAACAATCCCGAATGGGCTGCCGTCCACCTGCATTGGCTAATTGTGCAGGGCAAAATCCAAAAAGCGGTGGCAGCACGCGACGATGCCGAGGTCGCACGACTCAAGGTCGAGCGCGAGCAGGTGCTCAAGGACTTGAAAGCCTTCACCGGGCCGCGCTGGATTCCGCATCCGACGCACAACGGGGCCACCGCGCCGCGCCTCTTCCTGGACAAAATCGAGGTGGAAGGTCCGCTGCCGAAAGAATGGCCGCCAGCGAGTCATGTCGCGCTCGGGCTCGATGACAAGACGCCACAGGATGAGAACAGACTGCGCTCAGTGTTCGCAAGGCTGCTGCCGAGAGCGTATCGTCGGCCTGTCGAAGTTGAGGAGGTAGACCGGCTCGTCAGCATCGCCGCCAAAACCATGCGCGACGAGAAGCTCGACTTCAAAGCCGCGTTGCGTCTGGGGCTGCAAACGATGCTGGTCTCGCCCGGTTTCGTCTTTCTTCAAGAGCCGCAATCGGAAGGCAATTCGGCTTCGCGTCACTTGAACGATTACGAACTCGCCAGCCGACTCTCCTATTTTCTGTGGAGTTCGTTGCCGGATGACGAGCTGTTTGCCATCGCCGCCAAAGGCAATTTGAGAGATGCCACAACGCTGCGTGCTCAGTTCACGCGAATGCTGGCCGATCCCAAGAGCCGCCGTTTCGTGGAGAACTTCGCCGGTCAGTGGCTCGACGTGGAATTGTTCGGCAGCGTCGAACCCGCGAAGGAATACAAGGACTACGACGCGACGCTGAAGTCCGCCGAGCGAGAAGAACCGCTCGCGTTCTTCCAGCAGGTGCTCAGCGAAAACTTGCCGGTAACGAACTTCCTCGATTCGCAATTCCTCGTCATCAACGAGCGACTCGCCCGGCACTATGGCATTGACGGCGTAACCGGGGACGCATTTCAGAAAGTTGCTCTGCGCCCCGAGCATCATCGCGGCGGCGTGCTCGGCATGGCAGGGTTGATGACGTTACTCTCCGACGGCACGCGCACGCTGCCGGTGCGCCGCGGTGCGTGGGTGTTGGAAAAATTACTCAACGATCCTCCTCCTCCGCCCCCACCGAACGCCGGTGAGATTCAGCCCAACACCGCCGGAGCGCGGCTCACGGTGCGCGAACGACTGGCTAAGCACCGCAACGAACCCAACTGCGCGAGCTGTCATGCGAAGCTCGATTCGTATGGCCTAGCTCTCGAAAATTACGACGCCATAGGTCGTTGGCGCGAGCGGCAGAACGGCGAAGGAATCAGCGGTCCGAAAGCACCAAAGATTGATCCGAGCGGCGCGTTGAAGTCCGGCCGCGAGTTCATCGACCTCGCCGGCTACAAGGCCGCGCTGCTCGCAGAGAAAGAGAACTTCATTCGCGCCTTCATCGAAAAACTGCTCACATACGCCCTCGGTCGCCCGGTCGGGTATGTCGACAACACGACGCTCGAACAGCTCACCACCGTCGCCGCGAAGTCCGACTACCGACTGCAAGACTTGATCCAGGCCGTCGTTACCTCCGAACCCTTTCTCACCAAGTAACCGCCATGAATACCACCAAGCGATCGGATACTCGCCTTTCTCGCCGCACGCTGCTGCGCGGCACGGGTGTTGCTTTGGCTTTGCCCTGGCTCGAGTCCATGTCGTCGCTGTCCCGGGCGGTCGACACCGCGGGCGGCATTGCCGACAGCGAGCGGCCCAAGCGGGCCGTGTTCACCATGTGGGGGCTCGGCGTCAATGGTCGCGACTACACGCCGACGACGTTTGGCCGCGATTGGGAAGCGACGCCGATTCTCAAGCCGGTGTCGCATCTGCGCGATGAATTCACGCTCATCAGCGGTTTGAAGCTGACGCACTCTGGTGGTCACGGCGGCGACCGCACGTTCCTGACCGGCATCTCCACGCACAAAGCCGACGCCAAGCTGCGCATCTCGGCGGATCAAGAACTCGCCGAGGCCATTGGCAAAGCGACGCGGTTTCCCAGCCTCGTGCTTGGCGTGCATCGCGGCACTGGCTTCGGCAGCGGCACGATTGATAAGACGCTGGCCTGGACTCGCGGCGGTACCCCGATCCCCGCCGAGAACCGTCCGCACATCCTCTTCAATAAACTCTTTCGTGCCGAAAGTGCCGAGGAAGTCGCCGCGCGCAAAGCAGGTGCCGGTCGGACCGGCAGCGTGCTCGATGCGGTGCGCGACGAGGCCAAACGCCTGCAAAGTCGACTCGGCAAAGACGACCGAGCGAAGCTCGACGAGTACTTCAACTCGATTCGCGATGTTGAACAAAACATCGCCACCGATCTGGCGTGGCTCGACAAGCCGAAGCCGGAAGTTGCTGCGATCGACTTTGGCCAGAACGTGCAGGCGCTCGATCCCGAGTTGCAGGCCAAGGGCAACTTCGACTACCGCCGCTATCAACGGCTGATGTTCGACGTGATCGCGCTGGCCCTGCAGACGGACAGCACGCGCGTCATCAACTACTACGCGCGCCGCGATCTCAACGACGGCACCCACTGCTACGCCTACAAAGGCTGCCCCTACGGGTACCACGAAATGACGCACCACGGTGAAGAGGCCGACAAACTCAAATGGCTCACCACCGTCGACACCTGGTACATGGAAGATTGGGCCTACTTCATCGAGAAGCTCAAGAGCGTGAAGGAAGGCGACGGCACATTGCTCGACAATACGTTGCTCGTGTGGGGCAGTAGTGGTGGCACCGAGAACGCTCACAACAACACGAACCTGCCCACGATGCTCGTCGGCGGCCACAAGCTCGGCATCAAGCACCAAGGCCACCTGCTCAAGCAAGATGTTCGCCTCGGCAATCTGTGGCAGACCATGTTCGGCGTCCTGGGCATCGCGGTACCGAAAGATTTTCAAGGCGGCGAAGCTGACGGCGTTATTAAGGAACTCGTATGAATCCGAAAGGGACCACATCGTTGACTTGCCGAATCACGGGCCTCCTCACGATCGTCTTGCTGTTCGTGCCGGCTGCAGATGCCGCGGTGGATCCACGTGTCACTGCGTTCTTTCAGACCTACTGCATCGACTGCCATGGGCCGGCAAAGCCGAAGGGTGACTTTCGCGTTGATGCCTTGAAGATTGCCACGAACGCCGCGGATGCGGAGAACTGGCAACTCGTGCTCGACAATCTGCAACTCGGCGAGATGCCGCCCCAGGACGCCAAGCAGCCGAAACCCGCCGAGGTGGAGCAAGTCACCAGTTGGATCCAGAACGAGTTGTCGCGAGCTACGGTGGAACTCAAGGGGACCGGCGGCGAGGTGGTGCTGCGACGACTGAACCGCACGGAATATGAAAACACCATCGCCGATCTGTTCGACGTTCATGGCAACTTCGCGGCGGGCTTTCCCGAGGATCTGCGCGAGCACGGTTTCGACAACAACGGCGGCGTCTTGATGCTTTCCTCTGCGCAGATGCAGGAATACATGAAGGCCGCCGAGTTCATTCTGGCCCGCGCCATTGCGCCTGCGACTAGGCCCGAGACGGTGAACAAGACATTGACGCTTCATGACGGCAATCGCAGAGCCATCGAACTCACCCGCAAGGGACTCGCGGACCGATTGGCGAAGTTCGACAGCCTGACTCCGCAGGAAAAAGCCAACACGCGCAAGATGGAAGAGGCGGCGAAGGCGAACCCGGACTCGCACGGCTATCGCTTCCCGGTGCTGGAGAACGGCGAATTGCGCCCACCAAAACCCGACGACGGCCCGCACCTTGATGCCGTGATGACCGTGCAGCAATATTTCAGCGGTGAGCCCAGCATCAGCTATCCTGGGCGTCAGGCCGGATGGTGTCGTGTGAAAGCGGTAGCCTATGCGCTGAAGAACGATGGCAAGCCCGTGCGGCTGAAGTTCAAAGCCGAGAAGCCGTATGCGGGCATGCTGCCGAAGGCGGTGAGCGTCTTCACCTTTACCGATGAGCAGCCGCGTGAGGTCGAGGCCCGCTACTACCTAGAACCCGGCGACCGCGTGGAGTTCACTATGATGGACGGCGCACCGCACAGCCAGGGGCGGACAATGATCGATCAGCCGGGGCCAATTATCGCCATTCGCTCGTTCAGCATCGAGGGCCCGATCTACGAGAGCTGGCCGCCAAAGGGACATCGCACGTTGTTTGGCGACATCGATCCCACGCAGCCCACGCCGGAGAAAGCTGCTGCCATAGCGGCGCATCTCGCGCCGAAGCTCTTCCGTCGCCCGGTCGATGCCGCCGCAGTGGCAAAATACCGTGCGTTATACGAGAAGTTCACGTTGGCGATGACGCCCGACGAGGCGCTGCGTGGCATGTTGGCCGCGATGCTCGTCTCGCCCCGATTTCTCTACCACGAAGAACCCCCCAGTGGTCCCGACGCCTTTGCCATCGCGTCGAGGATGTCGTATTTTCTCTGGCGTTCCGCGCCGGATGGCGAGCTGCTGAAGGCGACGGCGGATGGCAGCCTGCTCGATGCGGCTAAACGCCGTGCCCAGGCCGAGCGGATGCTGGCCGATTCACGCGCCGCGCGTTTGCTCAAAGACTTCACCGGCCAGTGGCTGCGGGTGCGCGAAGTTGGCGTGATGAAAGCGAACGCCGATCTCTATCCAGAATACGATCTCGAACTTGAAGCGGCCATGCGCGGCGAGACGGAGCATTTCATCGCCGAGATGTTCCGACACGATCTGCCGCTGGCCAATCTCATCGACTCCGACTGGACGATGCTCAATGGACGCCTCGCCAAGCATTACGGCATCGAGGGCGTGGCCGGGCCGGACTTCCGCCGCGTGAGCTTGGACAAAACGATGACGGTGCGCGGCGGGTTGCTGACCCAGGCGAGCATTCATGCGGTCACCTCGAACGGCAGCACGACTTCGCCCGTCATTCGCGGCACGTGGATGCTGGAAAAGTTTCTCGGCACTCCCGCTCCGCCACCGCCGCCCGACGTGCCCGTGATCGAGCCCGACATTCGTGGCGCCTCGACCATCAAGGAGCAACTCGCCAAGCATCGTACCATTGCCAGTTGCAACTCGTGTCATCGCAAGATCGACCCGCTCGGCTTCGCGCTCGAGAACTTTGACGTCATTGGCGGCTGGCGAGAAAACTACCGCGCACTCGTCGAGCCTCGGCCCGGCGCTCGCGCCAAACTCTCCGACGGCCCACGCGTTGATTCCGCCGATGAATGGACAGGCGTGGGACGCTTCAACAACTTTCAGGAGTTCCGCGAGCTGGTGAAGCAGCGTGAAGACCTCGTCGTGCAGAACCTCACGCACCAACTTGCCACGTTCGCCCTCGGCCGAGCGCCGGGCTTTGCTGATCGCCAGCCGCTCAAAGCGATCGCGACCCGTGTGCTTGAAAAGAAGAGCGGCATGAAGTCGCTCGTGCTTGATCTCGTCTCCAACCCTGTTTTTACCCATCCGTAAATCCATACTAGGCCCACGCATGAACACGCAACCCTCCTTCGCCAGCCGCCGCAATTTCCTGTGTGGAGCAGGCGTCGCTCTCAGTCTGCCGTGGCTCGAATCGCTCGGTGGCATCGTCCATGCCGCGGAGGCCGGCAAAGAACCGCGCCGCCTACTGCTCATCTGTCTGCCGCTGGGTATTTTCCGCGATTCCTTCATTCCGAAGCAAGCTGGTACCGGCTACGAACTCCCGGAGTATCTCGCCCCGCTGGCCGAGCTTCGTGATCGCTTCACGGTCGTCTCCGGTCTCGAACACCCGGGCGTCGGCGGTGGTCACGCCTCACAGCCGCGCATCTTCACCGGCCTGCCGTCATCCGAACGGAACCGTCGTTCGCTCGACCAGTATGTCGCCGCCTCGCTCGGCCAGCACACGCGCTTTGACTCGCTCGCACTGAGTGCCGGGGCCAATGACTTTGGCTGGACCGATGGCGGCAGCATGGTGCCGGCGGAGAAAAGCGTTGTCGATGCCTTCGCCAAACTCTTTGCCGAAGACGGCGCGGCCAACAAAACCAAAATCCTCCGCGAGATCGGTCGCGGCAAGAGCATTCTCGACCACGTGATCGATGAAGCCCGCGACCTCGAGTCCCGACTCTCCAAACGCGATCAAGATAAGCTCGGCGAATATTTTGAATCCGTCCGCGCCACCGAGAAACGCCTCGTGAAGTCCGAGGAATGGATCAATCAGCCGAAGCCCCAGGTGAACTCCAAACCGCCGGCGCCGTTCGCCCCGGATGAGATCATCACCAATCTGCGCGGCGTCTGCGATCTGACGCATCTGGCCTTCAAGACCGACAGCACGCGCGTCATCACGTTTGGTTACTTCCGACAGGACACCGTCGCCGTGCCGGGTGTGAACATCGGCTATCACAATCTCTCGCATCACGGCCAGGACGAAGGGAATATCGCCCAACTCAAACGAGTCGAACGAGCCTTCTTCGACGAACTGAAAACGTTGCTTACGAACCTCATGAACACGCGCGAGGGAGACGCCACACTGCTGGACCGAACCACGATCGTCGTCACGTCGAATCTCGGTAGTGGCAACAGTCACAGCAACAAAGACTTGCCCGTGCTGCTCGCCGGAGGCCGCTTTAAGCATGGCCAGCATCTCGCGATTGCGCCCGGCACGGTGCCGTTGAGCAATTTGTACCTCAGCGTTCTGAACCAACTCGGTTTTGAGGACCGATCGTTCGGCACCTCGACTGGCACTCTCAAGGGGCTGAGCATTGCGTGACGACGGACTCGATGACTCGAATCCTGACATCAGCGCCGAGTCGCCGTCTTGGATGAACCCCACCGTGGTACAACGATGAAATCACTCGCAAGCACACTCGTCCTCTGTCTTTTGGCTTTGTGGTCCTACACGACCTTCGCCGCGGAGCATTCGCCCGAAGACGCCAAGATTCGCGACTCCATTCCGCTCGGCGGCGACTTCAAGCCGAACCCGAAGGTGGGCGCGTTCGTCGTCGTCGGGCACGGCGCACGGATCATCGTGTCGAAGGACGACGGGCAGACATGGAAGCAGTCGTTCTTCGCCGCGCCGGGCGCCGATCACGGCCCTTGGGCCACGAAGTCGGTCGCCTACACCAACGGCGTCTTTGCAGTTCCGGTCGGCTGGGGTGGGCCGACAATCTATCTCGCTTCCGATGATGCTGTGAACTGGCGGCACCTCACCAGCGGCGTGTCGAAACAGCTGGAAGGCAAAGGTGACCCGCGCGTGATGACTGGCGCTTGGGGCCTAACAGGCGGCAAGGGGGTCTTCGTCTCGAGCGGCTACATGACCTTCAGCGCCACGCCCGACCTGGGCAAAACATTTAAGTCCTTCGCCCTGTGGGGCGCGTTCAAGAACGATCCACGTGGCAAATTCAGCACGCATCACATCGGTGCAGTGTATTGCGGCGATGCGAGCGGGCGCTTCCTCGCGCTCGGCGACAATCGCGGCGAGTCGGGACCGAAGTTCGGACATCTCTTCGCCAGTGATGACCAAGGCCAGACCTGGAAGTGGCTCGCGCCAAAAGGTCTCGACGCCTCGACCGGTCGCGGCACGATGAAGTGCAACGGCAAGCTGCTCGTGATGACCGACAGCCTAGCCGCGAATGCGTGGACGAGCGCCGACGCTGGCGAGACGTGGGATGGCCCGCACGCCACGGGCACCCAACGTGCCACACTCAGCGTCATGAACGGCGAGTTCTGGCTCTGCGGCAAGAAATCTCGTGCCAGTGTCGATGGCCAGACATGGCGAGATCTCCCCGCTGCCATCCCCGAAGGCCAAGTGATTGCCAGCGACAAAGGAACGCTCATCAGCATCCACTCGCAGCGCTTCAACATCCAGCGCAGCACCGACGGTGGCACGATCTGGCAAGAAGTTTATTCATTCCAACCCGCCGACATTAAAGGCGGCGCGCAAGGTCTGCGCGACGGCGCATTCGGCCTCGTAGCACCGTAATCAACTCATTCGTGTCCTGTAATCTTTGTCGGAGTCTAGGTTGATGATGAAGCGTACAGTAATTGGGTTGAGTTGGTGGTTGTTGATTGCACATATTGCGGTTGCGAACGACGAGCGGCCCAACATTCTGCTCGTGATGGTCGACGATATGGGCTACTCCGATCTCGGCTGTTATGGCGGCGAGATTCAGACGCCCACGCTCGATGCGCTGGCGAAGAACGGCGTGCGGTTTGCGAGATTCTACAATTGTGCGCAGTGCTGTCCGACACGCGCGGCATTGATGACCGGACTGTATCCCCATCAAGCGGGCGTAGGCGACATGAACGAGGTCGGCGCAAACAACGAACTTTGGAAACGCATCGGCTCGCCAGCGTATCTGGGCTTAAAGGCACACGGCATTGTCACGCTGCCCGGAGTTTTGCGGTTGGCTGGCTACCAGACCTTTATGGCGGGCAAATGGCATCTGGGGCAAGCCACTGAGAACTGGCCGCACTCGCGGGGTTTTGAGCACAGCTTTGCGCTGATCGGCGGGGCATGCGAACACTTTACCGGCTATCGCTCGTGGCAAAAGCAGGGGCCGATCACAAGGTTCGCCGACAATGGCGTTCTGGTCGACAAGTTGCCCGACAATTTCTATTCGACCGACACGTTTACCGATCATGCCTTGCGGTTCATCGACAGTGCCGATCGGACGCGACCATGGTTTGGATATCTGGCGTTCACCGCGCCACACTGGCCGATCCAGGCGCATGAGGCCGATATTGCGAAGTACGCAGACGCTTACAAGGCTGGCCCGACGGTGATTCGTGAGCGGCGGCTCGAACGATTGAAACAAATCGGTCTCGTGCCGGACACCGCACAATTGCCAGCATTAGACGACTCTGTCACGCCGGAGGTTCTGCAAGCCAAGCAAGAGACTCGTGACCGCTGGATGCGGACCTATGCGGCGATGGTCGACCGCGTCGATCAGAATCTTGCCCGGGTCGTGAAGCGGCTGCGCGAACGGGGACAACTCGACAACACGCTGATTCTGTTCCTGAGCGACAACGGCTCAGACACCGTACGCGGACCATTGTGGGGACGGGTGAGCAACACGCCGTTTCGTCGCTTCAAGGTTTCGGTCAATGACGGCGGGATTGCTTCGCCGTTGATCGCACATTGGCCGCAGGGGATTGCATCACCGCAACGAGGACAGATCGTCGCCGACGTCGGCCACGTCATCGATATCCATGCCACGTGCCTCGACGCCGCGCGCACCAAGCAGCCGACATCGATTCGCGATCACGCGGTGTTGCCCGCCGAGGGGGTTAGCTTGCTACCGACGATTCGCGGCACGGGAATCATTCCTCCAGACCGGGTACTCTGCTGGGAACGGATGGGAAATGAAGCGGTGCGGCAAGGGAAGTGGAAACTGGTCCGCGCCTATGGTGCACCGACCGACGACGGCAACATCGTGTCCACCGGGCCGCGCACGGGCCCCTGGGAACTCTACGACACGTCCACCGATCCCGGCGAAACTGCGAACCTCGCCGCGGAGCACCCCGAGCGGGTGCAGTCGCTGACCCGGTTGTTCGACGCCTGGGCCAAAAGCGTCGGCGTGGTCCCGCGCGAAGAGATTGTGAAACAGATGTCGATAAATTGAGGTTCGCCTTGCACCGGCTGAGTGCGGTTGCGACGAACGTTTTTTCGGAACCGTTGCCAGCGGCAATTACCTACGAAGGGACGATAGCATGACCCGAGATCGACACGAAACACGGTCCGTGATGACGCGCCGCACGGCACTTGCGGCGATTGGTGCAGCCACATCGATCGGGTCGACCGCTTGGGCGACTGAGCCGCGACCACGCACTCGGCTGGGACTGGTGACCTACAACTGCGCGATCCGGCGCAAATGGTTGCAGCAGCGTGAACCGTCGGTCGATCTGTTCGAACCTCTAACGTTTCTCCAGCACTGCCTAAACCTTGACGCTGGCGGGATGCAGGCGTCGCTTGGCGTGCTCGCTGCGACGCGCGTGAAAGCTCTCCGTGATTTTGCCGACCAACACCAACTGTTCATCGACGGCATCATCAATCCGCCCAAAGACGCGACGGACCTGGCACGATTCGAGGCCGAGATTCGCACGGCGGCGGAAGTCGGTGTGCAAGCCGTTCGTACCGTCGTGATGCCCGGTCGACGATACGAGCAATTCAAATCGCTCGCCGAAGTCCGCGCGGCGGAAGCGACTGCGGTCAGAATGCTCGAGCTTGCCGCGCCGATCGTCACGAAGCATCGTGTGCGACTGGCGGTCGAGAACCACAAGGACCAACGCATCGACGAGCGTCTCGCGCTCTACAAACACCTCAATTGCGAGTTCATCGGCGCTACCGTCGACACCGGCAACAGCTTCGCGCTGCTCGATGATCCGTATGGAGCCATCGAAGCTCTCGCGCCGTATGCCTTCACGGTTCATCTCAAGGACCAAGCGCTGCGTGAGTATGACGACGGTTTTCTGTTGGGGGACATTCCGCTCGGCCAGGGGAGCTTCGATTTGCAACGCATGGTCGCCATCCTGAAGCGCGCAAAGCCGAACATTCGCATGGCGCTCGAACTCATCACGCGCGATGCCTTACAGGTCCCCTGTGTGACCGATCGCTATTGGTCAACGATGCCGCAGGTGGCAGGTGCCGATCTGGCCAGATCGCTACGTTTTGTGCGAGCGCACGCGACCAAAGCCGTGCAGCAGGTCAATTCGCTGCCGCTCGACAAGCAGGTCGAACTCGAAGACGCGAACATCGCCGCCAGCTTGAAGTATGCCCGTGAGGAGTTGTCGCTATGAAGTTGTCACGGCGCGTATTTCTCAAAACGGCCGGCATGGCAACCGCTTGGTCAACGACGGCGAGGGCTGAGCCTGCGCGATCGGCAAGCAACATCGTTCGCGTCGGCATGATCGGCACAGGCGTGCGCGGGAAGTATCTGATCGGCAACCTCCCCGATTCCGCGCGGGTCACCGCGATCTGCGATTGTGCTACGCTTCGTACGGACAGCACGCTCGAACCGACAGGTCCGTTTGCGAAAGTCCTGCAGCAGTTCAAAGATCGCGATGCGGCAAAGTGTGCGGTCTATCAAGACTACCGTCACCTGCTCGACCGTGAGAAGCTCGACGCCGTCATCATCGCCACGCCCGATCATCAGCACACGTTGCCCGCGATGCTCGCCTTGCAATTGGGCTTGGATGTCTATCTCGAAAATCCGTACACCGATTGCATCCGTGAAGGACGGTTCTTAGTCGACTTGGTGAAACGCACGGGCCGCGTGCTGCAAGTGGGCAGCCAGCAACGCACGATGGAAGTCAATCGTTTCGCCTGTGAGTTCATTCGCAACGGCGGTCTGGGGAAGATTTCCAAGGTCGAGCTGCCTTGCTACCCAGGGCCGCTCCCCGTTCCCATGCTTGAAGCTGAACCAGAATTCGGCGGAGTCGATTTCGACATGTTCTGCGGACCTGCTCCACTGCGGCCTCATCATCGCCATCTCTGGATGAAGGAAGACTTCAAAGTTGGCAATCTTCTCTGGCGCGGTTGGGACTTGTTTCGCGATTACTCGGGCCATCTGATGACCAACTGGGGGGCTCACTCGGTCGACATGGTGCAGTTCGCCCTCGGTCGCGACGACACCGGCCCGGTCGAAGTTCGAGCCGTTCAGCCAGAATCAGTCACCACGCTCGCCCAGTTGTGGAAAGATAAGACTCCCGGTCCGAGCGGCGACACGACTGATCGTCGCTTCTGGCCGGTGACAATGAAGTACGCCGACGGGGTTGAGTTGCAGTTCTCGCACGGCCCCGACTTCGTTATCTTTCATGGCGAGAAAGGGGGCTTGAAGATGCGACGCAACTACTTTGAAACCGATTCACCAAGTCTGGCTGGCCGTGGCCCTGGCTCCGCTGCCATCGACAAGTGGAAAGGAGGCGGCCACGTTGCTCGCCCACATCTTGAAAATTGGCTCGATGCGATTCGTACCGGAGCGAAACTCAACGCTCCCGTGGAAGCCGGGCACCGCACCGCCACTATCTGTCATCTGGCAAACCTCGCACGTGAACTGAAACAGCCACTCTCATGGAACCCTCAGCGCGAGACGCTCATGGGCCAATACCAAGCTCAGGCCCAACTCGAGCGCCCACGCCGAGCGGGTTTCGAATTGCCATAACTCCGAGTAACAAATGAAATACACTCTCACACTCCTCGCCGCCCAGCTAGTGGCACCGCTGGCCGCGTTGTACGTTGGGACACCAGCCAAGCCTGCGTTTGCAACGGACATCGCATTGGAACCCGCACACGTCATCGTCGCACCTTGGCCACAGCATATTCCGTCGACAAAGAGGCAGGGTGTGCCGGGTATCGAGCGTACGGCAAATGGGCGGCTGTGGGCGGTCTATGGCCGCGACGTCGAGAGCACTCGCAACTTTCAAGTGGTCAAGTGCAGCGACGATGATGGCAGAACGTGGTCGGAAGTGAAGCTCATGATTCTGCCGCGCTCTGGCACACGCGCGATGTCCGCCGCAATCTGGATTGATCCGCAAGGACGTCTGTGGCTGTTTTGGGGGCAGAGCGCAGGACAGTCGGACGGGCGCTTTGGCGTGTGGACAATCCGTACAGATGAACCCGATGTCCCTGAGCCAAAGTGGTCCGTGCCGCGTCGCATCGGCGACGGCATCATGCTCAACAAGCCCACAGTACTGGCCAATGGCGATTGGCTGTTCACTTCATCGGTGTGGAAGGCGGACAACAGTATCAAAGTGTATGCCAGTGCGGACCAAGGAGAGACGTTCGCACTTCGCGGCACTGCGAATATCGAATCCGCAGCATCACGCGGCCCGGACGAACCGATGATCGTCGAGCGGAAGGACGGCACGCTCTGGATGATGGTGCGTTGTCGCGGACTCGCGGAGACAATTTCGAAGGATAAGGGCAGAACGTGGACGCCGGTTGAGAAGCTCGCGATCCCGCATTGCACATCGCGATTTTTCCTGCGTCGTCTGCAATCCGGCGCACTACTGCTGATAAAACATGGTGGCATCCAGGAGAAAGTCAAGCGAGAGAAGTTGACGGCATTTATCTCCGACGACGATGGGAAATCGTGGCAGGGCGGCCTGATGCTCGATGAGCGCGACGACGTAACCTATCCCGACGGTGTGCAAGCCAGCGACGGCACAATCCGCGTCGTTTACGACCACCAACGTACCCCGGTCGGTGAAGTGCTGATGGCCACCTTTCGAGAAGAAGACGTCCGCGCCGCCAAACCAGTCACGGACAAAGTGCGTCTGCGCGAATTAATCAGCCGCCTGCCGGAGACAAAACCCTGAGGTTGTCGCAGTATTTGTGACTTGCTGGTCCGGCAAGTTGAGCAAGTCGGCCAACAAACGCATCTGGTTTTTTGTTTGCGCGTGGCTTCTCAAGTTGATGCTTCTACAGTCAGCCGACGCGGCCCAAGAGGTGCCACTGGATTCGTCGTTCGTGGAGAGTGACCAACCGCTCGTAACCGAGTAACGCCTAGCAGACCGTCGAAATCATCGTACCACGGGCGTCTCGCCTTGGTGCGGAAGAATTCAACACGCCAAGGCATTCACAACGCATGTGCAAACTCATTGCTCATCAGCAGACTTTGCACCACCCTTAGCCACGCGCGCGAGTCGTTGTCGCTGGCAAGAAACGTTCGCACGCGCGCCCGTTCTTCGACGGTCGGTTTGCGTTGAAACAATCGTCCGAAGAGCCACGCTATTTGATCGTCGAGGGCATTCGTCTTCTGGAACTCGGCCGATTGCAGCAGTTGGGCGGCGTGATGATCGACTAAGCCGCCGTTCATCAGAAACAAGGCCTGGCCGGGCGATGTCGACTCGTGTCGATCGGACGCGGTGACCGAATTGTCCGGCACGTCGAACGTCGCCAGGATCGGTTGCAGCGGACGATTTATCCAGGCGTATACTGTACGCCGCGTTGCGGTCGGGTCGCCGACGAGATCGACCGAGCGGCCGCCGATGGTCGGATCGAGCGTGCCGCACGTCGCCAGCACCGAGTCGCGCAGCGATTCAAAATCCAATCGCCGGACATTGCTGCGCCACAGCAGTCCGTTGTCGGGATCGAGGGCCGCGTGATGGGCGTAGTCGACGTGGTAGACGGAGCTTTGTCGATAGGTGCGGCTGAGCAGAATATGTCGATGGAGCTTCTTCAACGACCAACCTTCGGCGACGAAGGTGGCCGAGAGCCAATCGAGCAATTGCCGATGTTGCGGCTCGGGCGTTTGCAGTCCGAAGTCGTCGATCGTTGCGACTAGCGGTCGACCGAAATGATGGGCCCACACGCGATTGACGAGCACCCGGTGCGTAAGCGGATTCGTCGCGTCGACGATCGCCTGGGCCAGTTCGAGTCGCCCGCTGCGACTAGCTGTAAACACAAGCCGGCCGGATTCGTCTCCCAGCACCGTCAAGAAACCGCGCGGCACACGTCCCGACCGCTGATCGGGCTCACCGCGGATCAAGAGAAACGCCTCTTGCGGATTACGATCGCGAAGCAACATGGCCCGCTCGGGCGCTCCGGCGTGGGCAAATAGCGCGTCGTTCACTTGGGCCAGCAGTTTGTTCCGTTTCGTGTCGGCCAGATTGCCGAACTCGTTGCGCCATT
>CAYLYE010000133.1:0-17456 GCA_964387325.1 uncultured Planctomycetaceae bacterium
TCTTTGATCACCTGCACGAGCAGTTCGTCGCCACGGCGGAGAATGTCTTGGATCGGCGGCTTGACGCGCGGGCGGGCGCCGGGGCGCGGGCCACGTCGACGTTGTTGGCTGCGTTGCGGCGGTGGGCCTGCTTCCCCCTCGTCGACTTCGTCGTCAGCGTCCTCGTCGTCATCGAACTCGACGTCGGCCGGGGCGCGTTCTTCGACCGCGCCTCGACGACCGTCGCGGTCCTCGATCGGTTTGTTGGGGTCGTAACCCCCTTGGCGATAGTATTGCGGCTCGACGTCGCTGATGTGCAGGAAGCCGTTGCGGCCGACGCCAAAGTCGACGAACGCCGCTTGAATGCTGGGCTCGATATTGACGACGCGCCCTTTGTAAATGTTGCCGACGTAATTGTCCTGACTGGTTCGCTCGATGTAGAGCTCTTCCAGTACCCCGTCTTCAACGATCGCAATGCGGCATTCTTCCGGTTGCGACACGTTGATGAGCATCTCTTGCTTCATGATGGTGCTTTCTTGAGTTGGCGCGGGGGGCGAGGCGATCGGCCTCCGGTCCGCGCGGTGCGACTAATCGCACCGGGTTCGATTCATCACGAGTGCGGCGCCAAGCCGCGTGTGATCGAGCACTCATGAGCGCAACTCCAGGGAAGTTCGGGTCCAGTAGTAGCCCTGTTCTTCCAAGTCGGCCAACCCTAACGCCTCAAGAAGCTCGCGCGGTCGAACGCTCCCCTCGTGTCCCACGCGCAGCCGGACACGCAACCGCGCATCGAGCAGCTCCAGGGACACGATATGCGGACGCAGATCGACCCGCTTGGCCTCGGGACCGCGCGCGACGATGACGGTGGGGGCGTCGAGCAACTCGGCCACGCGCTGCGAGAGGACCGCGTGCCGCTCGAGCGGCACTTGGATCTCGAGCGTCGCTTGGCACACGTCGGCCGACGGAGCGTCGGCAGCGACCATGTCAATCGAGTTGACGACCAATCCCACGGGACACTGCGGCAGCAATTGCGCCAGCAGATCATCGCCGTGCGCCAGAGGCGCATCGGCCGGGTTGTCGAAGTCCACCTCGACCAATTCGTCGAGACCGACGACGCCCAACGCCAAGGCGCTGGGCAGGTTCATCTTAGGTCGAGGATGGAAGCCTTCGCTCATGCACAACCGAACACCGGCGCGGCGGAACAGACGTTCCCACACGCGCATCAGGTCCTGATGGCCTATTAGCCTCAGGTCGCCCTGCTTTCGGTAACGGATTCGTGCTCGTTGTCGAACCATCGGTGGATCAACGGAAAAAAAGTGAACGATGAACGCGGAAGGGTGAGCGTGTCGGTCAACAGCCTCGGCCGTTCACGCTTCCGCATGCATCGTTGCTTTTCGGTCGATCGTCCGTAGGGGGATGAAACTCCTTAATCTCGTTAGTCAGGGACGCCGTCGGGAACGATTTTCTTCAACTCGTCACGCAAGTAGTTTTTCACTTCGCGGGCGTTCTCGAACGTCATCGCGCGGCGGGCCACCGCCTCGCACTGCGGAATGGTCACTCGGCGGATCACGTCCTTGATCTCGAGCAGCGAGTGCGGCGCGACGCTCAGCGAACGCAGACCCATGCCGAGCAGCAGCATCGTGTAAATCGAGTTGCCGCTCATTTGTCCGCACAGACTGATGGGTTTGTCGACCTTTTGTGCCGCCTGGCAGGCCATCTCGATCAGCTTGAGCACCGCCGGATCGCTGCCCGTGTATAACGCGGCGACGTCTTTGTTGCTGCGGTCGACGGCCAGCGTGTACTGAATCAGGTCGTTCGTGCCGATCGACAGGAAGTCGGCCTCTTCCAAAAACCGATCGATCAGGATCACCGCGGCCGGTGTCTCGACCATCATACCGACGGGGACATGATGATCGAACGGGATTTGATGCTCGTCGAGATCTTCCATCACGTCGGTGAGGATCATCGACGCTTGGCGCATTTCCATCACCGTCGTGATGAGCGGGAACATGATGCGTACGTTGCCGAAGGCGCTGGCGCGGAGGATGGCGCGCAGTTGGGTGCGGAACATCGGCACGTTGCGAAGCGAGAGACGAATGCTGCGCAGTCCGAGAAACGGATTGCGTTCGTCGTCGAGGCGGCCGGGGTCGAGTTTGTCGGCCCCCAGGTCGAGTGTGCGAATGGTGACCGGGCGGCCGGCCATTTTTTCGACGACGTGATGGTAGGCCTCGAATTGCTCCTGTTCGTTCGGGGCCGCGTCGGCTCCGACCAGATACAGGAATTCGCTGCGATACAAGCCGATACCGTCGGCACCCCCTTCGAGGCACTGATCGACTTCGTTGGGAAACTCGATGTTCCCAAGTAATAGGATACGTGCGCCGTCAGCCGTTTCGCAAGGGAGGTCGCGCACGGCTTCGAGCTGTATCGCGCGACTGTCTTCGACCTTGATCTGTTGCCGATAGCGGGCCAGCGTTTCGGCGTCGGGGCGAATGATTACGAGCCCCTGATTGCCGTCGATGATGACCAGATCGCCGCCGGAGACATCGGCCAGAAACGGTCCGGTCCCCAGCACGGCGGGAATAGCGAGCCCTTCGGCAACGATCGCGGTATGGCTGCCGGGTCCGCCGATCTCGGTGACGAAACCGCGGACAAAATTTCGGTCGAGCGAGGCGGTCTCGCTGGGCGTGAGGTTATGGGCCAAGATGAGCACTGGCTGCGTCAGCTTGGTGATCTCTTCGCGTCGGCGGCCCAGCAGGTTGCTGAGGATTCGCGACTCGATATCGAAGATATCGTTGGCCCGTTCGGCCAGATGGGTGTTGTCGAGCCCTTGAAATACCTTGGCATAGCGGCGTAACACGCGGCTCACGGCGTACTCGGGCGAGTACTGGCGCTCGCGGATGAGCTGTTCAAGTTCGGAGCTGAGTTGCGGGTCGCGCAACATTTGCAGATGCGCTTCGAAGATGGCTGCATACTGTCGACCGAGTTCTTGCGCCACCTTGTCGCGATTGCGCGAGATTTGCTCGGCCGAGGCGTCGAGGGCGCGCTTCAGGCGTTCAATTTCGGTTTCGACCGCGTTGCAGTCCAGGGCGGTCGCGGGGATACGAAATCCCTCGTTGCCCATGACCATCGCTTCGCCGATGGCGATTCCGGACGAAACGGCAATTCCTTGCAACCGCTGCATGTCTGACTTTCGTTCGACCGCGGCGCTCGAACACGTGGGGTCACGATTTCAGGAGCGTCAGAGTCGCTGCGGGCGAATCGCGAATCGCAGCGGCGTTACCACTGCGGTTCGTGCTCAGCCGCTTACAGCGGTAGCGCTACGACCGATCGTGCCTCGTGTCGAACGGAGCCCAGGCCGAGAGCGAGCAATGGCTCGCGCCCCAACCAGGACGCCCGACGCGGCTAATTATCTAAGGTTGATTCGTTCTCGTGCGGATCAGCAAAATGGCTGTCAAACAACTGCACCAGCGCGGCCATGGCCTGTTCGGCATCGGGCCCCTCGGCTTCGAGCACGAGTTGCGTGCCTTGCGCCGCGCCAAGCGTCAAAATTCCTAATATGCTCCGAGCATCGACCCGTTCGGGTCCACGTGCCAGCGTGATCCGTGACTGAAAGCGTAAAGCGGTCCGGGCAATGAGGTCCGACGGGCGGGCATGCAGCCCGGCCTCGTTCTCGACAACAACGGTCCGACTTTGCTTCATGTTACTTATCACGCCAACGTATTTCCCAACCAAGTCTGAGAGCTTTGGTCAAACCCTCGTTACCTACGTCACTAAATCTCTAGCTACTAAATTGATTTTGATCGGCTTCGTCGAGCAGCAGCAGGATGTCCGCTGGAGCTTTAGCGTTTTTGAGAAACCGACAGAACGTGTCGTCGCGCAATTGACGCGAGACATGCTCAAGGGCCCGTAGGTGGTCGCCGGGCCGATCGGGTGGCGAGACCAACAGGAAAAACAAAAAGACTTTCTCGCCGTCGAGGCTTTGAAAGTCGACCCCTTCGTGGCTAATGGCTACGGCGCCGACGAGACGATCGACGCTGGGGTGCTTGGTATGGGGAACCGCGACACCGCGACCGATACCCGTGCTCCCCAGTTCTTCGCGCTTCAGGATCGCTTTAACGATACTCTCAAATTCGCCGGTGGGAATTTTGCCCACGTCCTGCAACGACTGCACTAAGCTGCGAATGACCCCCTCTTTGCTATCGGCCGTCAAACCGGCAATTACAGCCTCGCGGGCTACGAAGTCAGCGAACTTCATGCCACAGTGTCCTTTCTATCTCGACCGATGTATCTGCACGAACGCGCGGAGAACACGCCGTTAGGTGTCCGAATTTTCTTGCGCCTGTTGGCGCAAGCCGGGACCCCGGTGATCTTGCACACGCTCTTTATATTTACGAATTTGCTGCTCGACCTTGCCAACCACACTGTCGGTAATGCCCAGCAGATCCTCGCCCGTCTCGCGAGCCACAAAATCATGCTTATGCTCGGCATTGACGAGCAATTCAACACTGGGGGAGTCTTTACTGGCCAGGTCGACCGTCAGCGTAATGGCTGACACGCGCTCAAAGAGCCGGAGGACTTTCTCCACCTTGGCACGAAGCTTTTCCTGCGTTGCATCACTTAAATGACCATGACGCGTCGAAATGTTGATCTGCACGCTCGAATGACTCCTCGATCGAACCTGGGGACCCGCCGAATACGGGCGATTGCGATACTGCCACAAAGGTCGACGGGCCATGACCCTACGGCATTTTGATGCACGCAGCGGCAGATCGCACACAGCGGTGTTTTGAGTCGTCCCGACGAGGTCGGGATCGCCAAGAACGATCCGCAGAGGCTCGTATCCTACCCGGTCCCCCGCCCGGCCACAAACCGAAACGTCCGGCCGTTTTGGATTGTGAACCGCTCGAATGTTCGTAAGTCGTTGTCTGGTATGGTTAAGTAGCGAATCGAGGCGGGCTAAAATCGCGCGCCTCGACCGCGTTTTACCCCAGCCATAGGTTCAGTTTGTCCCACAAAGCCGCCACGGCGAAGAAGCCGAAGAAGACCACCGCCCACAGCATGATGAGCAGCCGGGGGGTGCTCATCCGCACGGCCTCGGGGAGCCGCCAGCGATTTACGTACACGAGCAAGATGCAATACAGGAACATCACGCCGCCGTTCAAGGCGCTGGTCAACTGGAACAACGCGAGCCCGTCCTCCTGAATGCCCGAGAT
This sequence comes from uncultured Planctomycetaceae bacterium, assembly GCA_964387325.1. Lineage (GTDB taxonomy): Bacteria > Planctomycetota > Planctomycetia > Pirellulales > PNKZ01 > CAZZBK01. Next base: position 5,190 of record CAYLYE010000133.1, read on the forward strand.
CAGGAACAGACTGCCGAAGGCGATCATGCCCCACAGGAACGTGTAATACAGCCGCGCCTCGCTCCACTTCGAGTTTTCTTCCAGCCAGTTCACTTTAACGATATCGGTCGAGATGCGTGCGGCAACGTCGAGCACGCCGAACTCGGTGGTCAGGAAGATTGCCACGCCCATCAGGAAGAAGCCGACCCGTAAGCCGGCGCCGAATTTGTCGCGAATGTAGAGCGCTTCGCCCCACAGGAAGTCGGTGCCGCTTTTGAACTGCTGGGCCTGATCGGCTAGCGTCCCATCAGTCGTGTAGAACACGCTGTAAGCGATCAGCGTGAGCAGCACCAGACAGAAGACGCAGGTCATCCAGAACGACACGAAGTGCTCGACCCCCGCGCGGAACCACCACTGACGCCACCGTGACAGGTTTTGCTCGGTGGGACGAAAATGGTAGCCGAGCTCCGAGATCGGCTCTTCCTTGCCTGTGATGGGGCTCGTGATGCGGCCAATGTAGTGCCCCATCGCGTACCCTTTCTCTTTAACATAGTTGCTTTGTCCTAAGTTCATCGTGCCTCCCGCGCCGGCGAAAGCGATCGCGCCGAGCAGCAGGTCCCAAGGGATGCCGAAGGTGGAAAAGTTTTTCAACTCGGCGACGTGCAGGGGGCTGCCGAGCATCGCTGTCACGGCATCGCCGCGCACCAACAGCACAGCCAACACGGCGACCACGATCAGGATGCCTCCGACGAGGAACATCTGGATGCGCTCGACCGTTTCGTAGATCACGGGCCCCAGCGTCAGAATCGCACCGCAGATGAGCAAGCTGGCCACGGCCATGGGCATGACGTAGGGGCTGGTGAGCCGGCCGGTCGCGTCGGGCGAAGCACCCCAGGCCATCCAGCTCACCATCTGAGCCGCTCCTTTGGCCCAGGCAGGAATCATCCAGGGGACCAAGTTCAACACCAGAAACACAGGCGCCCACCACCGGCTGACTCGGCAGAACCCGGTGATCGCACTCTCGCCGGTGACCAACGACCAACGGGCAATCTCCATATTCATGAAGTATTGCGTTGTCACGCTGACCAAGCAGGTCCAGAAGAGTATGAAGCCGCTCTTGTACGTAATGTATGGCCAGATTACGAACTCGCCGCTCCCTAGCGCCAAGCCGGCCAGGATGACGCTCGGGCCTACCATCGCGCGGAGCGACACCGGCGGCGGCACGTCGCGCCACTTCATCGGCGGCAGCGTGCCGCAAGGAAAATAGTCGTTCGGAACCGCTTCGTCGACCGCAGGCTTGCTCATAGGCTCACATCGTCGTTGATGGCAAGAATGGCGCGAATGACCACCGTTTCGAGTCGACGATTGTAATCGACGACGCGCCACACGACCACGCGCGGCTACGGTCGCTCGCCGAGATATTTCTTGAGCTTCTTGAGAGCCAACTGCATGCGAGTCAGCACCGTGCCGAGCGGCAGCCCCAATTCCGTGGCAATCTCAATAAATTTTTTCTGCTCGTAGATCCGCATCCGCACGACCTGCCGCTGCTCGATCGGAAGCTGTTCGAGTGACGCACGCACCGCGGCCACGGTCTCCCAACGGACCAGGTTCAACTCGGGAGCCTCGGCCTGATGGCTGCCCAGCACGGTCAGTTGGTGGGCAATCTTCTCAGATGCTCGTTGAGCGATGGCCTGCTTCCGCTTGATTACGATGGCCTCGTGATAGGCGACTCGAAAGAGCCACGACTTGAGTGCCTCGCGCTGCACGTTGTGTCCCTGTTCGATCGCCTTGGCAAACGCGATTTGCATCGCATCGGTGGCCTGCTCGTGATGGCGTAGCACACCGAACAAGAAGCGTCGCAGTTCGTCGCTGTGCTGCACGAACAACGCGGCGATCGTGGCCGAATCGAGTGATGTCGGCCCCGAAGTCGGGCGAAACGGATGGGTATCGTCGGCGGGCTTCAAGATCGGAGCGAGGCGAAAGGGCGCGGAGGGCAACAACTCTCTCTGTTGTTATACACCGCCGCCGAGCCAAAGTGTTACGCGGTCTTCGGCTCGCGCGGCACGATGGGCTTCGTGGCGTCGAGCCCCAAGGCGGCCAAGGTCGAGATGAAGAACGCCACGGCAAAGGCGATAAACACCTCGTTCCAGTCTTGATTGGCGTCGAAATGGCGCAAAATCCAATTAGCCAAGGCGGGACTGACGGCTGCTCCGATATTGCCCCACATGTTGCCCCAACCCAAGATCGAGCCGGTGTACTTGCCGCCGACGTCTTGTGTGTAGGCCCAAACACCGCCGACCCCCAGATCGGTGCTAAAGGCCACGACCGCGACCGCCGCGGCGATCATCCACGGGTCGTTCAACCACAGGCAGGCCACGTAGGCCAGCGTCGAGAGCAACCGCGCACCGGCGACGGGCATCGCGCGACCCCAGCGTGTGCCCCAACGTCGCGTGGCCGCATCCGTGATCCAGCCCCCCATCAACATGCCCACCATTCCCACGAGCAGCACGACGGTGTTGATCTGTGCGGTCTGTAAGTCGCTCAGGCCGTGAACATCTTTGAAGTAGCGCGGCAGTTGACCGACGACAAACACCCAACCCACGTTGGTGCAGAACTGAATCAAGCAGTTCATCCACATACTGAAGTTAGTCACGAGCGGGATCCACGGCAGGCCGTGACTCGACGCTCGAGCACGGATCTCCGACTGCGGGCGACCTTCGTTGATGAGCGCGATTTCGGCCGGGTTGACCCAAGGATGATCGTTGGGCGTGTGGCGAAACACGCACCAGAACAGTGCGGCGACGAACAGGCCGACGATTCCGTAAAGATACAAGGCTGGTTGCCAGCGGTCGGTCATCGCCATGATGCCCGCCGTGATCAGCGGTGCAAGCGCGCCGCCGATGCGCCCACCGGTCGCCACCACACTGCTGGCAAAGCCACGAATGGAAAATGGAATCCAATGCGCGAGCAGACCGACGCTCGTCGGATACGCGCCGGCCTGCGCCGCGCCAACTCCGAAGCGTGCGATGAGCAGCGCCCAGAACCCGCCCGAGAAACCGGTGAAGATTGTGAAGATCGACCACAGCGCCACGTACAACGTCAATGCCCCGCGGGCACCGAACCGATCGGAGATAAAGCCGGCCGGCACCTGCATCAGCGCGTAGACCCAAAAGAAGGCCGAGAGGATCGTCGCCTGCTCATCCTTGCTCGACAAGATACTGTCGCGCGCAAATGGATCCGAGGCCAGGATGGTTCCCATGCACACGCGATCCAAATACAGCATGAACGATGTGAGCGTCGTCGCCAGCAAGACCGCGTACCGGATATTCGTGTTGCGAGTTTCGTTCGTCACGGCCGGTCGCTCCCGATGGGGTATCGTATTCGCGGGCTTAAACACCTAAGGCGCTGCGCAGTTGTTGCACTTGGTCCTGCACGTCCTGTAACTGCTGACGCAGTTGGCTCACTTCGTCACGGAGTTGCAGGAGTTGTGTGCGCACATCACCTGTCGGAGCGGAACCGCCTGATACGATGGCCGGTTCGTCCTCCGCCTCGTCAAGCGCCGCGGCGGCCATTCCGGCGAACTGGGTGTGCAGTTTTTCCAGCTCGCGTGGCTCGTAAAGGTTATGGCTCACCACGTGACCCCGACCTTGAGGCGTGAGCGAGAGCACGAGCCGCTTGTCGGCGAGCGACTGTAATATCTTACGCAGCACATCGAGATCGGCGATCGGTTCCATTCGCGAGGCGCGGGTTCGCAGCTCGCCTTCGGTCTGAGCGCCGCGCAACAGCAGCTCGCACATCACGGCCGCCTCGACCTTGTCGACCCCCAACCAGTCGTAGAAATAATGACGGTAGCGGGCGACGCGACCGCCCCCTTGCACCTCGGCCGCCGCCCCTAATTTGCGCAGCAGTTCGAGTGCCGTGTCGACATCCCCTTCGTCCAGATTGGTCAGCGGATAGCGATTGTTCTTCTGGTTGCAGCCAGTCACCAGAGCGTTGAGCGACATCGGATAGGTATCGGGCGTGGTCTTGGCCTTTTCGACCATTACACCCAGCACTCGGCGAGCGACGGCGGGCAACGGCTGCCAACGAGCGGACGCGTCACGGGAGGTCGAATCGGCGGTACTCAACGCTACGGCTCCTGAGATGGTGCGAGATCGGGCTCATCGTTATGCCACGTTTCCGCGCCTCGTGCTAGTATTTTGCCGAAATGATCCAGTTCGCAAACGGAGCGCACCCGCGCGAAGGCGCCGTTCATTCGATGTTCCAACCGTTAGCGTTCATCCCGATGCCAGCAGCAACCCGTGCGACGAGTGCGAAAGGTGGAATGAAGAGAAGAATCGCGAACGACCTGTATTCGCGATCACGATTCGACCTTTGTCGATGTTCCCCAGCGAAAAATATCTTTTGAACAAGAATTTAATTTATTCGGCTTCGCAGGTAATTTAACCCACTCTGGTAAAGACTACGGGCGCGGATCATCTTGCCAAGTCGGCACCACTGGAACACCCTCTGCTGCGGTAAATTGCCGGTATCTCCAGACCGATACCTACCACGTACCGCTTTCCATTTGCTAGCACGGGTTGTCAGACCGCACAGGCGACGGTCGACGATCCATCTCGTATCCCTTCGTGTGGTTGTGAACCGTCCGCTGTGCGGATCCAGGGGCACGCTGTCGATGCGAGCTGGCCGATGGACCGATTCGCTTTCCAATCCTAATTGAGCAGCATGATGCACTACATCCGACTGAGGTCCGCTACGGTGTTGATGAGCTTATTTGCCGTCACGCCGACATGGACCGTAGCCGAGGAGGGCACGGCCTCGAAGCCCGCAGCCGTCGCGCGTGCGGAATCAACCGAGGACGCTCTCCGCGAAGGAGATATTGCCGGCAAAGGATTGCCAGAAACAAACGACGAGCAAGGCTCTGCGAAGAACGCGAACCCGGATTCAGCCGTCGAGTCGCAGCCCGTCACGCTGACCCGGCCCAAGTTGATCACGATCACACCGGCGCCGCCGCGCAAAGACGAACAGCTCACGGCCTTCGAGAAGACCGTGCTGCTGAGTCCAGATCGATCGGTCAACTCGACCGTCGCCAATCGAGAACTTAGCACCGAGCTCGAAGCGCTCAAGAACAAGGTCCGTCGCACGCTGACCGCTTATTACCCGCGCAAACTCAATTCACGCGATCACAATTGCTGGGAGATGATGCATGCCCTGATTGGCTACGGGATGCATACCGAGATTTATCGCGGCGGCGGCTTGGGAGACCCGGTCAACGCGGCTCAGTGGCTCTGCAATAACGGCACTTGCAACACACAGCGGCTGCTCTATGTCGAGAACAATCGCATCCAGGCCAAGCAGGGTGTCGGCGTGCAGGGGCACTTTGGCCAGTTCCTCGCCATTCTGGCCCAGTCACGCATCCCGTTGTCGTACTCGATGCGCGTCGATAGCAAGGACTTCACCGTCGCCGACTTGCTGGAGAGCGAAAAGCTCGGTTGCCAAACCAACATGGAGCTGACGTTCAAGCTGATCGCGATCGCCCACTATAGCGAAACGCTCGACGGGACATGGAAGAATTCGCTCGGGCAAGATTGGTCGGTCTCGCGTCTGTTAAAAGAAGAAATCGCCGCTCCGATTCGCGGCGCGGCCTGCGGTGGCACACACCGTCTGATGGGGCTCGCCTACGCGGTCCGCAAACGGGAGATGCTGGAAGAGCCGATCGAAGGGGAGTTCAAGCGGGCACGCAAGTACCTGGACGACTATCATCGTTACACGCTCGCGCTGCAAAACTCTGACGGCAGCTTTAGCACCGAGTGGTTCCGTGGCCCCGGGGCGCGCAACGACATCGACCGTCGCTTGCAGACGACCGGACACATCCTCGAATGGCTGGCGTTCTCGCTACCGTACGAAGAGTTGTCGCAACCCAAGGTGGTCAAGGCGGTCAACTATCTGGCGACGATCATGCTCAACGATCCATCGCGCGGTTGGGAGATTGGCCCGACCGGTCATGCCATCCACGCCTTGATGGTCTACGAGGAGCGGATGTTCCAAGGGGGCGACCCGTTGCGGTTCGCTCGTACGAGCGATAGCGAGCAAGCCCGCAAGTAGCGACGGGCATTTGCTACCATCTCCACGTCCAACTGTGGAGATGGTACACGCAAGGGGCAGTTGAAACGTGCGTTAGCTGATGCCGGCGAGCACCGTGGCTCGACCGACGCGGCCAATGCCGAGGATATAGGCTGCCGTGCGCAGGCTGACGCGCCGCTCGTTGGCCTTCTCCCAAACTTGCTCGAAGGCGTCGGTCATCACGCGGTCGAGTTCTTGTCGCACCCGATTGAGCGTCCACTGGTAATGCTGACGGTTCTGTACCCACTCGAAGTAGCTGGCCGTGACACCACCGGCGTTGGCGAGAATGTCGGGGACGATCGTGACGCCCCGCTGATACAGCGCCTCATCGGCGTCCGGATAGATTGGCGCGTTGGCGGCCTCGACGATGATCGGAGCGTTGATCTTGGCCGCGTTGGCCGACGTGATGACCCCGCCGAGGGCGGCAGGAATGAGCAGGTCGACTTTCAGCTCGAGCAATTGCTCGTTCGTGATCTTGTCCGCCTCGGTGTAGCCGGCAAGCGACTTGTTGACCAGCGCGTAGCGGAGCATGCCGGGAATGTCGAGCCCCTGAGGTCGATAGTAGCCGCCGGTGACATCGCTGACCGCGATGACTTTGCATTCCGCTTCGTGCAAGAATTTTGCCGTATGCGTGCCGACATTGCCGAAGCCTTGGATCGCGATTTCGGTGCCGACCACTTTGCGGCCTAGTCGCCCGAGAGTCTTGACGGTCACCGCGCCGACGCCGCGCCCGGTGGCCTCTTCACGCCCCGGCAGGCCATGCAACTCGACCGGCTTACCAGTCACGACCGCCGGACTGAAGCCATGATATTTGCTGTACTGATTCATGATCCAGGCCATGACGGTCTCGTTCGTGCCCATGTCGGGGGCCGGAATGTCGATGTCGGGACCAATCACGTCGTGAATACCGTCGATGAACACGCGTGTGAGCCGTTCGAGTTCATGGAGGCTGACGCTCTTGGGGTCGATGGCGATGCCCCCCTTCGCGCCACCATAGGGCAGATTGACCACCGCCGTTTTCCAAGTCATGAGCGCGGCCAACGAGCGAACTTCATCCAAATCGATGTCGGGATGATAGCGCAGGCCCCCTTTCATCGGGCCGCGCGCGTCGTCGTGCTGTACGCGATAACCGACGTAGGTGGCGATTTCGCCGTTGTCGAGTTCGAGTGCCACTTGCACCTGCACTTCGCGTTTCGGTGTGAGCAGAAGTCGACGCATGCTCGGCGACAGGTCGATCTGGTCGGCCGCATGACTGAAATATAGTTGCGTCGAATCGAGAGACTTCATCGGCGGAATACCTTGTACGATGGATGAAACCAGCCTCTCGGCGTGTCGAGCGGCCGACCCGAAGTCGAACGATCCCGTTTGGCTATTTCTGTGCGGCGTATTGCTCGGCGAACTCGATGATCCAGACGTCGATCAAATGGCGAAAGTTGGCGGTGTCGACCTCGAGCAGCTTCTGGTAATGCGAACGGCTGAATAACTCGCGGTTGGCCACCGTGCCCCGCGCGGTCAACTCGATCACCTGGTAACTCGACAGCGGACGGATCGTCATTTCCAACCGGCTAAATAAATTCTTACGCTGACCATCGGCGCTAATGCGTAAATCGTCGCGACTCACCGCTGCGCCCCAGCCACGGTCTCCCACGACGTTCTCGTAGCGGAAACCGGGAAAGTGATCGGGCAGTTTTTTGATGCACAGCTCGATGTGTTCGCTCAACTCGAGCCGGTAACGGGTATGCAACCGGCGAGCCTCTTCTTCGTTGAGCGCTTGTTGCGCCGCGGCCGACGCTCGTTGCTGGCCTCGTTGCTGGCCACGCTCGATGGCCTTTTGCAGGCGATCATCAAATTCCATGCTATCGTGACTCACCGTCGTTCGCCTTGCCGTGCTTCATGTTCCACAAGGCCTTGAGATCGCCAAATGAATTGAGCGACGCCTTGCCCTCGCGTTGATCCTGCGAGAGTTGCTTCTTCTTGGGCGATTTCTTCTTGATCACTTTCTGCGTGAGCATGGCCGCTACGCTGTGATCCTTCTTCTTGGGTCGCGATGGGGCCGGTGGCGGCGGCGGAGGAGCGGGACGTGGCGGACGAGGCGGCGGCGGAGCCGACTGCTGCGCGGGGGCACCTTGCGGGCGCGGCGGACGCTGCTGCTGCGGTGGACGACTCCCCTCGCTTCGTGGCGGCCGCGGTGGACGTGGCGCTGCCGCACCTTCCTCGCCACGCGGACGACGCGGCTCGGCGGGGCGTCGCGAACCCGGCTTGATCATCGTCAGCGAGACCCGCCGACGCTGCTTGTCGACCTCTAAAACCCAGACCTTGACGATGTCACCGACCGCGGCGACATCGTGTGGGTCTTGCACGTACTTGTCAGCCAGTTGACTGATATGCACCAGCCCGCTGTCCTTCAAGCCAATATCCACGAACGCGCCAAAGTCGACCACGTTGAGCACCGTGCCGTCCAACTCCAAGCCCGGTGCCAAGTCATCGAGCTTGAGAATCCCCTTCTTGAAGATGGGCGGAGGTAACGACTCGCGCGGGTCGCGGCCCGGTCGAGCCAACTGCACGAGAATATCGCGCAGGGTCATCTCTCCGACGCCCACCTCGCTGGCCAACGAACGGGCATCGATTTGCGCCACTTTTTCCGCCAGTTGGGCAACCTTTTCCTTGTCTTGCAGATCGCCTGTGGTAAAGCCCAACTTACTTAAGATCTGATCGGCGGTTTGGTAGCTTTCAGGATGAATCCAGGTGGCGTCGAGCGGTTGATCGCCGCTGGCAATTTTCAAGAATCCGGCCGCCTGCACGAAGGTCGTGTCCCCGACGCCCGAGACTTGCTTGAGTTGCTCGCGTGTGCGGAAGGGACCGTTCGTCTGACGATGATCGTACAGCCGTTGGGCGGTGAGCTGGTTCAAGCCCGAGACGTAACGCAGCAGCGCCGGCGAGGCGGTGTTCAAATCGACGCCGACGAAATTCACACACGATTCGACCACGGCGTCGAGCGAGTCGCGCAGGTGCTTTACCTTAACGTCGTGCTGATACAGGCCGACGCCCAGGTTGGCTGCGTCGATTTTGACTAATTCACTCAGTGGGTCTTGCAAGCGTCGGCCGATCGATACCGCGCCGCGCACCGTGGCGTCGTGCTGAGGAAATTCCTGGCGGCCGATCGTGCTCGTCGAATACACGCTCGCGCCGGCCTCGTTGACGATGACGTAGGTGATTCCCTTGTCCAGCAATTCACCGTTGAGAATGTCACTCACGACCCGTTCGGTGTCGCGGCAGGCGGTGCCGTTGCCAATGACAATCGTGTTGATCTCATGTTGTGTGACCAACTCGATGAGCTTGGCCTTGCCCGCCGCGCGACGTTCTTCTTTGCCAATCACGTGAATCAAGTTGTGATCCAGCACGTTGCCAAACTCGTCAATCACCACCAGCTTGCAGCCACTCTTGTAGCCGGGGTCGACGGCCAGTACACGTCGCCCACGCACCGGGGGTTGTAGCAGCAAGTTACGAAGGTTGCGGGCGAACACGGTCACGGCATGCGACTCGGCCGCGTCGGTCAATTCGCGCCGCACCTCGCGTTCGAGGCTCGGCAATATCAATCGCTGCAGAGCATCTTGCGCGCACCCGCGCAAGAAGTCGGCGTGCGGATGCTCGGCCGGGATGAGTGTTTCGTTAAGCACGACGTCGGTTGCCGTCGAGTCGACCTCGACTTTAACTCGGATCGCCTTGGCGCGTTCGGCCCGATTGATGGCCAGCGTACGATGCGGGGGAACCTTGGCGATCGCCTCGCGATAGTTGAAGTAGTCGCGGAAGGCGCGATGATCGGGGCCCGCCTTTTCCTTCCCCTTCTCCCCCTTCTCTTTCCCTTTTTTCTTCTTACGATCACGTTTCTTCCCAGCTGGAGCCGGGGTCTCATGCGCTACGGCGGGGACCGGTGCCGTTTCGGCCGGAGCCGACTCACTCGCAGGCGTGTCTTCAGCGGGAGCAGCCTCTCCCTCCACAGCGACCGCTTCAGCCGCCACCATTTCGGCTGAAGCTGTCCTAAACTCGTCCGCTGTTTCAGTTACGGAAGCAGCGTCCTCGGTCGTCGCCATGGGCTCGGCAACATCTGCGACAACGACCTCAACCTCTTCGGTGACGGTCTCGGTAGCCGGGACTGCGATCTCGCTCACAGGATTTTCACTCGCCGCGGTCTCACCGGCCTCGGGCTCGGCCTTGACGGGGGCGATCACTTCCGGCTCGATCGCAGTCGTCACCAGCGCGCCGGTCCGCTCGAAGATCGCGCGCAACTTGCCGCGCAGATCGGCGCGTTCTGAAAACAACTCGGCCAAGATGTGCCCTGCGCCCAATAGTGCATCGGCGCCGTTGATGACTTTTTTATCAGGGTTCACAAAATCGCGCGCACGAGCGTCGAGATCGGCACAGGCGGGATCGGCGGCCAGGATTTCCTCGGCCAGTTTTTCGAGTCCCCGTTCGCGCGCTTGCGTGGCGAGCGTTTGCTTCTTCGGCTTGTAAGGCAGGTAGAGATCTTCGAGCCGGCGCGTGGTCTCGGCCGCTTCGATGGCGGCGGCCAGCTCGGGGGTCAACTTACCTTGCGACTCGATCGACCGCAGGATGGTCTGCTTGCGCTCCAGGAGTAAACGCAGCTTCAGCGCCCGCTCCTGGATTTGTCGGATCTGTTCTTCATCCAGCCCGCCGGTTTGGTCCTTGCGGTAGCGCGTGATGAAGGGGACCGTGTTTCCGGCATCGAGCAGGTCGATAACGGCCTGTGCTCGATCACGCGGGATCGAGAGCCCTTGAATGACGTGTGCGACATCGACCGCGGTGGCGCTGAGCATACGGTGTTCTTTAACCGGACAAAAAATATCTATCGCCGCAAACGATGAATATACCGGGACTTACTGTCTACGCAAGTTGTGCGGGGGCGTTGATAGCTTGGGCAAGACTTGTGCCATCGTTGCATCCCGCATCACTGCTGTCATTGCGAGAATCGAAAAGTCTGACATTTCTGAGAAAAAAAGCCAAACCGCTCCAGTCGTTCCAGCCGATACATGGAGCGAACAGGGTGGGCTCTCGTCGCGCGGTCGGTTCACCGCCGTGGGACAAGAGTTCGTGGGTTAGCCAAGCGTTAACCCGCACTGCACGATGGATCGTCGATACCCCATAAACTAAAGGATGCGCCCCAAGATGCTGAGCAATCGCCTCCGAGTGTACTACGGCCCTGAAGACAATGCCCCGCTCAACTCGACCCCGGCCGTCGATGAGAGTCAGGTCCGCGTGGCGCTCAGCGACATCCTTCCGCTGCTCTCCGATGCTTATCGGAGTCAGCGCACTTGGTTGCAAGATTTCTCGCACGACGAGATCACGATCTCGACCGACCTCTACGAATGCATCCTGGCTTATCAGCACTGCCGTCGTCCGGTGGCGTGACCAGCATTTAGCCTGCTCATGGCCGGTCCGTCTCGGTTGGTTCTGCGACGCGTCGCGGTTCAAGTACCTCCGCGCGCTTCCAGCACCATCTCCAGGTAACTACGTCGTTCGCTTGCAGTGAGCCCCAACTCGGTCGAGAGGGCCACGATGCAGGCCTGCGCCGCCGTCAACTCGGCCTGCTCAACCGCCAGTTCCAGCTCTACGAACTCGCCAATCCCCGTGACCGTGTCGAGGGCGACCTCGATCGCTCGGCCTTGAAACGCGAGGGTTCCTTCGCGGCGAGATTTTTTCACCTCGGCCGTGCGTCGGAAGCCCAGGGCTGACAGTAATTCGTAAAACCCCTCGGCGGTCGACGCGCCCGTGGGCAGGGGTAATTCCAATTCGCGTCGCGTTTTCGTCGCGCGGTCGAGCCGGGGGCCCTTGTACGTGATGCAGTGCGTCGCGCCGACGCTCCGCACACGCAGCGCCTCGTCGGTCTGCGCAAAGTCACGTTGCGGATGATTAAAATACACGTCCCGCTGCTCGATTGTGTCGCGCCACACGATGCCGCGACGAGCAAGTTCGGGCGATAGCTCGCCGTGTGCGGCCCGAAATTTTTGTTCAACCTCGTAGATCATCCGCGTGTCACTTCGCCTCGTCGGCCAGTTGATGGCCTTGGAGCGTGAAGTGCCGGGTGTTCAGGCCGCTCGAGTTCGAGACCACAAAGCTCAAACTCGCGGGCAGATCAAAAGCCCCGAC